>DHAP01000018.1:0-33302 GCA_002397465.1 Caryophanales bacterium UBA4951 | reverse complement strand
ACCACCGGCGGAAGTGGGGCGTAGTTGTAATAGGTCGAGAAAACCGGCCTCAAGACGATAAAACCAACGATCAAACCGATGGCTATCATCAAACCATAGGCCACATAACCCATCGCATCGTTCTTTTTCATAAATAAAACCTCCTTAGGCTTTTAGGCATAGGCGATAAACCGCCAAAATGTCTTTCTGCTCTAGTGATTGGGGGCAACAGCCAATCACACGTGTACCGTTGCCGCTAACTAGGGAAGCCAATATCGGAAGCTCGTTTTCAGTGATCCCGACTTCCTCAAGGGACGTCGGCATGCCAATCGAAACATAGAAGTCTCTCATCGCACGTATCCCCATTATAGCGGCTTTCTCGTCATCTTCTACATCAACGTTGAACAAAACTCTCGCCAGTCTAGCGAACTTCTCGGTGTCTTTCTTATAGACATAACGGGCCCAGCCTAGATAGCAGATGGCTATCCCAGCCCCATGGGCGACGTCTTCTTTGTATCCAGATAAGCCGTGTTCAAGCGGGTGGACGACGAATGGGGCTTTCTTGCCCAAAGCGGTAAGCCCATCGTGCGACAAGGATGAATCAAGCATCAAGGCAGCCCGGTCATCATAAGACTCAGGGTTCTTCAAAGCGCCTAAGCCATGGCTCATGACGTCTTTGCATAATGACAAAGCCCAGGCATCGGAGAGCATCTCGCTCTCGCTTTTGTTAAAGTAACGCTCCAACGAATGCATCATGATGTCGGTTATGCCAACCGCGGTCTGGTATGGTGAGACTGAATATGTGAGTTCTGGATCTTCAATTGTGAACAACGGCCTATTCAAAGGGGTGTTGAAACCCGATTTGATATGCTTCTCCTCATCCGAGATAACACAGGAGTCGCTAGACTCGCTGCCGGCGCTCGCGATGGTAAGTATTGAGCCGACTGGAAGACATTTCTTCGGGACGGCTTTGTGGAGGTTGAAGTCAAAGGGGTCGCCGTCATAGTAATAACCTGCGGCGATGCCTTTCGCGACATCGATGACCGAGCCGCCTCCGATAGCTAAAACGCAGTCGACGTTTTCATTCCTGGCTAGGTCACGGCCCAGCAAGACAAAGCGGCGGTCTGGGTTTGGCTTAACACCGGAAACCTCAACGTGAGATATGCCTTTCCAGTCGAGTTTATTGATGACGTTTTGATAAAGGCCGCTTCTTTTGATGGAGCCGCCTCCATAGACAATAAGGGCTTTTTTGAAGCCATATCCTTGTAAAACGTCAGCGATTTTGTCTTCTGCTTTATGACCGAAGATGATCCTTGTCGGATTGACGTAATCGAAATCTATCATTTTCCTTTTTTCTCCTGATGGGCGAGTTCCACTAAAGCGGGATAGACGATCTCCAACGATCCGTCTATGAACTTCTTCATGCTTCTTTCGAATCTCCCCGGGGTGATGGAGACGTCCTTAAAGGAGTAGCCGAACTCATCGCCGACGATCCTCGAGAACCTTCTGGCCAAAGAACGATAACCGTCTTTGCTGAGCCCCTCTTTGTCGTCTTGGCTCAGGATCACGAACATCTTGGTGAGCATCTTCCCATAGAAGAAGTCATCGACGAGGTCATGCGCGGCCGAGTTATAGCTGGAACGGAGGAAGACGAAGTTGGTCTTGGCATATCCTAAGAAAGAATACAAAGCGTCTTTGATGGTGGTGGCTTGCTCTAAGCCCTCGACTTTCTCGTTGAGGAAAATGGCCGCCAAGAGATCATAGATGTCCTGATAGTGGTAATAGAAGGTTTGGCGGTGGCAGGAGCATTTCTCACAAAGGACCGTGACGTTGATGTCCTCCAAAGGCTTGGAGAGCATCATCTCCTTCAGCGCGTATTTAAGTTTGGCTTCCGTTGTCATCTTCTACTCACCGTTCCTTCCTTAACTGAGCGTATTCTTTGGCGATTTGGGCCCCTAGCGCGGCATTGTTCACGACGAGGTGGATGTTGCTTTCAAGGCTCTTCCCACCCGTAAGCTCGACGATTCTCTTTAGCAAGAACGGGGTGATGTCTTTGCCTTTGATGCCTTGCTCATCAGCTTCCTTGACTGCCTCATCGATGATCTTGTCGATGAACTCGTGAGACAAAGCGTCCTCTTCAGGGACGGGGTTGGAGATGAGAATGCCGCCGGAGAGGTTGTAGTCTCTTTTGGCCAATATGATCGAGGCGGCTTCCTTCGGGCTCATGAAGACGTGGTCAACGCCCTTGCCAGAATCCCGGCAATAGAAGTTCGCAAAGTCCTTTTCTTTATATGATAGGACAGTTACCCCTTGGCTCTCTAACACTTCTAGCGTTTTATCAATGTCGAGTATGGCTTTGGCTCCGGCGCAGACGACGGTGACGGGCTCGGCGCCTAACTCAAACAAATCACGGGAGATGTCGAATGTGTGCTCGGCTCCGCGGTGGACTCCGCCGATGCCGCCGGTCACGAAGACTTCGATTCCAGCCATCTTGGCCATGAGAATCGTCGCGGAGACGGTGGTGGCGCCCCATCTCTTGGTGGCGACCACGATTGGGAAATCACGCTTGGAGACTTTGGCGATGCCTTTCTTTTTGCCAAACTCCTCAATCTCTTCAGGGCTCATGCCGACGATAGGCTCGCCATTGATGATACCCATGGTGGCTGGGATGGCCCCGTTGTCCCTCACGGTCTTTTCGACGAGCATCGCGGTCTCGACGTTTCTTGGATAAGGCATCCCATGCGAAATGATGGTGCTCTCCAAGGCGACGACAGGGCGGCCTTCTTTTAAGGCTGTGGCGACTTCTGGATTGATTTTCATGATTTTTTATCTCCCAATAAATTCATGTTTTTGGCAAGTTTTCTCGCTAGAGCATCACTGCCGAAATATAACGCTACCAAGACAACGAACAAACCGACCACGACCAGCCACTGAGTTAGGTTGAGAGCCGAGTAATGAATGCCAAAGAGATTGGCGAATGAGGAGTTGGGGAAATTGATAAACACAAAGATGTCCGCCCCGAAGAAGATGAAGCCGATGATGACGAGAGAGGCAAAGACTACGCCTCTATATTTATCAAACGGCAACGAGATGCGTAATAAGACCAGATAGCTGATCGCGGTGAAAGAGATGACGGCCAAACACTTGAAGGTCGGATAATCCAAGAAGTCTGGATATATGAGATGGATTGAGTAAAGGACGATGACGCAGAGGATCTCGGCCAGCCCAGCCGGGAGGGACCTCGAGAGAACGTTGCCCATAAAAGAGCCCGTGAGCCTTTCTTTGGATGGCTGCAAGGACAAGAGAAGTCCGCCTGCCCCGATGGTGATCATCTCCCACGGCATCATGTTCTTCGTGTTGAATGGATAGGCATAGCCTTCGCCTGCGCACCACGAATAGACGAGGAAGAACAAAGAGATGACGATGGCGAACACCGTCTTTGATAAGAACAAAGAGGCCGCGCGTTGAAGGTTGTTGATGACCCTTCTTCCTTCCGCGACTACGTCCGGAAGCTTAGAGAAGTCATTGTCCAAAGAGACCATGTGCGCGACATTGCGGGCGGCCGAAGAGCCGCTGGCCATGGCGATTGAGCAATCGGCGGTCTTGAGGGCGATGATGTCATTGACCCCATCCCCCGTCATGGCGACTTTGTGCCCCTCTTCTTGAAGCGAGGAAATGATGAGGGCTTTTTGTTCTGGCTTGACCCTTCCAAAGACGGTGTACTTTTTGACAAGATCTGGAATCTCTTCGTCTTTGACGCCTTCCATCGAGACATAGTTCGCGGCGTTTGGAACACCGACTTCGTTGGATATCTCGCTGACGGTGACAGGGTTGTCTCCGCTGATGATGCGAACGTCCACTCCGTTGTTTTTGAACCAATCTATCGTGGGTTTGGCATCATCTTTGATATGATCTTGCATGGATATTACGGCGATTAAACGATTTTTGGCGGGGATATCGTTGTTCTTGATCATCTTCTTGGAATAGTAGACACCGATAACGCGGTTGCCTCTGGAGGTTAGCTGGTTGATGCGGTTCTCGCCAATCTCATTCTTCTCGGCCTCGACGAAGCCGGGGGCGCCCATGGTGATGGTGCCGATGTCGTCAAAGCTGGCGGAACTGTATTTGAGGTCGCTATCAAAAGGAATTTTGGAGACGGCGACGTGGGTGTGTTTTGAATAGGCGTTTTTGAGGGCTTTTGCGGTGCTGTTGTCATCGCCCGTCGCATCGATCAAGGAAGCCAACAAATCACCGAGTTCGTCATCGGTGTATTCCGAGTAATTGTAGATGTCGCGGATGGACATTCTGCCATCGGTCAGCGTGCCGGTCTTGTCGAAACAGATGGTGTCGACCCTCGCAAGCATCTCGATGCTGTAGAGTTCCTGGACGTTCATGCGCTTCTTGGCAAGGTTGATGATGCCGATGGCCAAAGTGAGCGAGGTCAATAAATATAAGCCGGCCGGGATCATGGCCTCCAAAGAGCCAGACGCTCCTTCGATGAAGTGCTGATAGCTTTGATAGCTGATCTCTCCGTGGTCGTTTATGAGCCAGGTGACGATCATCATGATGAAGATGACGATCGCGATTATTCCGGTGGTCCAGAAGATCTTGAGGGTCGATGTCTTAAGCTCGGAGTTCGGCCTATCGAACTTCTTGGCGGAGTCCTGAAGCCCTTCGGCGTAGTTGGCGATGCCAACGCGGTTGACCCTCACATAGGCCTTGCCGCTTTTGACGTAGGAACCAGAAAGGATTTGGTCTCCGATTCCCTTTTGGATGGCCTCGGATTCGCCAGTGAGCAAAGACTCATCCATCTTGAGGTGCCCGTTGACCAATATGGCGTCCGCAGAGATCTGGTCTCCGGCTTTGACGACCATGATGTCGCTTAGGACGACGTCGTCGTTGGATAGTTGGACCTCTTTTCCGCTTCTCATGAGAGTGGTTTTGGGGTCTGTGACGAGACGGAGCTTATCCACTAATATACGCGCGTGTATGTCCGCGATGAGACCGATCACGATATTGCAGATGATAGGGACCAAGAAGAAATAGAAGGTAATCGGCATCTGGGCGATCATCATGAGGATGGCGATCCCAAAGAAAACGAGGTTGAAGAAAGAAAAGAAGTTGTCGACGAAGATCTGATAGTAGGTCTTTGTGACTTTCTTCTGGGTCTTGTTGGTGAAACCCTCATCGATTCTGCCCGCAACCTCATCGTCGGTTAAACCGACCATGAAATCCGCTTCGATGGGCGTGGCTTCTTGGACCGACTTGATGAATTCGCTTTTTTTCTTCGAGGTCATTATTATCATTCGCTCCTCAAACAGACGACCGGGTCCTTCTTCGCGGCCATGATGGCAGGAATGAGTCCGGATATCATGGCTAAGATGACGGCCAAAACAAGAAGGATGGCCGCGTGGATCGGATTAAGCGAGGCGATGGAATTGAGGTTCTGCCCCGGATAGATATGGTCGATTATGAGGTTGATAGGATAGGAGACCAGATACGTGAAGGCTATGCCTATCACGCCTGCCGCAAGGCCTATGAGGCTACACTCCGCCTCAAAGAGTCTGGTGATGTCTTTCTTTCTCGCGCCACAGGATCTGAGGATGCCTATTTCCTTCGTTCGTTCAATGACAGAGACATAGGTGATAATACCCGTCATGACGCTGGAGACGACTAGAGAGATGGCGGCGAAGACGATAAGGACGGTGGAAATAACCTCGATCAAAACCGAAAGAGAGGAGGTGAACTCCGACATGATGTCGCTGTACTTGATCTGCTCGGACTCATCCTTTGGGGTGGTGGGGTTGCCATCGATGTAGTTGTAGTTATCTAGACGGGCGGTGAGCTTGCTCTTGGTGGTCAAGCTCGCAGGGAAAATGAGGATGGACGTTATCAAGGAATACGATTCGAAATAGGCCACGAAATCCATGAGGTTGATATCATCGTCGCCACTATGCCCAGACTGATAGAAAGCCGGGCTCATGATGTAGTTCAACAAGGTGGTCTGAGCCTTCTTGCTTGTGGCGCTGTCCTTGCTCAACAAATCGCTCATCAAATCACCGACCTGGTTCTCTCGGAAGTCGTGTCCTATCTGATAGTTCGAATAGAGATACGAGCCGATGTTCGATGGGTGGGTGAGACTGGTTCTAGAGGCCGCGTCATTGGTGGTCATATTGAAGTATCCATACGTCAAAGCCTTGGCGATGCTCTCGACGTCAGAGGTGCTTATCACGCTCGAAGATGATGAAGAAATCGCCGTAGAATAGGTGCTTAAGAGGGAATTGACAGACTTATTCAGCTTGTCTAAGCCGTCTTGGTTGTTGCTTGTGGCGTCTTTGTCGCTTGAGACCCACCAAGCGTTTCCGGCCACCTCGCCCATCGCTTCGACGTTGGTGGTCTGGGTGTCATCGACGAACTCGTCTTTGAGGGCCGCGGTATATCCGATGGACGAAGGCATGAGGTTGATGTAGGTGTCTTCACGGGGACGAATGACACCGACGATCCTAAGGTCTTCATGTTCTCTGCCGCTGTTATAGAGAGTGGAATAATCATCGGAATTGCGATTGGTTCTCGTGTAGGTCTTGAAGCTTCTTGTGGTCTTGTCTCCGGCGAAGACGACCTCGCCGCCATTCGCGACCTCAACGGGGTTGCTGACGTGGATGTTCGTGTAGACGTTTTCCGTATAGGTCTTGGGGTTGTCCTCATAGAAGACGCTGTTCGGATAGGCTTTGTATCTCTTGTTGTCGACGATGTCCTTGAAAGATATCGTCTTGGTGGTTGAATCAGAGGTGATGATCCCAAGGTTTTTGAGGGTCGAGGCTTCGACGCGGTTGTACTTGTCGGTGATGAGGACCAGCTCGTTGGCGCTTGTTGGATAAGAGCCATAGATGAGGTCATACATCGTCTTGATGCCTTTTTCCTCGCCATAGATTTCATGGAAGATCGTGGCGGGCAAGGATGTCACGGACTGCAAAACAGAACCGGACAATCCGGCTGATGTATATTGGCTGACTTCCATGTAGGTGCTGCTGTTTGAGTCGAGCCCAGACTGGGTGACGATGTTAAAAGATAAGCCATTCCGGTTCACGAGATACGAAGTCGCCAAGCCATCACTCACCAAAGGTTTTATTACTTGGTCAATGTAGTTTTGGTCGTACTTGTTTCTATGGACAACATAAGAAGATGTCGAGGCGTCATAGACCTGAACGTTGTTGTCGGTTGGGTATTCGTCATAGTCGGTGAGCGAGGAAGCGGTCGAGCCGTAGTCCACCATGACTGGCGAGATGGTGATCGGAACGCTGGAGGCGACAGAGGCTTCGACGTTATCGACGTAGTTTTGAAACCCATTGCTGACCGCGAGGACCAAAGCGACTCCGATGATGCCAAAGCTCGAGGCCACGGCGGTCAATATCGTCCTCGTCTTTTTGGTGTTGATGCTCTGAAGCGAGCTTTTGATGGCGGTCAAAAAACTCATGGAGGTCTTTTTGTTGATCTCTTTTTTGGCGCCGGTTTTCTCTTCATCATCCACGTGGGCGGTGTCTTTGGTGATGGAGCCATCGAACATCTCGATGATGCGGTCGTTGTATTTGTCGGCCAGCTCTTTGTTATGGGTGACCATGATGACAAGACGGTCTTTGGATATTTCTTTGAGAAGGTCCATGACCTGGACCGATGTCTTTGAATCCAAAGCCCCGGTTGGCTCATCCGCCAAGATGATCTTGGGGTTGTTGACGATGGCTCTGGCGAGGGCCACGCGCTGCATCTGGCCGCCTGAAAGCTGGTTAGGGTTCTTCTTGGCTTCGTCTTTTAAGCCGACTATCTCCAAGGCCTTGAGGGCCCTTTCTTCTCTTTCTTCCTTCTTGATGCCGTTCAGCATCAAAGCCACCTCGACGTTCGAGATGACGTTCATGTGCATTATGAGGTTGTAGTTCTGAAAGACGAAACCGACCCTTTCGTTGCGGTAGCCATCCCACTCCCTGTCGGTGAAGTCCTTGGTGCTTTTGCCATCGATCAATAAATCGCCCTTGGTGTAATGGTCAAGTCCCCCGATCATGTTGAGCAAGGTGGTCTTGCCGCATCCGGAAGGGCCCAAGATGCAGACGAGGCCCTTGTCGAGGAAGGTCAAGGTGATGTCCTTTAAGGCCGTAAAGGGTTTATCGCTGACAATGTAATCTTTATATATGTGTTGAAGTTCTAACATGCCATTACCAATCCGAAAGAATATACCACACAAAACGGCACTTGTTATCTACTTTTTTTGCCATTTTTTATACGCTGACAAAAAGAGTAGTGGCAATCGGAAGTTAAGGGTAAGAATTAAATTTTATTTCTTCTATTGAAGAAAAACTTGCTAAGTAGTAAGGACGATTCCTCTTTGAGCAAGCCTTTGTTTACCATTGGCCGATAAGAGACGGAGGGGTCCGCAAAGATAAATTGACGAGAACTGATTGCCCCTTCCTTAGGATCGTCCAAGGCATAGACCAAACGCTCGATCCGGGCCTGGCTGATGGCCCCGGCGCACATGAGGCAAGGCTCCAACGTCACATAGATGGCACAGCCATCAAGCCTCCAGTTGCCAAGCTTCTCCCCAGCCAGTCTTATGGCTTCGATCTCCGCGTGGGAAGAGACGTCGTGTTTCTTCTCTCTCTCGTTATGGGCTTTGGAGATTATCTTTCCGTCTTTCACTATCACGGCCCCGACTGGTATCTCACCCTCTTTGAAAGCCTTCTTTGCTTCGAGTAGGGCCGCGTTCATGAAATCAATGTCGTTCATAATCCTGATCATTATATAAGAAAAGAAGGCCTTTTGCCTTCCTTAAACCATCAAAAAACCACCGCACAGGGGATCAAGTCTTAAGGCTGCTACCTTCCGGTCCTGACCTGGTTCGAGAAGTTCTCCTCGCGATGGCTTTTCTATTATAGCGGAAATTTATTTCTTTTCGACTGGCTTTAACACGCTGAGGCCGCCCATGAAGGGACGGAGGACCTCAGGGATGATGACGGAGCCGTCAGCCTGCTGGAATTGTTCAAGCAAGGCCGGATAGACACGGGAGGTCGCTAAGCCAGAGCCGTTCAAGGTGTGGCAGTAGTGAATCTTCCCTTCGTGGTCACGGTATCTGATCATGCCGCGTCTAGCCTGATAATCCCTGGCGTTGGAAACGCTCGAGACCTCTTTGTAGATGTGCATGGACGGGATCCAGACCTCGATGTCGTAGGTTCTCGCCATCGAAGCGGAGCAATCGCCGGCCGCGAGTTTGTCGAGCTGGTAGCAAAGCCCCAATCCCTCGACTAACTTCTGAGCCTTCTTGACCAATTCCTCAAAGGCGGCGTCGCTTCCATCGTCGGTGGTGTATTGGACCATCTCGACTTTGTTGAACTGATAGCCTCTGATGCAGCCTCTTTCGTCGGTCCTGTAGCTCCCGGCTTCCTTACGGTAGCAAGGGGTGTAGGCGAAGTATTTCTTTGGAAGATCGTCAATGGAGAGTATCTCGTCGCGGTGGAGGTTTACCAGAGCGGTCTCGGCGGTCGGAAGCATGAACTTGGCTGGATCGGTGCCACCGAGCCAGAAGACATCCTCTTTGAACTTCGGGAACTGTCCGGCGGTGAAGCCTGATTGCTCATTCAATAAGTGCGGCGGCAAGATGAAGGTATAGCCATCGGCAAGATGCGAGGAGATGAAGTAATTGAGAAGGGCCCATTCAAGCTGAGCGCCTTTCCCAGTGTAGATCCAGGTTCCGCTGCCGGAGATTTTGGCGGCTCTCTTGTAGTCGATGAGGCCGAGCGACTCGGCAAGTTCGACGTGGTCCTTTGGCTTGAAGCCGTCAAATGACGGTTCTTTGCCAAAGTGATAAATCGGGTGGTTGTTTTCTTTTCCGCCCCCGAGCAAATCGGGATCGGGAAGGTTAGGAAGCACGGCGATGGAGTTGAAGATGTTCTCCTCGATGCTCTTGAGTTCCTCTTCCTTCTCTTTGTTGTCTTTGGCGAGTTCCTTGACCTCGGTGAAGATTGCCTGGACGTCGCCGCCGGACTTCTTCACGGATGGGACGCTCGCGGAGAGTTTGTTTTGTTTGGCTTTGTTGGCCTCAACCTCGATCAAGAGGCTTTTTCTTTTCTTGAAAAACTCAAGCAAGGGAGCCGGATCAAAGTCCCAGCCCTTTTTGGCGAGGGCCTCTTTGACGTACTCTGGCTTTTCCTCAATCAGCTTGCTGTCGATCATATGTTATTCCTCCGAGTCCATTAGAACGGACTCATAATAAGCCTTCAGTTTCTTCCCTACTAGGGACAATGAAGCGGCTTTGGCTTCTTTGTACGCCTCAATTATAGTAGGCGGCAATTTGTTTTCGCAGTAACTTTGAATGGCCTTGGCCGTTCTTTCGACGCTGGCATAGGCGTAGCAGTTCTTCTTGTCGACGAGGATCTCGCCTTTCAATGGCTTCCCATAGACGATGATCTGAGTCTTGGCGGCCATCGCCTCGAGCGAGCCTAAGCTCGTCGGCTTTCTAGCGAGGGCCAGATAGACGGATGAGGACATGACCCCGCTACGATAGACGTCATCTTCCACGAGGTCGTGGTAGTGGGCGTTGGGCGGCGCGTTCTTGTTGAGCTTCTTCAAAGCTCCCATCCCCAGGCGGCCTCTTCTTCCAGAGCCAAAGAAATCAAAATTCCTTTCAGGCACCAAAGAAGCGATTTCCGCGAAGGATTGAACGGCTTCGTTATCTTCGTAATCCCCAATGCAAATGACGAATTTGTCGTTGATATCGCGTCTCATGTATTTGGAGAAAACCGCATATTCGACGGGGTCGCTGTTCTCGAATCTCGCGAGGTTGACGCCAGGCGAGAGGACTTTGACGTTGGGGTTGTTGATGCCACATCTGAGCAAAGCGTTCTTGCCGGATAAGGATGGGACCAGGACCAAGTCGGCCATCTGGATCATCCTCTCGGCTTTGGGCCTCAGGAAGTAGTCGCCGTCACTATTGACGCTTAAAAATCTCGAGAAGGGATCCTCTTCGGCATAGAGGGCGCTCACGACGATCTTGACGCCGTCTTCCTTCAAATCGTTGGCTTTGTTCTCGTCATCGGGCGAAAGAAAATGAGCGACGTCAGGAAGGGCCAAAGGGCTCTCGACCCAACTTACTTTGTTGAGTTCGAGAGCCGCTTTGATGTTTTTCCTTAATCTCGTCCCCTGAAAACAATCGTTCTTGGGGCCTGGGTTAAAGTAAACGAGGACTTTCATCAGATATCGTCATCTCCTCCGGATATGCCATCGCTTGAGGATGAGTCTTCATCGGCCACGTCATCAGGCGTCGGGTTGGATTTGGCTTTGGCCTTGCTCTCAGGTTCGGCGGCCACTAATGAGGGGTTGATCTCATCATCGACTGGCGCGCTTTCTTCCTCTTCGGTCCCGTCATCGTGAGGGACGATCGCAAGGGAGGCGACCTTCTGACGCGGCTCAAGGGCGATGATCTTCACGCCTTGGGTGTTGCGTCCGGCCACTTTGACTTGGCTGAGCGGGGTGCGAATGACGATGCCGTGCGTGGTGATGACCATGAGGTCTTCGTCGCCGTTGACGGCTCTCATCGCGGTAAGCTCGCCGTTCTTGAGGCTGCTCTTAAGGGAGATGACGCCTTTGGCGCCGCGTTTGGTGAGACGGTATCCGTCATAATGGCGGCCGTCTTCGGTCTCGGTGTCTTTGGCGTAAGAGATCTTGCCATAGCCCAAGGTGGTGAGCACAAGGATCTTGTCACCCTCGATTGAGGAGGTGATGTCGACGAGGTGCGAGCCATCTTTGAGGTTCATGCCCGAGACGCCGGCGGCGGCTCTGCCCATGGCGCGGACGTCGTCCTCGTGGAATGAGCAGACTTTGCCATTGCTGGAGGCCAAGGAAATGATGGCGTCCCCGTTGGTGCGTTTCACGTCGAGGAGCATGTCCCCGTCTTTGAGCCCCAAGGCCCGTTTGCCGTTGGAGTTGATGCGGGCGAATTCGCTGAGTTTGGTTCTCTTGACGACGCCATTGACGGTGGCGAAGAAGAGATAGTCGGTCTCCGGGTAGTCATCGCACGGGACGATCGAGATGACTTTCTCGTCCTGGTCCATGTTGAGGAGGTTGATGGCTGGGATGCCTTTGAAGTCGCGTGAGCCATCGGGCAAAGTGTAGCCTCTGGCTTTGTAGACGCTGCCGAAGGATGTGAAGAACATCAAGTCGGTGTGGGTCTTGGTGTGGAGCATGATCGAGACGGTGTCGCCGCTCGTGGTGCTGATGCCTTTGACGCCTCTTCCACCCCTGTTCTGGGTGCGGAAGCTCGCGTCATTCATTCTCTTTAAGTAGCCGTTACGGGTGAGAACGACGACGATATCCTGTTCTGGGATGAGGTCTTCGTTATCGATGTTGGCGGCTTCGTCGCTGATCTCGGTGAGTCTCTTGTCGCCGAATCTGGCTTTGATTTCGTTGAGCTCGGTAATCATGAGTTCGACGATGTTCTTCTCGTCGGAGAGGAGCCTGTTGTACTCGGCGATGTTCTTGGTGAGAGCCTCATGCTCGGCCTTGAGCTTATCTTGCTCGAGTCCTTGGAGTTTCCTTAAGGTCATCGAGAGGATGGCGTCGGTCTGCTCTTTGGAGAAACCGAATCTGGCGTTCAACTTCGAGGCGGACTCATCATCGGTGTTGCTGCTTCTGATGATGTGGATGACCTCGTCGATGTTGTCGTGGCAGATAAGAAGGCCGGTCACGATATGGTCGCGGTCGCTGTCGCGCTTAAGAAGGAATTTGGTCCTTCTGGTCAAAACCTGAATCTGGAAAGTGATGTAGTACTGGAGCATGTCCTTCATCGGAAGGATCTTTGGGGCTCCGTCCACAAGGCAGAGGTTGATGACGCCGAAGTTGGCCTGTAGTTGGGTGTGTTTCAGAAGGTTGTTGGCAACGACTTCTGGGACGCAGTCTCTGCGGACCTCGATGACGACGCGGATGCCTTCTTTGTTGGATTCATCGCGGATATCAGTGATGCCATCGATGATTTTGTCGCGGACTAATTGGGCGATGTTCTCGACCATCGCGGCTTTGTTGACCTGATAGGGGATTTCGGTGACGATGATGCGGCTTTTGCCGTTATCCATCTCTTCGATGCTGTATTTGCTGCGCATCGTGACCGAGCCGATTCCGGTGGTGAAGTAATCAAGGATTCCTTTTCTTCCGAGGATCACGCCCCCGGTCGGGAAGTCAGGCCCGTGGATGTAATCCTGCATGAGTTTCATCGGGGTAAGCTCTGGGTTTCCGCATAAGGCGATGATGGCGTCGATGGTCTCGTTGAGGTTGTGCGGCGGCATGTTGGTGGCCATGCCGACGGCGATGCCTTCAGAGCCATTGACGATGAGGTTCGGGAAACGGGATGGCAAAACGGATGGCTCTTTTTCGGTGCCATCGTAGTTGTCCTGCCAATCGACGGTGTTTTTGTCGAGGTCACGGACCATCTCAACGGAGAGACGGTTCATCCTGGCCTCGGTGTAACGCATGGCGGCTGGCTCGTCTCCGTCGATCGATCCGAAGTTGCCGTGTCCATCCATGAGGGTGTATCTCATGGAGAAAGGCTGGGCCAAACGGACCAAGGTCAAATAGAGGGCGCTATCGCCGTGTGGGTGGTATTTGCCCATGACGTCGCCAACGATACGGGCGCTCTTCTTATAGGGTTTGCCTGGCTGCATGCCGCTCTCGTCCATGCCGAAGATGATTCTTCTTTGGACTGGCTTAAGACCATCTCTCACGTCAGGGATGGCACGGCTCACGATGACGGACATCGAGTAGCTTAGGAAGGCGGTTTGGACTTCATCGGTGACCTCGCGGTCCACGAGTCCCGGGACGATGCCGGAAGCGGCCGTCTCCTGTTCTTTTTCCTGTTCGCTCAACTCCTCAGGTTCCTGAGGGTTGGCTTCATCAATTTTCTTGTCTTCGTTATCCATTGTGTTCTCCTTCCTTTAGATATCGAGGTTCTGGACGAACTTGGCGTTTTTGGAGATGAATTCCTTACGCGGCTCGACGTCATCGCCCATCAGTTGGGTGAAGGCCATCTCGGCTTTGGTGGCGTCGTCGATCGTGATGCGGATCATCTTTCTGGCCTTGGGGTCCATGGTCGTTTCCCAGAGCTGCTGGGCGTCCATTTCACCAAGTCCCTTATAACGCTGGAACGGATAGCCCGGTTTGAGTTGAAGGGCTTTCTTCAATTGTTCGAGCTGGTCGTCGTTGTAGGCGTAATAGGCATTGCCTTTGATGTCGATCTTGTATAAAGGCGGCTGGGCGATGTAGACATATCCGCCGTCGATGAGAGGTCTCATGAAGCGGTAGAAGAAGGTGAGCAAAAGAATTCTGATGTGGTCGCCGTCGACATCAGCATCGGTCATGATGACGATCTTGTGGTATCTGATCTTGGTGACATCGAAGTTCTCTCTGATGCCGGCTCCGATCGCGGTGATCATGTTGCCGATTTCGGCGTTCTTGAAGATGCGGTCCTCGCGGGCTTTCTCGACGTTCAGGATTTTGCCACGGAGCGGAAGGATGGCCTGAGTCTCTCTGTCGCGTCCGTTTTTGGCGGAGCCGCCGGCGGAATTACCCTCGACGATGTAGAGTTCGCATAAGCTCGGGTCCTTGCTGGAGCAATCGGCTAATTTGCCTGGGAGGGTCGTGATGCCCAAGGCGCCTTTGCGGATGGTTTCCCTCGCGGCCTGCGCGGCCATACGTCCTTTGGAGGCCACTTTGACTTTCTCGATGATCTTCTTGGCTTCGTCCGGGTGCTCTAGAAGGTATTGGCTCAATTGGTCGCCGACGATCGTCGAAACGATCTTGCGGACCTCGCTGTTGCCAAGCTTGGTCTTGGTCTGGCCTTCATACTGTGGATTAGGATGCTTGACGGAGATGACGCAGGTAAGTCCTTCGCGGCAGTCATCGGTCGTGAAGTTCGGTGCCTTCTCATCGAGAAGCTTGAACTTCCTGGCGTAGTCGTTGATGGTGCGGTTGAGCGCGAGGTTGAAGCCCTCGACGTGGGTGCCGCCCTCCTTGGTTGAGATGTTGTTGCAAAAGGAATAGACGCCGTCGCTGTTGTAGTAGTCGGTCCACTGCATGGCGATTTCGCTGTAGATTCTTTCTTTGCTGCCGTCTAGCAAAGTGACCTCTTCGGCCCCTTGGCAGTAGATGACTTCGTTATTGATCGGAAGCTTTCCGGTGTTGATGAAAGAGACATATTCTCTGATGCCGCCATTGAACAAGAAGGTGTCGGTGACTGGCTCAGCCCCGCGCTTGTCGGTGAGGGTGATCTTGACGCCGCCGTTAAGGAAAGCCATCTGACGGAGGTGGTTTTTGATGGTCTCGTAATTGAAGACCGTGGTCTCGGTGAAGATCTCTGGGTCCGGCAGGAAGGTCACGGTGGTTCCGTGGTCGTCGCAGGTCCCGATTTTCTTAAGATGCTCGGTGATCTTGCCGCCATCGGTGAAGCGGACGTGATAGACGCCGCCTTCCTTGTGGACGGTGACATCGCAGTATTTGCTCAACGCGTTGACGACAGAGGCGCCGACGCCATGTAAGCCGCCGGAGACTTTGTAGCCGCCGCCTTCGCCGAACTTTCCGCCGGCGTGAAGGATGGTGTAAGCCGTCTCAACGCCCGAAAGGCCGCTCTTGGCAACGATGTCGACTGGAATTCCACGGCCATCGTCTTGGACGGTGATGGAATTCTCTGGGTTGATGGTGACCTCGATGTTGGTGCAATAACCAGCGAGGGCCTCATCGATTGAGTTATCGACGATTTCCCAGACAAGGTGATGGAGGCCAGGGGCGGCGGTGGTGGCAATGTACATGCCAGGGCGCTTCCTGACGGCCTCTAGGCCTTCGAGGACCTGGATGTTGTCGGCGGTGTAATGCTCGTCGGCCTTCTCGGCTCCTCTTTCGTTGGAGACGTCTTCCATCTTGTACTGGAACTTGTCTTCCTCGGCAAGGGATTCCTTGCTGACGCCGCTCTCTTTGGCGGCCTCGACCAAAGTGGCCTCTTCTTTCTTGGCCTCTTCGATTTTCTTTTCTTCATCTGCCATGGCTAATTCCTCCTACTGGCTTTATGAACGGAGACGTCATAGGTTGACGCCCCATCTATACGAATGTCATTGCCCGTCACGAAGACTTGCGACAAGGAGCTTATGAGGGCGGTGAGGTTTTTTGAGTGTTCCTCATCAAGTTCACTGTAGACGTCATCAAGGACGGCGATCGGCTTCTTCTCTTCCTCGTCTATCAGGAAGTAAGGCGATAGTTTCAACGCGATGGAGGCCAGACGGTTCTCGCCTTGAGAGCCATATATGGCGATGTCCTTACCCTCTAGCTCGAGGGAGAAGTCCTCTCTTTGGAGGCCGACCGAGGTGAGTTTATGAACGATGTCATACTGCTCGCTCCGTCTATAGGCCTTCAACGCCTCTTCTTTGTAGGGGCCGCTTCTCACGAAGGGGTGGAAGCACACGCGGATCTTCTTTTCGTGGCCATAGAGCTCGCTTGCGACTTCGGAGAGGATTTTATTAAGCTCATCCACGAAGACGCGTCTATAGGCCTCAAGCGGCTCGCCAACCTCAATCAGGCGTTCGGTGATCACCTCGAGATAAGCGTGATCGACCTCGCTTTGCTTTAAGGCGGCGTTCCTTTCATCGAGCAAGCGGTTGTGCCTACCGATGAGGGAGAAGTAGTCGAGCGATCTTTTCGAGAGGTTGACGTCAAGGAAGTTCCTTCTCTCGCCGGGAGAGCCTTTGAAGAGGGCGACGTCCTCGGGAGTGAAGAGAACCACATTGACGAGCCTTGAGAGCTCGCTCAGTCTCTTGATGGGTTTGCCGTTGATCAGGATCTTCCTTCCGTTCGGGGAGATATGGATCTCGATGTGGCGGCTCATCCCGCTTTCGATGACGTCGGCGTAGATGCTGGCGTAATCATGGCCATAAGCGATAAGCGACCTATCGGGGGCAGAACGCCAGCTTTTGGCGAGGGAGAGATAATATATCGCTTCCGCCAAGTTGGTCTTCCCGCTGCCGTTGGGCCCTAAGAAGAGATTGACTCCATTGGAGAAATCCAGATCTAGTTGCTCATAGCTTCTGAACGAAGACAGGGTGAGGTGGCTAAGTTTCATTTGCTCACGATCTTGTAGGTGCCCTCTTTGAGAATGACGACATCGCCAGGACGAAGCTTCCGTCCGCGGCGGTTCTCCAAGACGGAGTTGACCTTCACCTCGTTTGAGGCTAGATAGGCTTTTGCCATTCCACCCTCATCGATGATGCCGGCAAACTTCAAAAACTGCCCCAAGGTGATGTACTCGCTGTTGATGGCGGTTTCGACGACCGTTTTTTCGCTAGTTTTAGCCATGTATATAGTTTACTACTACGTAGTAAAAAAGGGAATGCTTTTCATTCCCTTGTTTTGCTGAATTTTAAACGGCTTATTTTGGCCTATCTCGTCCTCATTGGCGTGATGAGTTCGACGACGGAGTCATCTTTGGGGTTCCGGATGACAAACGGCTTCATTTCGCCCACAAATGACATTCTGACATCTTCGCTTCCTAGAGCCCTGACGGCTTGGGAGACGAACAAGGCGTTGAAAGCGATGTCGAGTCTCTCGCCGGTGTACTGGATCGTGGTGAGTCTTTCGACGCCGGAACCAGTCTGGTCGCTGCTGGAAGAGACCTCGACTTGGTCGTCGCTCATGGAAAGCTTGACGACGGAGGCTCTGTCGGTGACGAGGACGGAGACGCGGTCGACGGCGTTGAGAAGCTGCGAGGCATTCACGTCGAGGTAGTAATTGAAGTTCGAAGGGATGATGTTGTTCGAGACGGCTGGGTATTCGCCAGGGATCAAGGACGAGCGAACGAGCGTGGTGCCGAAACTGAAGAGGATCTTGTCGGCGGATGGGGCGATCTCAACCTCGTCAGAGCCTTCAAGAAGGTTCACGACGTCGGTGAGTATCTTGGCTGGGACGTTGACGGAGAAGCGAAGCTCGGGGTCGACGGAGATGCTCTTTCTGGACAATCTGGCCGAATCGGTGGCGGTGGCTGTAAGCTTGCCAGCCTCGGCTTTGAGATTGATGGCGGTCAAAATAGGACGGGTCTCTTTGTCTAAGGCCGCGAAGGCGGTCTGCGAGACAAGGGCCTTCAGGTCGCTGCACATGAGGTTGAAGGAATTTCCGGTTCTCTCCAAATCGATTTCCGGATATTCGGCGACCGGCATGCAGTTGAGTTTGAAGGTGGATTTTCCATCATCGATCTTGGCGACGGCGTTGTCGATGATTTCGAAAGAGAGCTCAGTGCCTTCGAACTTCCTCACGACTTCGGTGAGGACGTGGGCGTTGAGCAAGGCTGCGCCCTGTGAGGCGTTTCTGATTATCTCTTTGTCGTTTAGTGAATTGGGGACGAGCGTCCAAATGGCTATGACGGCGTCGCTTCCGGTTATTTCGAGTCCTCTCGAAGTGAGGTCTAGCTTAAAGCAGACCAAGGCGTGATTTGGGGCTTTGTTTCCGATGGCATGACCGGCGATGACGAGTCCTTTTAGAAATTGATCTTTGTTAATCGTGAAGCGCATTTCAATCTCTCCCTTATTTTTGTTTCTTTAATAATAATATTAATAAGCTTTGTGGATATTGTGGATAAGTTGTTTTATCCAGGCTTTATTCGTTTGGTTAATTGTAGCATAGTAGCTATTTCCTAACCACATAATTCTAAGGAATTATCTAATCATTTTAGACGGGATCTCAACTCGGTGACCGCCTTGAGAAGCTCTTTGTCTTCCTTGAGGTTTTTTTCCACTTTGTTTACACCGTTCATCACAGTGGCGTGGTCCTTGCCCCCGAAGATGGCCCCGATCTTGGTGAACGGGATGTCCAACATATCTCTTATAAGGTACATGGCGATGTGACGGGCCATGGCTATCTGAGAGGTCCTGACCTTTCCGGTCAATTGGACCGATGAGAGGTTGTAGTAATCGGCGACCGTGTTGATGATTTTCGTCTCTGAGAGCTTGGCTTTGTCGTTTTCGACGTCCACCAAGGACTGGACGGAGGCCATCGCGGTCTCAAGATTCACGTGTTTGGTCGGCTTGATGGTGATGATATAAAAGATGAGCCTATCCAAAGCGCCTTCAAGCTCCCTGATGTTGCTTCTGAACTTCTCGGCGAAATAGCTGATGACGTCTGGGTCGAAATCGTTGACGTCGAGCCCGTTCGCGCTGATCTTCATTCTAAGAATGGCCTCGCATGTTTCTTTTTCGGGTGGGTTGATGCTCAAAGGAAGGCCTGAGATGAATCTCGATTTAAGCCTCTCGTCTAAGCCGTTTAAGTTCTTTGGGTGCTGGTCGGCGGTGATGACGACTTGTTTCCCAGCCGCGTGGAAGCTGTTATATATGGAAAAGAAGGTTTCCTCGGTTTTCTGTTTGTTGACGAGGAACTGAACGTCATCTATCAGAAGGACGTCGACGTTGTTCTTGAACCAGTCGACGATGGAGTTGCCATCCTTGTCGCCTTGGAGGTATTTCATGAACTCGGTGAAGAAGTCCTCGGCCGTCACGTACAAGACCTTCAGCGTCGGGAAACGATCGTTGATGGAATTGCCGATGGCCTGTAGCAAATGCGTCTTTCCTAAGCCGGAGTTTCCGAATATCAGAACCGGGTTGAAAAGCTTGCCTGGATGCTGGGAGACCATAAGGGCGGCCTGGTAGGCTTCACGGTTGGAGTCGCCAACCACAAAGTTCTTGAACGTGAACCCTTTATTAAGGTATGAGTCGGCGAAGAAGGCTGGCTTGGCTTGTTTGACTTCCCTGTTCTTCTTTATGTCGCTGGATTGGATGAATCTGATCTCGTAGTTGCTCTCGGTCACGTCCATCACGACGGAGTTGACCATCTCGATGTATTGGGTCGAAAGAATCTGGACGGCGAGCTCGGTGTTGACCACGACGAGCATCGTGCTTCCGTTTATAGAATAAAGATAAGAGCCTTCAAAAAAAGAATCGTAAACGATCTGATCATTTATCTTTTCCTTTATACGGAGAAGTATCCGATCCCAGAGGCTGGCGATTTCGCTGACAGTGCTATCCATAAATTAACCTTCCAAATCCTAACATATCCACAGCCCTAACTCACCAAAAAGAAGCCTATTTTTGACTTATCCACAAAAAGATATCAAAAATGCCTAGATTTATAGGGATGAAATGAGTTTTCCACAATTTAAAAATGTGAATAAAAAGTGGATAAAAAATTGTTAAATTTTGCCATGTGGACAACATCTTGGAAATCATTGTTATTAACATTGGCTTGAAGTGAAAGATATAGTGACTGCCGATGATAATCGCGATTACCCACAAAATGTTGAAAGTCTTTTCACAGGCTATGTGGACAAAAATACCCCCTTGTTTTTTATTCGTTTACCCCCATGGCAAAAATCAAAAATGTGGAAAACTTCATATGTAAGCCCTTTCAATGTCGAATATCGTGGTTTTGGTTGGCTATAGCCGTCTGAGAAAAGCTCTTTTTCGTTGACGGAAACGAACGCTCCTAAACCTCTTCCTTAACGTGCGTACTCGCGCGCACGTCATTTCTTTATTGTCTTGAAAGAGTCAAAAAACTATAATCTATCCGCACGCTAGTGAACCTCGGAGGAAAAAGCGTATGAAGAAAACCTATCAGCCGTCAAAAGTGAAGCACGCCCACAAAGCTGGCTTCCGCGCCAGAATGGACAACCACGCTGGACGCAAAGTCTTGGCCAAGCGCCGCAATAAAGGCCGCGCCCAAATCGCCGACTAATCCCGTTTGGGATTTTTACGTAACGAGATAATGATGAAAAGAGAAAACCGAGTTCTTAAATACCAAGAGTTCAGCGAAATCATCAAGTCGACTCCTTACGTCAAAAGCCAACATTACGTCATCCATTACCGGAAGAATCAGCAAAACAAAGCCCGAATCGGGATCTCTGTCAGCAAGAAAAACGGCGATGCGGTAACAAGAAACCTCATCAAGCGTCAGATTAGAGCCATCATTGCCCATAACTTTGATCTTAAAAAATCCTTGGATTTGATCATCATCGTTAAAGCCAGCTATGACCCGACGCAATTCCACGCCGAAGAAACGGAACTGGTTTCATCTTTGGCCAACATCGGAGAACCAAATTGAAAAAGGAAACAAAGATAAAGTTGCTTTCTGGAATGGGGCTGCTCATCGGAGTGGTCGCGCTTTCAAGCTGCACCGCGAATTTTTGTTCGACAAAAGACAAAGCCAACATGGCTTATCCTTATGAGCAAGGCGTCACCGTTTATCAAAACAAAGACAGCCTTCCGGCGGGATATGAGGCCGGCAGCGGCAATTCTTGGCAGGTTTTCAGCGACAACGATCAAATCTACGCCTATATCCCAGTCAACGAATCGACTTATTCGGCTAAGAAATCCACTTATCTGATCAATAACATCATCTCGACCGCCAAGACTGATTTATATAACATCCCATCGCTTTCTTATTGGAAAGGCATGGACCAAAAAGTCCTCGATGCCGCGGTCGCCGCCTCTGGAAAGAGCACAGCCAGCCTCACCATCGATGACATCAACCCGTTCTCCCTCGCCGATAGCGACGGAACCGAAGAAGGCGTCACCAATAACGAAAATTCGATCCTCAGGAACTATGGATATCTCAAGTTCTATGGATCCGACAACAACAACTGGACCAACTGGGATTTATGGACCAATGAGCTCAAAAACACCCTTGGCGCCGAGCAATGCCCGGACAGCGATTTCTCAAGCTTATACAAATCAACGATCAATAATGTCGTGAGCAACATCCGTACCTGCATTGCCACTCAATCCGGCAACTACGGCCATTATGGCAATTCCAACAACTGGCAGGTCTCCATCGAATCGAAGGATTGGGGAACCGCTTGGAGCAAAGGCTTGCTCGAAGGACTCATCGTCTATCCGGTAGCCTGGCTCGTCGACACTTTGTCGTTCTCGTTTGACTCAACCTTAAGCGGCGTTGGACAGCTCTGCGCCTTGCTCATCGTCACTCTCATCGTGAGGCTTATCATCATCGGCCTCACCTTCAAGAGCACCCTCGACCAGCAAAAGACCCAGGCCTTACAGCCGCAGGTCGCCAAACTTCAGGCCAAATATCCTAATAGCAACAGCAACCAGGCCGAACAGACCAGACTCCAGCAGGAGACCATGGCCTTATATAAGAGGAATAAGATAAATCCTCTCTCGACGATATGGGTGCTGATCGTTCAGTTCCCGGTCTTCATCGCGGTTTGGGGCGCCCTCCAAGGCTCGGCCGTCCTCTCAAGCGGCGAAGTCCTCAACCTCCGTCTTTCTGACTCCATTCAGACGGTTCTCTTCAACACGACCGGAACCTGGTATTTGAATACCACCGGTTGGTGGACCGCTTTGATTCTCTTTATCTTGATGTCAGCGATTCAGCTCGTGGCCATGTTATTGCCGCAATGGATCACCAAGCGTCGGACCAAGAACATGCCAAAGACTTCCGCTAACCCAGCCGCCGATAAGCAGGGCTCAACGATGAAGTGGATGATGTGGGGCATGCTTGCCGTCACCATCATCATGGGCTTCTCTTTGCCAGCCGCCATGGGCGTCTATTGGGCCATCGGCGGATTGATCAGCATGGTTCAGACTTTGATAACTCAACTCGTGATGGGTAAGAAACAAGCCAAAGGAAAGAGGTTATAGATTTATGAAAGAGTACACCAGCAAAACACTCGACGAGGCGCTTGACGACGCCAGCAAGGAATTAGGGATTCCAGTCGAGCAGCTCGTTTACAAAGTCATCGATGAGAAGAAGGGGTTATTCGTAAAAAAGGCCACCATCCAGGTTTATGAGACCGAGGATGCCGTTACCTTCGCTCAGGAATATCTGAAGACCGCCATCGGCGGAATGGGAATTGAAATCACCACCAGCGCCACGGTCGATGAGGATATCATTCACATCACGATCGACTCTGAAAGGAATCCGGTTCTCATCGGCAAAAACGGCCGCACGCTCCAAGCCTTGAATGAGCTTGACCGCCTCGCCGTCAGCAACAAGTTCCGTCATCGTTATAGGATCCTTCTTGATGTCGGCGGATATAAGGAAGACAAATACTCCCGCATCGCCTACATCGCCAAACGCACCGCCAACGACGTTCTCAAGAGCCACGTTGACGTCAAGCTTGATCCGATGACACCAGACGAAAGAAGAATCGTCCACAATGCCTTAAACGGCATGGACCACATCAAGACCGAGTCTTATGGCGAAGGCAATAACCGCGCCGTCACCATCAAATACGTCGGCGGCAACGCTCCTAAAGCCCCGAAAGCCGAGAGCAAGCCAGCCGAAGATAAGCCTGTCGAAGAAGTCAAAGAAGCCGAAAGCAAATAAAACCAAAAGAAATTGCCCGCCAAGTGAAATTGACGGGTTTTCTTTATGCTCAAAAAGTGAGTACAATATAGTCGCGTTACGGAGGTATTTTCTTTAATCCTTCCAAACACCACATTTTTTCTGGAGCACCACACATGAAAAAGAGAAACTATGTCGTCTCGTTGATCCTCAACATTCTGATTGTCTTAGGAAGCGGGTTTGCCCTTGCAAACACTCTCTTCCAATTCATCCCCGATTCCACGGGAGGAAGCCAAGGCGGGAGCATTGGTTCCGTCGTTCAATTCTTCACGAACGACAGCAACTTCTTCCTCATCATCGCTTCGCTTATCGTGATAATCGCCGATATCATCGCCTTATCCAAAAACAAACCACTTCCAAAGTGGGTCAACCTTCTTAAGTTCACCGCGACCGTCTCGGTCATGGTTACCTTGATCGTCGTCTATGCCATCTTGGTCCCAGCCCAGGGCGGGATGAGCAGCCTCGTTGGTTTTGCCCTTGATTGGAGAGGGATGCTTTGGCTTCACACGGTGTCGCCACTACTTGCCCTCATCTCCTATGTCGGATTCGAAAGAGACTACAAGATCAAATGGACTTGGTCCTTCCTTGGACTTTCCAGTGTTGTCTTATATGCCGCGGTCGTCATTCCGTTGGTCGCCTTGAACATCATTGAAGCCCCATACCCATTCCTCAGCGTCCGCACCCAGGAAGTCTATGTCAGCGTCCTTTATTGCGTTGGCATGTTTGCTGGAACCTATGTCTTATCTTTGATCATCCTTCTCATCCATAACGCCTTCGTCAAGAAGGTTGCGGTGGCTTCTGAGAGCACAGTAGAACCGGCTCCAGTTGCTGAACCAGTTAAGGAAGAACCTGTTGTCGAGCCAGTCAAAGAGACCCCAGTAGAAACAAAGGTCGAAGAGACTCCAGCCCCGGTCGTCGAAGAGAGTAAACCGGTTGAAGAAGAACCAGCCCCAGTCGAAGAAGCTAAGCCAGAAGAAACCAAACCAGCGGAAGAAGCTAAACCTGCTCCTGCCAAGAAAGCCCCAGCCAAGAAGAAAGCCGCGCCGAAGAAAAAAGCTGCCGCCAAGAAGCCAGCCGCCAAAGCCGAAGCTAAGCCAGTCGAGGAAGCCAAACCCGTCGAAGTGGCCCCAGTAGAAGCCAAGCCGGCAAACGATTCTGACATCAAGATCGAAGAGGTCGATGAGAATTCCGAAGAGGCCGAGGAAGCCGCAGAGAATGCGGCCGATGCCAAAGCCAAAGAAGCCAACCCAGCCACCTATCAGGGCGGGCCTCGTATCTATCACATCTCCAAACGCGCGAATGACAGCAAATGGCAGGTCAAGCTTGCCAGCGGTCAAATCGCCATCAAATTATTCGACACTCAGGCCCAGGCCATCGCCTTCGCCAAGAGCCTCGTCAAGACCCAAGGCGGATCGATCCGTGTCCATTCGCTCAAGGGCAAGATGAGAAAAGAATAACGATCCTAAAGACCATCGCCAAACCGACTTACAGGCACTGCGATGGTCTTTTCTTATGCCTATGGCATCATCTTTGCTGAGCGGAATTGTTTTTTGGTTTAAACTCTACCCATGAAATATAAATGCAACATCTGCGGATATGTCTATGACGAAAAAGAAGGGGATGCCTTTCATAAGATAAAGGAAGGGACATTGTTTTCTTCGCTTCCTGATAGCTGGAGTTGCCCGGTCTGCGATGCCGAAAAATCATCTTTTGCCGTGATTGATGAGAAGAAAGACCAAAACGAGACGATCAAAAAGGAAGTAAATAAGACGTTTGGTCAAGATTAGAGAC
This sequence comes from Caryophanales bacterium UBA4951, assembly GCA_002397465.1. Taxonomy (GTDB): domain Bacteria; phylum Bacillota_I; class Bacilli_A; order RFN20; family CAG-826; genus UBA4951. The sequence continues at coordinate 8,117 of DHAP01000018.1, read as the reverse complement.
GAACACTAACGTATAATATCTACGCATGAACAACGTGATTATCGCATTGGCAACGCCGCCACTTAAATCAGCCTTGGCCCTCATCAGAATATCTGGTGAAGGTTGTTTTGCCATGACTGACAAACTCTTCTCCAAAAAGGTTTCCGGCATCAAAGACAAGACCATCTTCGTTGGCCACATCAAAGACGGGGGTGAGGACATCGACCTAGTCGAGGTTCTGGCTTATCCAGGGCCCAAGACGATGACGGGAGAAGACGTGGTTGAGATATCCTGCCACGGCTCCATGCTGATCGCCAACGAGATCATCGGGGCCTATCTGAAACAAGGCGCGAGATACGCCACGAGGGGAGAGTTCTCCTCCAGGGCTTTCTATAACGGCAAGATGGACTTGGTCGAGGCTGAGGCCGTCAATGATTTGATCAATGCCACCAGTAGCGAAAGCAAGAAGCTTTCTTTGATGTCTTTGAATGGCGCGACTTCCAAACTCGTGGCTCCTCTAAAAAAAGAAATCGCCGATCTGCTTTCTCTCATTGAGGTCAATATCGACTACCCCGAATACACGGATATCGAAGAGGCCAATGAAAGCAAAATATCGTCATCGATAGATTCCATTAGAGACACCTTGGCCTCTTTGATAAAAGGCGGCAAGGAAGGCAAGATCATCAAGGAAGGCCTTAAGGTCGCCATCGTGGGGGAGCCTAACGTTGGAAAGTCGAGTTTGCTCAACGCTTTGATGAACGAGGAAAAAGCCATCGTCAGCGACATCCCGGGAACCACCAGAGACATCGTTGAGGGAGACATAAACCTCAAAGGAATCACCCTTCATCTTTTGGACACTGCCGGCATCAGAAGCGGGGCTGACAAGCTTGAGGAAATGGGTATCGAAAGAAGCGAGAAAAGCATTCTCTCCGCGGATGTCGTCATCTTGGTACTCGATGCGAGAGTGGGTTTAAAAGAAGAAGACAAACGCATAGAGCAATTAGCCAAAGACAAGATTCTCATAACCGTTTATAACAAAGACGACCTCGTGAAAAAGAAGGAAGACGGGAGACTTTATATCTCCGCGCTCAACAAAGACATATCTCCGCTTCTAAACAAGATTTACGAAGATTTAGGCATTTCTGACGAGGCTTTTGATAATCCATCCCTCAATAACGCCAGGCAATTGGGGCTTTTGAGCAAAATCGATTCTTGCCTAGCCGAAGCGAGACAAGACTGCCTCAACCAGATGCCGATCGATTTGGTGTCAGTCAATCTTTATAGCGCCTACAACGCCACAAGAGAATTATTGGGAGAAGAGACGACGACCGATCTCACGGACGAGATCTTCTCGCGTTTCTGCGTTGGCAAATGATCTACGACAGCCATTGTCATTTAAACGATCCTAAACTCTACCCGAATAGGGCGGAGATCATTAGGCGGGCCATGGATAACGGGGTAGCTTATTTCTTATGCGTTGGATGGGATGTCGAAAGCTCGAAATTAGCCATCTCCATCGCCCATGAATTCCCCTCTGTCTACGCGGCGGTCGGGCTTCACCCAGAGAATCTCGAAGGTGTCGACGCTTATTCCTTAGAAGAGATCAAAAAGATGGCCAAAGACCACAAGGTTGTCTCTATTGGGGAGATAGGCCTCGACTATCACTGGTTCAAAGATGAGAAAGACCACATTAAACAAAAAGAATGGTTCATAAAGCAGATTGACCTCGCGAATGAATTAGGCCTTCCTGTCTCCATCCACGCGAGAGACGCGACTCAGGACACCTATGACATCCTCAAAGAGCATCCAGTACTCAAAAAAGGCAATCTTCATTGCTATTCCGGGTCCAAGGAAATGATGTTGGAATTTGCTAAACTCGGATACTATTTCGGCTTCGATGGCCCCATCACATACAAGAACTCAATCGTTCCGAAAGAGTGTGTCAAAGCCTGCCCGGCCGACCGTCTTTTGATGGAGACCGACAGCCCTTATTTATCGCCTATTCCATACCGCGGACAAGACAACGAGCCAGCCCATGTTAAGGAAATCGCGGAACAAATGGCTCTTTTACGGGGAGAAGAGATTGAATCTCTTGAAAATAGGCTCCTAAATAACTTCAAAAACCTATTTCACGTGGAACAATAACGATGAAAAAGTATGATGCCGTATTAGTGGTTGAAGGCAAAACCGATAAAGACCTTATCGAAAGTTTTCTTGATGCTGACATCATTATGACCAATGGTTCAGAAGTTTCACGTGGAACATTAGATTACATCAAAGAAGTCAGCAAAACCCGAACGATTGTGGTTTTGACAGATCCTGATGCACCTGGAAAAAGGATCAGGGATCTCGTCACCCAAACCGTTCCTGAGGCCCTTAACGCCTACCTACCAAAAGAGAAGTGCATCAAGCATCATAAGGTCGGCGTGGCGGAGAGCAGCAAAGACGTCATCCTCGAGGCTCTGGACAATCTTGTGCCCACGCTTCCAAGAAACGACTCCGAACTCACTTATAACGACTTGTTTGAGCTAGGACTATTAGGCCAAAACGACTCGAGCAAGAAGCGTTTGGTCTTGGAGAACAAGGCTCACCTAGGCCACACGAACGGGAAGAGCCTTCTCAAACGCTGCAAGGCCTTGGGGCTTACTAAGAAAGATTTGGAGGACATCTTGAATGGATGAGGACAAGTATTTTGAGACGATCGCAGAATATAAGCTTTTGGCCAAACATGAAGTCGGCCAGAACTTCCTTTTGGATAAAAAAGTCGCCTCGAACATCGTCTCCCTTTTGGACATCGTCGAGGCTGACCGCATCTTGGAGATCGGCTCTGGGGCGGGTTCCCTTTCTTTTTACTTAGCGGGCTACCATAACGAGTCCGACCTCTTGGACATCGATGAGAGCCTCGTCTTGAAACTCAAAGGCGATTTTGCCAACACCCCTAACATCCACCCCATCATGGGCAATGTCCTGAAGTGGGATTTGGAGCCTTACACCAAGATCGTTGGAAACCTTCCTTACTACATCACCTCATCCATCATCGAGAAGATCCTTCTTGAGGGCAGAAGCTGCAAGAAAGCCGTCCTCATGGTTCAGAAAGAAGCCTTCAATAGGCTGAATAGCCATCTCAAGGACAAAGACTATGGGCCGTTGATCATCCTTTTGAACTATTTATGCACCATCAAGAAAGAGGCCTATGTGGCCAGAACCTCCTTCTCCCCGGCTCCGCACGTGGACTCCGTCGTCTTCTCTTTGTCCTTCAAAGAAAACGCGGACAGGGATGTGGCGGTCAGGCTCTACAAACTGACATCCGGCTTGTTCCTTCATCGTAGGAAGACCATCCTCAACAATCTATCCTCATATTTGAAGGATGACGAGAAGGCCCATAAAGCCTTAGCCGCCGCCCACATTGAAAACTCGACAAGACCGGAGGAGATATCCCTAGAGGGATACCTCAGTCTCCTTTCTCAATTGTATTGAGGAATAAAACTAGTAGAATCAAAACCGCGAACAATTATGCTATTCCAACGCAATACCCTAGTGGTCAAATCACACGCGAAGATAAACGTGAGCCTCCGAGTCCTTTCTAAACGGGCGGACGACTACCACGAACTAGAGATGGTCAACCTTCCGCTTGACCTTCATGACGTCATAGAAATCCAAAAACAGCCAAACGCCATGGACACTTTCGTGACCTGTGACGATATCTCACTCGCCAACGCAAGACACAATCTCTGCACCAAAGCCATCGACGCGATGAGAAAAGAGTATGGCTTCAACGCCAACTTCCTGGTCTCAATCCACAAAGAAATACCTTTTGCCGCCGGATTAGGCGGAGGTTCATCCAACGCCGCATCCGTCATGAAAGCCATCGTCACGCTGCTTCATCTTAAGGCCGACCCCGACAAACTCAACGAAATAGGCAAATCAATCGGCGCGGACGTCCCGTTCTTTTTTACCGACAAACCAGCCTTGGTGACCGGAATCGGAGAGAAGCTTCAGCTCATCCCCGTGAAGAAACAATATCAATGCTTGATCGTCAAACCCAAAGAAGGGCTGTCCACCAAGGTGGTGTTTGCCCATGCCGATTCCTTTGAGAGGACTAAAATAGAGACAAGAGACGTCATCAAAGCCCTCGAAACCGGGGATGACGCATTATTGGCCTCATCAATCGGGAACGATCTATACGTCCCGGCCTGCTCTTTGCTAGATAAAGTCCAGAAAGTGGTCGAGAGTCTCAAGAAAGACGGTTTCAAGATTGTCATGATGTCCGGAAGCGGATCCTCGGTCTTCGCCTTGTGCGATGACCCCAAGAAGATGAAAGACGCAGCCAAGAAATATGAAAAGGCGGGCTATATCGTCCGCTTGACCCATACGCTTAACTAATGGAGGCATTTATGGATAAGTACGCGATAATCTTAGCGGCCGGCAAAGGCAGCAGAATGAAGTCGAAGAGGGATGATATCAGCAAGGTCTCATTCCCGATTCTTGGACAGCCGCTTGTCAAATACGTCATCAACGCCCTTAAACCCATCGGGTTCAAGGAAATGGTCGCGGTCGTCGGATTCGGCGGCAAGACCAGCGAGCAAATAGTCAAAGATGAGTGCAAAGTCGTCTGGCAAAACGAGCAAAAAGGCTCAGGCCACGCGGTCATGATGGCTAATGGAGAACTAGAAGGCAAAGAAGGCGAGACCATCGTCTGCTGCGGAGACACCCCATTGCTTACAACCGCCACCTTATCATTCTTATTTGAGTGCCACGAAAAAGAACATAACTCCCTAACCGTCATGACCTCGATTCTCGAAGATCCTTTCGGGTATGGAAGGATTTATAAAGAAAACGGATGCGTCACCAAGATCATCGAACAAAAAGACTGCTCAGAAGAAGAAAAGAAAATCAACGAAGTGAATGCCGGAGTCTATGTCTTTGATAACAAAGAACTCTTCGAAGCTTTGAAGCATATCACCACGAACAACGCGGCCGGCGAATACTATTTGACCGATGTTATCTCGCTTTTTGCCAAAAAAGGATTAAAGGTTGGATCGTATGCCGTCAAAGACGTCGACGAGACTTTGGGCGTCAATGACCGTTACCAGTTAAGCGTCGCCGCCAAGATCCTTCAAAGAAGAATCAACAAGGCTTTGATGGTCTCCGGCGTCAGCATCGAAGACCCAGAAAACACTTATATCGCCCCCTCAGTCAAAATTGGGGCGGACAGCATCATCAAACCTGGATGCTACATCATGGGCGATACCACGATCGGTGAAGAAAACGTCATCGGCCCGAATACCTATCTAGAGAACGTCGTAATCGGCGATCTTAACGAAATCGTCTATTCTCACCTTGCGGACACCAAAGTCGGCAACAAGACCACTTTAGGGCCCTATCTCCGCACAAGAAAGAACGTCGTGATCGCCGATGAAGCCCATATCGGCAACTTCAACGAGCTCAAGAACGTGAACTTCGGCGATGGCAGCAAGTGCGCCCATCTCTCATATTTAGGGGACGCCAACATCGGCGCCCACGTGAATGTCGGATGCGGCACCATAATCGCCAACTATGACGGGGTCAACAAATTCCACAGCGACATCGGAGACAATGTCTTCTTAGGCTCAGGAAGCACCATAATCAGCCCGATCAAGGTCGGAGACGGGGCTTTCATCGCCGCCGGAAGCACGATTAATGAAGATATCCCTTCTGGAGACATGGCAATCGCCAGATCCAGACAAACCAATAAGCCAGGCTACGCCAAAGTCCTTCACGAGAAGGCCCTTAGCAAAAAGAACAATAAATAAGCCGTCTTTCTTCGATTTTAGAAAAATAGATATATTTACGAACAAATCGTAATTTTTAGTGTACCCTATAGATAGAGGTAACAACCATGGATTGGATGAGCGTCTATGGCCACAACATCTATATCGACGACACACTCGTCGGATACATCTCCCATGACCAAGAGGGGACTGCGATTCTTTTCATATCCGGGAGGAAGTTCGCGGAGATCGATGAAGAGGGCCACATCAGCATGAATGACGTCGAAGTCGGATATATCGACGATGGCGGGGATGTCTACCTTCATAACAGATATGTAGGGGAAGTGGACCCCACGAACGACATCCGCTTTTACGGTGCGAAGCTGAAAATGTGATTTTTCCTTTACAATTTGAGATAAAAATCTTCTATCGCTAAAAATACTATAGATATAGCCGATTGTTATTTAAAAATGTAAATAGTTATCATTTGGTCCACTCATAGGCAAATATATAGGCGATAATATAATCAACAAAAGCGAAACAGGAGCGCACAAGAGGCGCTTTTTATTTTGCCCTGATCGACATAACTGCAATAAACGTCACTAATTCAGCGATTTAGCTTCATTTATCGCGGCGTTTTCTTTAGCCAGATAGACTTTGTGGTTCTCTTTTAGGCGTTTGACCTCATCGTTATGTTTCTTTGGGTGAGAGACTAGGATTACCACGACTCCGGTAACCGCCAAGACGATGGCGATGATAGAAAGCGCGATAACAGCCATCTCGTCAAAAGAAGATAGATGGAGCAGCAAAGCAGCCATTCCAAAGGCCAAACCCATGATAATGAGGGTTATACAGCCATAGGCATAAAGCATGAAACGACCTTTTTCGCTCAGATATTCCATCTCGTTTTTACGGTCGTTAAGCAACGCCGATCTATATACCCCCTCAAACTCGACTAACTGGGGGTAGTTTTTCATGTCTTTGTCACGTTTCATCTCTAAAACATCCCAGGTTTTTTCTTTTTTCTCTTCTGGAAGATCTTTCTGGGAGTTTAGCTCATAGCCAAATGACGTCATGGCAGCAAGGAAAGAAACAGATTCCTCTTTTCTTACTTTGAAAGTTTTGATTTCGATATTGCTCATCAATGATATTTTACCTATTGGGATTAGAAAGTGTGGAACGGATTTTACAAATGGCGCTCAAATTGAAGATAGTGTAGGAATCATCGAATGTTTTATTAAGAGACATCAATGAAAATGACAAACTTAAAAAATGTAACGCAATTATAATTACAAAAGCGTTACAATATCTACAAGGAAGAATGTAGTAAAAATGGCGAAGACAACAATGAATATGAGGGTTGATGCCTCAGTTAAGAAAAAGGCCGAAAACATAGCAAATCAGCTAGGTATCAGCATGTCTACTGCAATTACCTTGTTTTTGAAGGCGATGATACGGGAAAAAGGCCTTCCTTTCGCCGTCACCGTTGAACCAAAGAAAGCGAAAGAAGTTAGGAAAATCGAAAAAGAAGAACCAGAAGAGAATGAAGAAAGCCCAATTGACGAAAAATCGCTAAAGAAAGCCATAGACTTGCTCTGATGGCGTAAAATACAAACGAGGTATCAATATGGAGAAAAGCAAAGTCTACTTTACGGATTTTCGTTGCCGCGAGGGTGAATCATCGACATCAAAGCTTCAAAGAATAATGGTGGCGGCCGGTTTTAACACCATTGACATGGATGGCAAATTCGTTGCCATCAAGATGCATTTTGGTGAACTCGGCAACCTTTCATTCTTAAGGCCGAATTACGCAAAAGCGGTTGCAGACCTTGTTAAAAAGCAAGGTGGCAAGCCATTTTTGACTGATTGCAATACTCTATACCCCGGATCCAGAAAGAACGCCTTGGAGCATTTGGATTGCGCAGAGATCAATGGCTTTAATGAAATATCCACCGGATGCCACGTCATCATTGGCGATGGTTTACGGGGAACCGATGACATTGATGTCCCAGTCCATAACGGCGAGCTTATCAAAGAAGCCCACATCGGACGGGCCGTCATGGATGCGGACGTGTTCATCTCCTTAACCCACTTCAAAGGCCATGAATCGACCGGTTTTGGCGGCACCTTAAAGAATATCGGCATGGGTTGTGGCTCTAGAGCTGGCAAAATGGACCAACACTCATCTGGCAAGCCCAGCGTTGACCAGTCTTTGTGCCGCGGATGTCATCGTTGCGCCAAAGAATGCGGCAGCGACGCCATTTCCTATCCAAACGGGAAGGCCTATATTGATTTAAAGATCTGCAAAGGCTGTGGACGCTGTATCGGAGCCTGCGCTTTCGATGCCATTTCGACCTTGCAGAGCGACTCCAATACCTTATTGGATAA
>DHAP01000031.1 GCA_002397465.1 Caryophanales bacterium UBA4951 | reverse complement strand
CTTACGTGCACCTAGGAGTTTTCAAGAAAAAGACGTATTTTGCGTTCCTAAAGATACATTTATGTCAAATTAGGAACGCATTTTAGCTAAATAGAGCTTCCCAAAATGAACATTTAGACTGTCTCTCCGTTTGAATGTCACTTTTCATCATTGGAAGAATAGAAAGCGAAAACGAATAAGTTACGAATTAAGGATTATTGCAATGAACTCTAACGATGGCCAAAAGAAAACCGGCCCATTTTGAGCCGGCTGATCTTTGCTTCTCGAAGAACTTTTATAAGCCATCGAGATTGATTGTTGCGCGAATCCTTGCTTATAGAAACAAAGAGTTCGCAGATAACCAATTTGGCAGGGGCGGAAGGAATCGAACCCTCATCAAAGGTTTTGGAGACCTCTGTTCTACCACTGAACCACGCCCCTAAAGGCGGGGTCTATTATAAACCACGCGCTATCTTGCTGACAAGGGACATATCGACCTTTCCCTCATAATTCGTTTTAAAGTGCTTCATGACCGACGGAAGAGCCTTGTCCTCTAGTCCGGCATAGATCTTTCTGACTTCCTCTTCGCTAAGCTGTTTAGGGAGGAATCCTGCGATTACGGCTTTCTGTTTGTCAACGTTCGCGGCCTGCTCAGCCCTGCCGGCTTTGACGTATCCGTCCTTCTCTTCGTCGAGTTCTTTGTCGAACTTTTGGATGATCTTGGCCACATCGACGTCTGTGACTTCCTTGCCAGAGCCATTGGTCTTTAGCTCAAGGTAACGTGAGATGACGATAGAAAGGGCGTTTCTGGTGTCAACGTCATGGTTCTTCAAAGCCATCATGTTGGCCTTCTTGATTTCATCGATCAGCATAATCAAACCTCCTCCGGCTTATTTGACCGGTTTTTGATATTTTTGAAAGGGTCATAGAAGAGCCTTTTCAAAGCGTAGTAAGCGGGCAGGATTTCAAGCCTGCCGATGAACATGCCTGCCGAGAGTATCCAGAGCAAGGCCGGATAGAAAGCCGGCTCGGACAATTTGTAGGCGTAGAAGTTGATGATGTCAAGCCCGGTTCCTGAGAGGGCTGACATATAATCATAGGCTCCTTGCGAGACGCTGATGCCGGGAAGAAACATCAACGATACCGCGCCAATTAAAAAGAAGAGCAGATAAAGCAATGTGTAGTTATGGGCCTCATCGGATGTCGAGGAGTCCTCTTCCCTTAACTCGCCAAGACGGTATACCGGGTTGGGGTTGACCTGGTGGGAGCTAGAAAAACGATAACGGATCGAATACTGGAAATCCTTGAGGATGATGGCAAAGCGGTACTGCTTGATGGCGCCCGAAGTGCTGCCCATCCCACCGCCGACGGCCATCATGAGGATGCCTGAGAAGACGGCGACTTGCCCTAGGGCGGCCACCGAACTGAAATTGGAGAATCCCGTCGTCGTCAATGAAGAGACGATGTTGAAGACGCTATAGCGGAGCGAGGTCCAGAAATCTAGCCCCGTCACCACGTTCCCATCCGAATAGAGATACAGGGTCGAAAGAGTGGTTATGACCGTGAACAAAAGGATAAGCCAAAAGGCCAATCTGATCTCGATATCCTTGAAGAACTGCTTCCATTTGCCCCTTAACAGGAAAGTATGCAAGACAAAATTCGTCGCACCCAAAAGCATCAAGACGATGGCGATTATCTCAATGGCGATCGCATTCACCGGAAGGATTCCGTTGCCTGAGCTGGCCGTCTGGAAATAGACGATGCCACTCCCCCTAGTCGAGAAACCACCGGTCGCGATGGCGGCGATTGAATGGCAGATGGCGTCAAATGGCGTCATGCCAGCCAAATAGAATGAAATGCTTCCGATGACGATATAACCGAAATAGATGCCGAAGATGACCTTGGCGCTTTTGCCAAGATTAGGCATCAGCTTGTCGTTATGCCCCTCGGCAAAATAGAGTTTGAGGTTGTAACGGTCGCTCAAGGCCCCTGCCACGATAAGGACGAGGCCGACCCCGCCGATGAACTGCATGAAAGCTCGGTGGAACAAGAAAATATGCGGAGCCGAGTATGACGATGACGAATCGACCAAGTCTAGGAAAACCTTGTTTGGGAGAACCGTGAGACCGGTCGCCGAATACCCCGACATCGACTCGAAGAAACACTCGGAATAACTCATCCCCAAATCAAGGGAGGTGTCCCCATAATTCAAAACGGAGAACTTCGTGAGATAAAAAGGAAGCGAGCCAAGCACGATGGCGGATATCCATAAAAGCACCAATAGCAAGGCGTCCTCATTACGGCCAAAACGTCCTTTCGGCCTTCTGGCGATCAAGGTGAAAAACAAGATGGCGCCAATGATGATGGCTCCGAATGCCGGGATGGCGAAATCAAGCCAGACCTTGGATTCCTCTGGGTAGAAGATCAAGGTTATGAGCGGGCATAAAGTCACGAGGCCCTCGAATATCAAAAAGATGCCGAGATAGCCAAAAATCAAACGAAAACCCGACGCTGGCTTTCTCATAGGAAGCTACTCGCTCTCCTTTGAGGATTCCATTTGAATGAAAGAAAGAATCTTTTTTTGGTCTTCCGGCGCGCAGACGATAAGCAAAATATCCTTCGGCCTGATCTCGACTTGGCCGTTAGGGATGATGACGCTGAAGTTACGATAGATGGCGGAAATGCTCGCGTATTTCGGGAAGTTGATGTCCATCAGTTTCTTTCCGGCGATCTGATATTTGGAAAGGACCGGGGCTTCGATGACGATGATCTTATCGTTCTCAAGAGACAAGGTTTTGATCAAGCTCTCCATCGAGGACTCAGTCTTGATGTTCTGGGCCAAAAGGTAAGTTGATGATATGACGGAGTCGATTCCGAGTTTCTTATAAAGTTCGACGTTATCAGGGTTATTGACGACACAGATGCATTTTTTGACGTTGAAGACCTTCTTGGCCAAAATGCAGCAGGCATAGTTATCGGTGTCTTTCTCACAAAGGGAAATGAAGACGTCGGCGTCGTGGACGCCAGCCTCTTCCAAGGCATAGTTTCTCCATGGGGAGCCGACATAAACCGAAATGTGTTCTTTTTTGGTCAGCTCGTTAGCAAGGCTCCTAGAAGAGTTGATGACGATGAGCTGGTTCTCTTTCTTCTTGAACATCTCGATGATGAAAGAAGCCTGACGGTTGCCGTTGGCAATGACTATTTTCATCTGTCGCCCTCCCCTTCAAGGGAAGTGAACTTGTTCAAAGAAAGCTCGAATGGGTATATGGCTTTGATGTTAGGCACCGAAGCGATAAGGGCGGCTTTGTCGGGATCGTCGAATCTCACGAAAACATGGGGAACCCCATAGATGATGGCGCATAGATGGGCCAAGAAGAGGTTGACGTTGTCATCCCCTGTCGTCACGATGACCTCACGGGCCGTTTTGATATAGGCATCTTCTTCAAGAAGATAAGTGTCAGTCGCGTCACCGATGATCTTATAGCCGCTGAAATTGTCATCAAGCCTTTCGAAAGAAGTGGCCGATTCATCGACCACGATGACATTGCTTCCGCGGTTGGAGGCATTGTTGGCCACGGAGGAGCCAAGTCTTCCACAGCCTAAGATGACGGTTTTGTCACGGATTGCCATAAACGTAAGAATTATACGCTAGTGCTCAAGAGGTGGCAATTCACCATCTAAGCGAAGCGTTTCCACTATCTCAACTTGAGGAAGCTTCGATGTTATCTCAAGGTATTTGGCCTTTGTTAATTTCTTTTTGACTCCGGACCAGCCTTTATCGGCATATTCTTTAAGGCACCATTCTATGTAATCGTGGGTGGCTTGGGTCATGTAATAATGCGGCGAATGCTTCTGAAAATACTTGAGGGTCGTATGGGGGTCGAAATGCTTTGGGTCATAGGTTTTAGAGGCCGAAAGCATGTCGCAGACATACTCGGTGGCCCATTTATAGGTCATGGTTTTGACGACGATGCGGCCATTGAAGAAGTCTGTCCAATATTCCCAATGATGGGGGTTTCTTCTCGTGTGATGTTGGCAGATCGTCGAGAAATAATGGTTGGATAGACGTTCTTTGTAGACTGGCGAGAAGGTCCCGGTGTAGTACTTGGCCGAAGTGTGGAATTCCGTATACCCATACTTGGAAAGATCGTGTCTTAAAGCATGGAAGAAAATGCCCATGTGGAAAGCGTTTTTGATGACTCCGTGGCGGTGTTTGGTGATGGTGACGAAATGTTTGAATGGATGGCTCATGAAAGTAACTCCGATAATGTTTCTCCGATATCCTCATGGAAGACGTAGTCGAACTCGTGGTCCCGTCCCGTCTCTTCCTTATTGATGATGATTCTTGTCTTGCCCATGAAATAGTCCACGAGCCCTGCCGCCGGATAGACGTTGAGGGAAGTCCCTCCGACGATGAGGACATCCGCGTATCTAAGCTCATTGACGGCTTCTTCTAACATCATCTCATCGAGCGGCTCCTCATAGAGGACGACGTCGGGTTTAAGGACGCCACCGCAGGAACAATGAGGAACGCCATGGTGGGCAATCTCGTCCAGCGTGTATCGTTTGCCGCAGTCGAGGCAGGCGTAACGTTTGGTCGACCCATGCAGCTCATAGACCCTTTTGCTGCCGGCTTCTTGATGAAGGCCGTCGATGTTTTGGGTCAGGATCACGATGTTATGACCGCTTTTTTCGTAATCGGCCAGGGCTTTGTGGGCGGCGTTTGGTTTGGCGTCTGGCTTGACCATGCACGACCAATAAAAATCATAAAAGTTCTCAAGATGATTCATGAAATAGGTGTGTGAGAGCATCACCTCATAGGGAACCCCATATTTTGAGTGGACGTTATAAAGGCCCTGCGGCGAACGGAAATCAGGTATTCCCGAGCCAGTGGAAACCCCAGCCCCGCCGAGGAAAACGACCCTAGAGGCCTTCTTGATTATTTCTTTGGCTTCGAGAATCTTTTTATCCATATCGACAATTATACTTTCATTCTTGGGGAATGAGTGTTTCAAAGGTTTATTTTTTTCAATGGATTGG
>DHAP01000005.1 GCA_002397465.1 Caryophanales bacterium UBA4951 | reverse complement strand
GAATTGATAGCTCCACCAAATTGGTAAAAGCCTAGGCACTGCCTAGGTTTTTTGTTACTTTTTGGCGTTATTCAACAATTACGTTTATTTCGATAAGTCTTCAAGACAATTGTCCTTCAAGATAGAATGTAATCATGTTTTGGATTTACGGGCCGGTCGGGGCCTTGCTCGCCGTACTCTTGCTCTTCGCGATAAGATTCATTATCTCAATACATGAGAAAAAAGAATTCGTGATAAAGAAGAATGTTTTCGCCTCCCTCATCGATTTCGTTCTGGCCTACGTTTCCAGTGTTCTGACTTCAGTGATCGCCGTTTATTCATACGCAAGTTTTTCTCTTTGGAACGTCTTTGCTTTTGGATGCTCCGTTTCTCTTCTATTAGCCATTCTCTCACCTGGAAAAAAGATTCTTTCGCTTATTGATAAAGGCGGCTCTCTAAACTACTCTTGGGTGGTTGTTGCAAGGGATTTGTGCTTTTTGCTTGTCTATTTGCTTGAGCTTTTTCTCTTCAACAACATTGAAAAGTCATTCGTTTTTTCAAGTTTCCGCTTTCTTTGTTTCTCGTTGTTGATCGGGTTCTTTTTCAATATCCCGAAGAACATTTCTTTATTGAGGAACGAGGAAGACCAAAGAAAAAAAGGCAAGCACTTCATCATCGGTTTATGCATCGTACTTTTCTTTTCTTTCGTCGTGATAGTCATGGCCAAACAAGATGAATACCTTACGACTTATCCGTTTGATTCCACTTATACGAGCGACAACCCCTTCCTTTATTACAATCTCTTCTCAGCCTTTCTCCATGGGCATCTCTATCTAGACGAAGAACCTTCGAGTGCTTTGATGGCTCTCTCGAATCCTTATGATCCTTCCTTGAGGGCTGGCATCTCCTATTTATGGGACACCGTTTATTATGGAGGCAAATACTATTGCTACTATGGGCCTGCTCCGGTTATTTTGGTCATGTTCCCGGTGTATTTCCTAACTGGTTGCACCTTTGTGCCGACTGGCTTGTTCCTTGAGACTTTCTCGTGGTTCTTATATATCGCAGGTTTCTTTTATCTAACCTATAGGCTGGCTTTATTGGACAAGAAACCCTTCTGTTTCTTTCAATGGCTGTTCCTTTCGATCATGGCCTTCCTTTGCTCGATGGGCCTTTCTTTTGTCGTTTATCGATGGACTGACTGGAAATATCGTCTTCCTTTCACCTTCGGTCTCGCTTTCATAGCCTTCTTCTTGGCCTTGGTGATCCATGGTTATCAGGATAAAAAGAAAAGGATTTATCTCTTTGGCCTGGCCGGTTTCTTTTACGTGGCCATCGTGGCTTCTAGGCCCGACTTCGGAATCGTGGCCTTAATTGCCCTCCCATTCCTAATCAAAGGGCTTTTGGACAAAGAGATTGGCTTGTCAAAAAGGATCCTCGACCTCGTCCCGATGGCTGTGCTTATACTAAGCGGAGCGGTTCTACTCATGTGCTACAACTATTTCCGCTTCGGAAGCGTCATTCAATTCGGCCAATCCTACCAATTGACCGTTAGTGACCAAGGGAATGCCTCCTTGTCGTTTGATGGCATCTTCGCTTCATTCTTCCATTATTATCTTGAGCCGTTTGGCTTCTCTTCCTCATTCCCATATCTCACCATCACGAAGATTTCTTTGCCTCGGGAGTCTAATAGCTACGTCCAAGGCTCGATAGGGGTGCTCTTCCAGCCGTTCTTCTGGTCTTTGTTCCTTTTCCCATATGTGTTCAAAAGAAGCGAGGGATGGGACAAGAAGTGGTTCCTATTGGCCTTCTTGTTGGCTCCTATAGTCCTCGCTTATAGCATTTATTGTTTGGGCGGTGTCTGTGCCAGATACATGCTGGCCATCTACCCCTTGAACGGGATGCTTTGTTTCTATCTCGTCTACAGTTTCTTCAATTCAGCCAAAGAAAAAGAGTCGTTCAGGACAGTCTTTGTCACCTGTTCCATCTTGATGTTTTTCGGGGTCTATTTGATGGTCAACTTCGCCTTCAACAATTTTGATGGTCTTCAATACGGAAATGCGGGGGTTCTCTCTACTTGGCTCAGGGAAGCTTTCTAGTTATCTTTTTTCTCGTTTTGTTTGATCAGGCCCAAATTGACGTGGCAGTAGCCGTCTTTGTGCTTGTCTAGATAATCCTGATGGTATTCTTCGGCCGGGAAGAAATTGTTCATTTGCTTGATTTCGATCTTATAGCCTTCTTTTAGATGCTCGGAGAAATACATTTCAGCCTCAACCGCGTCGAGGAGGTCGGTGTAATAGACGCCGCTGCGATATTGATGGCCGACATCGTTTCCTTGCTGGTCGACTGAATAAGGGTCGACAAAGCGAAGGAAATGCTCCAATAGTTTGCTGAGGCTGATGACTTCCGGATCGTAGACTATTTTGACGGTTTCGGCATGGTCGGCCTTGCCTGATTTAAGGTCTTCGTATTTTGGGAAAGCCGTCCTGCCATTGCAATATCCGACCGTGGTGTCCAAGACGCCATTCAACTTTTTGAAATAGGCCTCAACGCCCCAGAAACACCCACCGGCCAGATAAATTGTCTTTTCCATGAACAAACTCCTGAAATCATTATATTAACCGCTATGGAAGAAAACGAGCGATGTGTCTAAAATATCATCTATAGCGAGGAAGAAACCATGTTTTGTTCGAAATGTGGAAAAGAGTTGCCTGAGGGCGTGAAGTTTTGCCCAAACTGCGGGGCTGATGTTAATGGGATACCAAATGGTGATTCCACGGCTGTGGCAGTTAACAAGGATGATTCCAAAAGCGCCGTTGGAGCGGGTTTATTAGGCATTTTCTTAGGTGTCTTTGGAGTCCACAATTTTTATTTGGGCTATAAGAGCAAGGCTATCGTCCAATTGATTTTGGGACTGACGGTTGTCTTTGCGCCGATTTCTTGGGTTTGGGGAGTGATTGAAGGAATCATGATTTTGCTTGGCTCCATCAATGTTGATGGGAACGGAAAACCGATAAAGAAAGATTTATAGACGATATCTTGAAAGGATAAAAACCATGTCAGAAGTCAAAAATCACGCGATTGAAGAAACGAAGAAAGCCTCGCCTTTGGCTAAAGCACCGCTTCTCTATGGAGACGGGGCTTGGAACACGCACCCTATCGAAGGAACCGACGTCAAAGGCATTGAGATGCATGATGGCCCGACCGGGGTCAGAAAGCCTACTGACGACAAACCAAAAAAAGGTGAGATGGTCGGATCGTCTCTTCCTGCCACCTGTTTTCCTTCGCCTTGTTTGACCGCCTGCTCATGGAATCCTGATGCCTTACATAAAATCGGACATTATTTGGGCAAGGAAGCCCTCGAACAAAAGACTGACATGATCTTGGCCCCGGGGGTCAACATCAAACGAAACCCATTGTGCGGCCGTAACTTCGAATACCTTTCAGAGGACCCGTACTTGGCCGGAACCTTGGCGGCCGGATACATCAATGGCGTCCAAGAGAACGGGGTTGGGACTTCTTTAAAACATTTTGCCGTCAACAATCAGGAATATAGACGTCTCACCTATAGCGCCGAAGTCGATATGCGAGCCTTAAGGGAGCTCTATCTCCGCCCCTTTGAGATTGCGATTAAAGAGGCCGATCCTTGGAGTGTCATGTGCTCTTATAACCGGATCAACGGAGTCTATTCTTCCGACAACGATTGGCTCTTGAAGAATGTCTTAAGAAAAGAATGGGGCTACACCGGCGTCGTCGTGAGCGACTGGGGCGCGACCTTTGACCCCATCGATTCCCACAATCACGGTTTGGACTTGGAGATGCCTTGCGTCACCGATAGGAAAAAGGAATTGGTCAAGGCCCTAAAGAACGGCAGTCTTGACAAAGATGCCTTTGAGACATCGTGCGAAAGGGTCGCTCATCTATATGACAAAGTCTTGGCTAGAGAACCTTCAAAAGAGGCCTGGAACTATGGAGTGTCCCATGAAGCCGCCATCGAAGTGGCCGAAGAAAGCATTGTTTTGGCCAAGAATGACGGGGATATCCTCCCTTTGAAGGATTATAAGGATGTTTGCATCATCGGGGCCTTAGCTAAGCATCCGCGTTATCAAGGAGCCGGCTCATCACAAGTCATCCCCCAGCATTTGGTTTCTTATCTTGAAGCTGCTGACATTGGCAAAGACGCCAAGGGAATTCCTTTCTCGGAAGGGTATTCATTGACGGATGGTGCGGCTGATTCCACTCTCGCCATCGATGCGGTTGATCTCGCTGCCACCCATAAGAAAGTCGTTCTTGTCCTTGGCCTACCAGAATCGGTTGAAACAGAAGGTTGGGACAGAAAGAACATGCGTCTTCCTGACAACCAATACTCATTGTTTGACGCCATATACGCCGTTAACAAAAACATCATCGTCGTGCTTCTTCTCGGCGCTCCGGTCGAACTTCCTTTTGCCGACAAAGCCAAGGCCATCCTTGTCGCTTATCTCCCTGGAGAAGGCGGAGGAATAGCCATCAACAACCTTTTGACCGGCAAGGTTAATCCGTCAGGAAAGTTCGCTGAGACATGGCCATATTACTACACCGATGTGCCATCCCATGATTTCTATCCTGGACAAGGAGACATCTCCTTATATAAGGACAGCATCTTCGTTGGTTATCGTTACTATTTATCTGCCGAAAAAGAAGTTCTCTTCCCATTCGGATTCGGCCTTAGTTACACCAAGTTCGCGTTCAGCAATCTTTCTGTTTCAAAAAACAAAATCTCGAATGGCAATCTAAGCGTTTCTTTGACTATCAAAAACTCTGGGAAGGTCAAAGGTTCGGAAGTCGTTCAGCTTTACGTCTCAGAACCGGCAAGTAAGACATTGAAGCCATTACGTGAACTTCGCGCATTCAAGAAAGTCTCATTGCTCCCTGAAAAGGAAAAGAAGGTTTCCTTCATGATACCTTTCTCGGCCTTCTCGCATTATGACGTCACGAGTGAACGCTACGAAGTCGAAGGCGGAAAATACAATATTGAGGTTGGCAATTCTTCAAGCAACATCCTTTTGAATAAGGAGATCGAAGTCGTTTCCAGCTACAAGCCCATCGACATGAAGTCGCAGCTTCCGACCTATTTCAATCTCCAGAGCGGCTCGTTCCATGTCACCGATAACGAATACATCGTGCTTTTGGGCCATCAAATCCCCAACGAGAACGCAAAACGTCATCATCACTACACTTTGAACTCCACTTTTGGGGAAATAAGAGAGACATTAGCCGGAAAGATCGTGGGCAAACAGCTCAATAAAATGGTCGCTCATCCTGACGGAAGCATCGATGAAAAGGGACAAAACTTCATCGACATGGTCATGGAAAGCCCAATCCGTATGCTTTCAATGATCGGCATCAGCGAAAAACTAGAACTCGCCCTTGTCGATATCGCCAACAAACGTTATCTGAAGGCTTTGTTTGACGCTCAATTCGGTCATCGCAAATGATAACCCTCTTGATACTGTATCTAATCATTTCCAAACTGGCTGATAAGAACATTTCCCATCGTTGGGATGGCTCGCCCTCCCTTCCTTATTTATCGCCTGAGGAACTAGGCATGAAACACACGCCTTTTTCCTTTTATAGTGGGAAATGGAAGCTTTATGGGGACAGATATTTCCTTTCTGAGGGTCCATATAAGGGAGTTGTCGTTTTCTTCCATGGCATCGGGGCTGGAAGAAATGCCTACACAAGGAACATTCTTGATTTTGTCAATGAAGGGTATTTGGTGTATTCGTATGACTACACTGGCTGTATGCAGTCAGAAGGGCCTAAGATCTATGGCCTAGGCATCGTTAACCAAGACATTAAGGCTTTCTTTGCCTTTTTGGATAAAGATGAACAGGCCAAAGGGTTAAAAAGATACTCAATTGGACATAGTTGGGGAGGATATACTGCCTTGATGTCATGCCGAAACGAGTATCACATCGAAAAATGTGTTTCCATGTCGGGGTTCAATTCGCCTCTTGGCGAGTTTATCAGCATGGCTCCGATCCTTAAGAATCCAATATTGAGGTTTCTTGTAAGAACGAAGTTCCGTTTAGAGTTAGGCGAAAACGGGAACGTAAGCGCCGTGAACGTCCTTTCAAAGTCATCGACTAAAGTCCTTTATATAGGTGGAAGCCGCGACACCATGGTGCCTTCTAGCGCCTCTTCTGACATCTTGAAAAAGGAACTAGGAGATAATAAAGGGTTGCTTACGTATTACCAAGTCAACGATCGTGGTCACCAATGTTACTTAACGAAAGAATCTGAAGCTTATTTGAATTCATTGGGCAAACAAGGGATTGGTAAGATCGACTCGCCGATCGGCCTGACGATGGACCCCTATAAAGCAACTGAAGAAGACCCAGAAGTCAAGAAAACCATAATTCACTTTTTCGCTTCATAAGGGTATAGTACTTAGGCGTGCACTGGTGGCGGAATTGGTATACGCGCTAGTTTCAGGAGCTAGTCGGGCAACCGGTGTGAGTTCAAATCTCATCCAGTGCACCATTGTTTATGCGCCCGTAGCTCAGTTGGATAGAGCGTAAGCCTCCGAAGCTTAAGGTCAGGCGTTCGAATCGCCTCGGGCGCGCCACTAATACCAGGGAAACCTGGCTTTTTCTTTCTTAAAAAACGTAGATAATAATCTATTAATAGAAAAGTGTCTATTGATAAATACCGACTAATGCTATATTTTATTTGTATGAGATCTTTTGATAGAAGATTTAGAAAAACAGAACAGGAAATCATTGAAGGAAGCATAAAACTACTTTCGAAAAATGGTGTTTTGGACGTGAGCATATTCGACATTGCCAAAGAAGCGGACGTCAACCGCTCTACCTTCTATCTGCATTTCAAAGGCGTGGATGATGTGGTGGCGGCTTTAGAAGATGAGACTATCGTCCAGCTTGCGCCGTTCATCAAAGGACCAGCATCTTTTGAAAGAGACAATTTGAACGCCATGTTCACTGCCATCAAGACGAACAAGCTTTTGTTCATGTCCATCGTCAATTCATTCAGCCCTCGTTTTGAGGAAAAAATCAGTCGTTCATTTTTGTATTCTTACGGGATTTCCGCATCTGTCGGAAAAGAAAAAGCGGACCTCAAATCCATCAAGATGATGTCTTTGCTTGGCTCGCTTTTGCTAACATCTAAAACTTGGATTTCGGATAACTGCAGGATGAAGGTCGAAACGCTCAGCGAAGAGGTATTAACGCTGACGGCTTCTTCGTATTATAACGACCTCATTAGTCGATAATAGAACTCGACGGTCTCGGCAATTTGCTCATCGTTTAGCTGCTCGTTGTCGCCATGGATCATCTCCATTTGCTCTGGCCTTAGTTTCATCGCGGAGAAGCGGTAGACTTTATCGCTTATTTCGCCATAGAAACGGGCGTCAGCGCACGCTGTCATCATGTATGGGCTAACTAACGTATCGTCGCCCCAAGTGCCTTCAATGGCGTTTTTGATCTTGGAGTAGCCTTCTGATTTGGTCGTGGAGATCCTTGAAGGGTTCCAGGCGTAGGAGAAGATTGGGGTGCTGGCTATTCCGTTCTTGTCAGAAAGCTTCTTGAGTCTTGCGGAAGCGTATTCGACGCTGTCAGGCGGCATAAGCCTCATGTTGAGTCCGATCATGGCTTTGGTCGGGATGATGTTGGTGGCTTTTGAGCCTTCCATCTGTGTTAAAGCGACGGTGGTTCTCACCAAGGCGTTAAGCTGGCCTCCGCTCTTCTTGGTCAGTTTGTTCAAAATGGGTTTGAAGAGCCACAAATTCGCGAAAATCATGCGATAAGTGAATGTTGATTCTCTTCCGAGAATATCGAACATCTCGCGGACTGGTTCCGACAAAATGAAGTGGAAGGGGTGGTCCTCGATGTCGACCGCCAACTTTCCTAATCTTCCAACTGGCGTATGAGGCGCCGGGGCTGAAGCGTGGCCGCCTTCTCCATCGAGATGGAATTCCATGGCACAGGCACCTTTTTCGGCCGTTCCGATAAGAGCGGTGTTCTTTTTGACGCCTGGGAATATGCCGTTTACGACGGCACCGCCTTCATCGATTACCAAATAAGGGTCGATGGAATGGTCTTTGAAGTATTTGACGGCGAGTTTGGCGCTGCCGCCAGCGACTTCTTCGTCGCCAGCAAAGGCAAAATAGAAATCATGTTCAGGTCTCTCTCCATGAAGGAGAAGCTCTTCGCATCCGCGGAGGGTTCCGTTTAAGGTTCCCTTGGTGTCAATGGTGCCTCTTCCATAGAGGACCCCGTTCTTTCTGACTCCGGCGAATGGGTCTTCGGTCCATCTATCGGGTTCGACTGAAACGACGTCGAAGTGAGCCATGAAGATGGCTGGGTGCTTTTCATCGCCGTTCTTGCCCTTTAAATGGAACAATAGTTCCTTTGGGCCGAGCTCTTGGTATTCGCAATTCTTGAAAACCAAAGGATAAGTAGTCCTAAGGGTTTCCTTGAGTTTGACGAATTCATTCTTGTCTTCGTCTTTATGATCGGATGTTGAGATGGTTTTGCATCTGATCAAAGCTTGCAATGAGGTAACGGCTTTCTCTTTGTCTATCGAAGCGGGTTTTTCCTCATCTTTGGCTCTTTTCTTCGGCCTAAAAAGCATCGTTCTGATCAAAACAATAAAAATCAATAGAAGCAGAACACCTCCTATTGATACGACGGCAATCGCCCATGCTGGCATAATATGTCCTCCAATAACTCACCTAATATGCGCCTTTTTGGTTTTCTTTCAATGAAGATTTGGCAAATATGTCTAGTTTTGGTGTTTCTTTTCTTCTTTCCTTATTCTATAATCCTTTTCGCGCCCGAATGGCGAAATGGTAGACGCAAGGGACTCAAAAGAGTACGGACGCGAAGACAAGCCGCTGCCGAAAGTGCCGATGATTAGCCAGTTTCCAAAAATGGGAATCGGCCAAAAGAGCCAAAAATTGGTGTTCTCGCTTGAAATGTTCTCGCATGACCTCCAAAAACAGGCTCCAAAACCCCGAAAAAAGGGGTCGGAAATCGGGTGGCGTAAAAAATGTCCACGAAATCAAACGGCATACTGCCATCTGATGTCGCGTACGTAACATTATGAGTCCTACGTTTATGCGAGAACGAAGTCGTTGACAATTATCACATTCCTTCGCTGTGATGTGGTAAAATGTCGCAATCCGGGGGCGTGCCGGAATCAGGTATACGGACGCGACTCAAAATCGCGGGCCAGTGATGGATTGAGGGTTCGATTCCCTCCGCCCCCACCATATTAGAACGATAAAAGTGATACAAACGAGTATCACTTTTTTTGTGCCAAAAACCACGATTAATGGGCCTTTTCTTGATAGTAGCCCGGTCTTGACTTGATAAATTATGCTCTTTTCTTGGCTTTTTTGAGGCAAAAGAAGGCCCACTCGTTAAACGGTTTGTCCTAGGGGGTGCACTCGTTAAACGGATAATGGGGAGGGGGTGCACTCGTTAAACGGTTTTATGAAAAATTATCTCGATGCCGTTTGAACTTTGCAGGTAACCCCTACTTTGTAGCAATCTTTAGATGATTCATTTACCATTTCTCTATTGCTTCAAAAAGAGAATCTGAGCGTTCATTATTCGATATTCAATTCGATGATAGACGCAGTGTGGTCGACTTGGACAGGCACTGCGAGTTTGTGATTGTAGAGGCAACCGCATTTCGGATATGAATAACTTCCTGTCCTCACTAAATTTCATTCCTTTTCTCTCGAGATCGTCTACATATCGTAGCCATTAGCTTTGCTAAAGATAAGCCTTGGTTCAAATACGCCTGAATCGTCATTCGATCATCCACATCTAAGTGGGTAAAAGATTTTCTTCTTGTCATATTCTGTCCTCCTCTATCGGCAAGAAAGACCAATTAAATTGTAAAGCATTTAAAAATCTATGAATGCTGCATCTGATTTGCAACTTGATATTTTCAAAAAAAATAAAAAAGCGGTTACATATATCTTGACAAATCTAAAACAATATGCTTGAATTTAAAATTTTACTGTGCTAAATTAACATTGGTGATAGATATGAAGAAAATAATTCCGATTTTTCTAGCTTTATTAACATTCACAAGTTGTGTTTGCATTAGTTGTGGTGGAAATACTGGTACTAGTAATGATTCGAACTCTAATAGTGATTTAATTTTGCCTGGCAAAGATAGAATTTGGTGGGATGCAAGTTTCGCTAACATTGATGAAGTTAAAGAGTTTATTATTGATTTAAAAAATGCTCAAAGAAATAGCGATTTTAACTTTGGAGTTTGTGAATTTGAATCCCCAAGTGGTTATAAACTCTTTAGTATAACTTTTTCCGGTCATATAGATAACAATGCCTCAAAGGAAAAAGATATTTATAATTCATCATACGATTATTTTGAAGTGAAAGCTTCTTTTTATAAGGATTCTGAAATTTTGCCAAATTATAATAGGTTTGATATTTATTTTTATCCTTTTTATTCTAATAACATAAATCTTATAAACAATGAAATAGAGTATAGTATTCTTAATTACTATGATGGTGCGTGTGAAATTTCTTTTAGCTATGATACAAGCGTTGTTATGGAAGTAAAAATATCAGCGGAAAGTAATATTGAAATTGACAAAGAAAAAATGATTAATGAGTTGATTAACAATTACAAATTGGTAGTTTAAAG
>DHAP01000030.1 GCA_002397465.1 Caryophanales bacterium UBA4951 | reverse complement strand
AAGAGGATCGAACTCTCGACCTCCTCCATGCCATGGAGGCGCTCTCCCAGCTGAGCTAACGCCCCAAAGTGGTAGTCAATGCGCTAAATCGCGCATGAATAAGGATAAGAGCGCAAAGGCGACTTGTCAACATGAAAACTACTTGCTTTCAGGGGTTAAGGAAGCGCTGCTATCGCTCTTGGCCTCCACTGGGGCTTCTTCTTCGTCCGGAAGGTCCCTTTCTTCGCTTCCAGGGAGTCTCGGGGGCAAATCGTTTTTGTAAAGAATCTTGAGGAATATCGGGGTGACGAATGAGGTCAATAAGATAAGGATGAGAGTGAACGGGATGATCTTGTCGCTCACGAGTCCGGCGTCGACTCCGGTTTGGGCGGTGACTATCAAGACCTCGGCACGAGCCATCATGCCCACGCCGACGATCGCGCTGTCACGCCACGAGAACTTGCACATCTTCGCTCCGAGCCCAGCGCCAATGACCTTGCCCAAGGCGCCGACAAGAATCCAGGTCAAGCCGAAGAGAATGAACATGACGTTGCTGAAATCGAAATTCGCGGTGTACATCTTCAAAGCCACGGACGCGAAGAAAATCGGGACGAAGAAAACGTTGTTTGTCGTTTCAGCTCGATGGTCGATGTATTCCTTTGGAGACGTGACTGAGAGAATCAAGCCGGCGATGTAGGCGCCGGTAATGTCAGCAATCTGAAAAAAGGCCTGGGCGACATAGGCCCACAAAAAGCAGAAGGCCAAAGAATAAATAGGAATTCTGATATGGTGCGGATATTTCTTGCCGAGATGGTTGAAGAATTTGCGGATGAAGAATCCGACTCCCCAAGAAAGGAGGAAGAATATCGCCATGTTGGCGATGATGACGAGGGTCGTAAGTGCTCCTTCGACCTGTCCGCCGCAGATGCCAATGAACCATTCGAGAAGGTTAAAGTCGCTGCCGCCGCTTGAAGAACCGGACAACGAGATGACAAGCGAGAGCAAGATGATGCCGATGACATCGTCGATGATGGCCGCGCTCACGATGGCGTTGCCTACTTTGGAATCAAGTTTTCCTAGCTCTTTCAACGTCGCAACGGTGATGGAGACTGATGTGGCCGTCAAAATGACGCCATAGTAAATATCGCTATAGATAGGATTTATGCCAGCTTCGAGACTGGGATCGGTGACTCCGCCATAGACCCTGAACAAATAAGAGACCAGGAATCCAAGGGCCAATGGCACGATGACGCCTAAGGAAGTAATGACGACCGCGGCCCCACCAACCGATTTGATGGCTTTGGTGTCAGTTTCAACGCCAGCGGAAAATAGAATCATGACAACGCCGAACTTGGCGAGGATTTCGATTCCGCCTTTCGTGTAGTCATTGAGGATTGTCTGCCCTGGGATGAAAGTCACGAGGCCGATGATCAATCCGGCCACCAAAAAGCCGATGACCTGCGGCATTCTCATCTTTTTGAAAAGGACCGAGATCGCCTTGGAGAGGAAGAGGATCAGAGCAACCGGGAGCAAGAGCTCATAAGGGCTGCCAGAGGAAGAAGAAGTCGAATCAAGAATCAAGTTTGTAAATCCCATAAATTACCAGCGGTGATATTATAGTACTTCGAAATGAGATTGCGCTATCTGGTCGACATTTTTTCAATTACGTTGCATAATAGCCAAGTTCGAGGAAATTTCATGAAAATACTCTTATTCGCCGTTTTGGACCGTGGAGAAGCCACCGATGCCCTTTATGCCGCCATCATCAATGACGGCTACAACGGAACCATCATCAAGACCCAGTCTTTGAAGCACATTCTTTCTAACAGTTCCGATAAAGCGGCCGTCCTTTCGCTTTCTCAGATCGCTGAAAACACTCACGAATCTGGCCAGAATTCAACGATGTTCGTAATCGTTGATGAAGACAAACTCCCGAAATTGCAAAACGACATAAGGACTCATACCGACAACTTCACGAAGATTCACGGGGCCATGTTCACAGTCCCCATCGCCTCTTTCGAAGGATCGTTCTAAGCAACATAAAAACGGATTGCCTGAAACAATCCGTTTTTTTCATGCCTTAGTCGTCGTCTTCGTCTTTGTCTTCGTCAATCACATCATCATCGTCGAAGTCAATGTTAACGCCGTCGACTTTCACGCTATGACGATGTTTGATGAGCTTATCGATAGGATCAAAGATGCAATAGTAGATAGGTATTGAAAGGAAGATAAGCCAAGTCGGATGCCAGATCCCGAACACCATCCCGACCATGACGTAAAGCCCAGCGGCCAAGACCGGGAAGGCAAAGGCCGTGAACTTTCTTTTCTTCAAAGCCTCAATGAAGCTTGAGACCAACGGTATGAGCAAGAAGACCAGCCAGCACGTGCCCCATCCAATATAAGGATCAGGATAGAGACATCCTAAGAGAATATAGGCGGTTACGGCAAGGATGCTTGTGACGCTGCTGGCAATCGACTGAGCGACGTTGTAGGCGTGCCTGCGTTTCCCATACCTGTTCATGCTGGCGCTCATATGGCATGTTCCAGTTGTCTTGGAAGAGCCATTAGCCCCGGAGATATGAATTCCGTTTTTGTCGATATGGACGCTAGAGCCATCCTCATCGACGACGTGGACGCCGTCATTGTCGATGCTCCCGTAGTCTTTTCCTGAGCCGAAATGGATTCCGGAATCGTCCATATGGAAGCCGTTATATTTATTGGATGAGGCCTTCTCGTCCGCTTTGGAATCAGCTTTTGTTTGGCCGGCCTCGGATTCCTTTTCTTCTTTAGTAGCGGCGTCCTCTTCATGAGTGGCCCCGCCATTCTCGTCTGGCTTGATTTGCTCTTTCACGATGTCGTCAATCGACTCATCCGTGTTAAGTAAGGTATCAAGACTGACGCCGTATAGTTTCGCCAGACAGATAAGGTTGTCTGTGTCAGGCGAGGCCTCGGCCCTTTCCCATTTGCTGACGGCTTGGCGGGATAGGCCTAGGCGTGATGCTAATTCTTCTTGGGAGAGCCCGGATTTTTTCCTTAGGTCCACCAAGCGGTTTGCTATTTCGATGTTCATGGTTTTTACCTCCCTCATCGACAGCCATCATCTTATGGTTGCGTTTATTCTTTCACTACCAAGTCTGCTTTTCATCTTGGCAACTATCGGTTGCATCATTAGTGTTTGTCGACTAATTGTGTTCACATAACAAACCATAATCAAGAAAGAATTTGCGAGGATAAAAATAATAGAAGATTATACAAAGTTG
>DHAP01000014.1:2098-6160 GCA_002397465.1 Caryophanales bacterium UBA4951 | reverse complement strand
GTTACACTATATCGCGAAGAATACATTTTATAAAGGGGTCTTAGAGGTCTGAAAGCGTTTTATCGGCCGAAAGAATTTTTGAATAGACGAAGAGTCATGATGACTTTTGCGACAAAGCGTAACGTTTCGGGGTTGTTTTTTCTTTTTGGCGGAAGGCGACGATGAAGTTCGTGTCATTGGAAAATCCGACCAGTTCGGCCACTTCGGATATCTTTAAAGAGGGGTCGTTTCTTAAAAGCTCTTTCGCTTTTTCGATACGGCAGCTTCGGATGTAAGAAGCCACCCCGTCGGGGCTTCTCTTCTTCAGGTGCGAATAAAGGGTCGCCCTTGAGACATAGAAAGCTTTGCACAAGCTCTCGACTGAAAGATCGTCTTGGAGATGGGCGTTGACATAGTCAGTGACTTTGTCCAAGAATTCCTCTTTTTGGAGATAGGCCACGTTTTGATGGCAAAGATATGAAGCGGCGGCCTGAAGGACTAGCGAAGCGGCCTGTAGGTATGGCTCATCGTATAATGGCATGGCCTCAAGGGCTCTTTTCGCTTCATTCTCATCAAAGCCATAAGAGTAAATACGCGGCTTGATGATATCCCAAGCCTCATCGTGGCTTTTTTGGGTCAGCATATGCGAGAAGAAGAGGAATCCGATGAGGCTTCCGTCGTCATCTCTGATCGGGGTGATGATCTCGTTGAGCCCGGCGTGGCAGACATAGCTTATGGCGTCCTTGCCTTTTGAGGCTTCTAAGATGTGGGCTTTGTCGCAGGCGTGGCAGGCGTTCTCAAAGTTGGGATTCTTCCTCGCAAACTCGCAAAAAGAAGAACGTTTTTCCGGATAGGAAGCGACCTCTTGGAAAGAGTTGTCAAAGACGGAGATCCTGATTCCGCTTAAGAGATAGAAATCCGAGATGCTCTTCTTAAGAGCACTTAGATCAAAATGAGATTTCATGATATTGAATATATCTTGTTTGCTATACGAAAACAATATTTTTCTAGACGTTAGACGGTAGAAATGAAAGCCCTTCCATTTATAATCGATAATTGAGGAGACTGTATGGATATAGCATCTATGATTTCATCAGGAAGGACATCGCTTGGCATCGAGTTTGGCTCCACCCGCATCAAGGGGGTGCTTCTTGACGAGAGCCACACGATCATCGCCCAAGCCGACCGTGAGTGGTCTGACCATCTCGAAAACGGCTGGTGGTCATATTCTTTGGACGAGGCCTTTTCCTTGCTCAGAGAAGTTTATCTAGACATCAAAACCCAGGTTGAGAAAACATACGGATGCCCATTAAGGAAAATAGGCACCATCGGTATTTCCGGAATGATGCATGGCTTTCTTCCTTTCGATGAGAACGACAGGCAGCTCTGTGAATTCCGGACTTGGAGGAACACCAAGACCGCTGAGGCCAGCGCCTTTTTAAGCAAGCTGTTTTCTTTCAACATCCCTCAGCGTTGGAGCATTGCCCACCTTTGCCAGTCGATCCTAAACAAAGAGTCCTTCGACAAGGACATCTCGTCGATGTTCACCCTTTCCGAATACGTCCATTACCGCCTGACTGGCCTTAAGGTGGCAGGTCGGGGCGAAGCCTCTGGCATGTTCCCTTTGGGCGAAGACGGGGAATATGAGAAAAACATGATGGCCAGTTTCGATTCATTGCTAAAAGAATGCAACTATAAATTTAGGCTCGAGGACATTTTGCCAAAAGTCCTTTGCTCCGGAGAGAACGCCGGTTATCTAACTGAGGATGGGGCCAAACTTCTCGATCCTAGCGGAACCTTGAATAGCGGCATTCCGTTTTGCCCGCCCGAAGGCGATGCCGGGACTGGCATGGTCGCGACGAACTCTGTTTCCGTCAACACAGGGAACATCTCGGCCGGGACCAGCATTTTCCTCATGGCTTGCTTATCCAAACCTTTGAAGGAAATCCACCCGGAGATTGATGTGGTGGCGACCCCGGACGGGAAGCCCGTCGCGATGGTTCATTGCAACACCTGCACCTCAGATTTGGACGATTGGGTTAGTTTATTCGGCGAGTTCGCCTCGAAGAACGGGCTGAAGATGGATAAGAGCCAGCTTTATTCCTTCTTCTATCAACAGGCCTTGAATGCCGAGAAAGACTGTGGTGGCTTATTGAACTACAACTGCTTCTCAGGCGAGCCGGTGTGCGGATTCTCTGATGGAAGACCCTTATTCGTCCGCAAAGCGGACTCGAAGTTTGACATCCCAAATTTCTATAGGTCGCTTCTCTACTCATCGTTGGTTGGGATACGCCTAGGGCTCGACATCATGGCTGAGGAAGGAATTCATCTGGATTCCATAGTCGGCAATGGCGGGATGTTCAAAAACCCAGTGGCGGCTTGCTCCATCTTAAGCGGGGCCTTCCATACGAAAGTCGGAGTGATGAAGACCTCGGGTGAAGGCGGTCCTTGGGGGATGGCCTTGCTCGCTGAGTATGCAAGAAAAGGCAAAGGCCTGTCCTTAGAAAAATACCTCGATGGATGCTTTAAGGAAAAGCCGTCGTTCATTGAGCCGAGCAAAGAGGAAGAAGAAGGCTTTGACGAATACCTAAGACGATACAAAGCCGCGTCTATTTTGGAGAAAGAAGCGCCGGCAGCGCTTAAATAAAAAAGGAGAAGAAACATGGAAAACAAACATTTTGATTTCATCATCGGAAGTCAGGACCTTTATGGCGAAGGAGTCCTCAAAACAATTGAGGAACGTGGCAAGGAAATGGCTGCAGAATTATCAAAGCATCTTCCTTTTGCGGTTATTTTCAAAGGAATAGTCAGGATTAACGAGGACGCGGTCAAGCTGATCAAGAACGCTAATTATGATGATGGCTGTGCTGGGCTCATCGCCTGGTGCCACACCTTCTCACCCAGCAAGATGTGGATCAATGGCTTGGAGTTATTGCAGAAGCCATACCTTCATTTGTTGACCCAATACAACGCGGAGATTCCTAATGAAGGCATCGACATGGACTTCATGAACCTCAACCAGGCCGCCCATGGGGATAGGGAACATTCCTTCATCCTCGCAAGGATGAGGGTGCCTCATAAGATCATCGCCGGTTATTGGAAGGACGAGGAAGTCGTGAGAAGAATCGGCAAATGGGAGAAAGTCGCGGTGGCCGCCTCAAATAGTCACGATTTGAAGATCATGCGTGTAGGCGACAACATGCGGGAGGTGGCCGTCACTGAGGGCGACAAGATCGAAGCCCAGGAAAGACTTGGCTGGCAGGTCAACACCTTCCCAGTCGGCGAATTAGCCGAGTTGGTGAAAGAAGTCACTGACGAAGAAGCCGAAAAGCTCGTTTCAAGTTACAAGAAAGAATATGAGACGGCCACGGATAACGAGGGCTCAATCCTTTACCAGGCCAAAGAGGAAATCGCCATCAAAAAGATGCTTGCCAGTCATGGATGTTCGGCTTTCAGCACCAACTTCCAGGACCTTTATGGCCTTAGGCAGCTTCCAGGCCTTGCGGCGCAGCATTTGATGGAAGAGGGATGCGGTTTTGGGGCCGAAGGCGATTGGAAAGTCGCTGGCCTAGGATATCTGATCAACCAGATGGGCGAGGGGAACTCATCGTTCATCGAGGCCTATACCTATGACTTTTTGAAGGATGGCACTTACTCGCTAGGCGCCCATATGCTCGAGGTCAATCCTCGAATTGCCTCAAAGAAGCCAAGAATCGAAGTTCATCCTTTGGGCATCGGCGGCAAAGAAGACCCGGCCCGTTTGGTCTTTGAGGGGAAAGCTGGCAAAGCCACCTTCTCGTCTTTGATCGATATGGGCGGAAGGCTGAGGCTCATCGTTCAGGACATCGAATGCGTCAAGCCGACCAAGAGCATGCCGAATCTTCCAGTAGCGAGAGTCATGTGGAAGAGTCTCTCTTCCTTCACTGACGCCTTGGAATGTTGGTCGATGGCAGGCGGTTCTCACCATACCGTTCTCTCATACGACGTCGATGCCGAACAGCTCCATGACTGGGCTAAGATGGTTGGCATCGAATTCGTCCATATTGGCAAAAACACCACGCCAGAGAGTCTTGAGAAAGAGCT
>DHAP01000014.1:0-1873 GCA_002397465.1 Caryophanales bacterium UBA4951 | reverse complement strand
ACTTGGGGCAACGTCTCTTCTTATGATCAAAAGAGCAAACTGATCGTCATCAAACCTTCAGGCGTCCCATATGAGATCATGAAAATAGATGACATGGTGGTCGTTGATTTGAATGGCAAGGTTATTGAAGGACGCCTAAACCCATCGAGTGACACGCCTACCCATATCGAGATCTACAAAAAGCACCCTGAGTTAGGCGGGATCGTGCATACCCATTCAACCTACGCGACTTCCTTCGCCCAAGCCAAAAAGGAGATAGTCTGCTATGGAACGACACAGGCGGACACCTTTTATGGCTCGGTTCCGTTATGCCGGGAATTGAAGAAAGAAGAAATCGAGAAGGACTACGAAAAGAACACCGGGATTGCCATCGTCCAATCATATAAGGGCGAAGCTCCTGGGATTCTCGTCCCATCCCATGGGGTGTTTGCCTGGGGTTCGACTCCATCTGAGGCGGTGGAACACGCCAAAATCATCGAGGAAGTCGCCAAGATGGCTTTCATCAGCGAGTCTTTGAATCCTGATATAAAACCTATAAACAAAGACTTGCTTGATAAGCATTACTTCAGAAAACACGGTCCGAATTCTTACTACGGACAGAAAAAGAAATAAATCTTCTTTATATTAACGAATGTGCAGCAATGTTTTTTTCGTTCTGCCTGATTGAGCGATAGGCCGTTTCAAATGTTTTGTTAGTAGACGTTATGCCAAATAGGCATCGACTACCGAGAGGGATGTTGAACCGATGGACGAGATAGTGGCGCTGGCGAATAATCCAGAGCTTTGACTGAGTTTTTCGGTCTCGGAAGCGTAGAGGTTATATTGGTATGTGCCATCTGTGAGATCGACGAGCTCCACTTTCGTGAAAGTAAGAAAAGCAGAAGCGCCTTCTACGATGGGGTTGGTATATAGCGGAGCGCAGAAATACATGAAGTTTTGGAACAATGAAGATTCTGTTGCCTGATAGACTCCATTCTTGCCATCGACCGCACTGAAATAAGCGGCTATGCTCGTGGCCTGGCTTTTGAAGGTATGACAGCCCACGAAATAATCATGGATTGTATAGGCTGTATCCTCGCTTACATAGTCATCACGGATGTTCTCGACAAGGCCCTTATCCTTTTTGGCGATGTCCTGATAACCGTTATGGAGGGTGTAGTGGGACATAGTTCCGTTTTTGTCGAGATAGCCGGAGTTGACCTGTTCTGTGTCGTTATGCATATATAAGGCATGGCTCGTCCATAAGGTTTTGCGGGTCTGGGTAAAGCAGCTGAAATAGTTATTCTCGGTGACGGTAGTGAAAGCCGCGGCAGTAAAATAAGTCGCGGTTGTTCTGGTGTAATTGGTGTCTGCTACCGAAAGGATCTCCTCTGGTGTCTTGTAGGTGATTTGAGATTCTTGCTTGGTGATTTGTAGCATGTCACCAACAGAAAGAAGGGACAGCGTTCCTGTTGCCAAAAGGATTTTTCCGATGATTTTCATCTGTTGATCCTGATTTCTACCTTCATTAGAGCACAAGAAAAGAAAAGTGTCAAAGTGCATAGAGACTAAAAAGCGCCTCCGAATTGCCGGAGACGCGTTTATAGATGTAGCCTGGTTAGCAAGACCAATTGACTGTAAAAGAAGACAATGTTAAGACGTTTTGCTGGGTTGCTTGGGTCGTGGAGTTACCAGCGAGCACATAGAAAACGAACCAAACAGGCGCTTTTCTAGATTCTTTCGTATATGAGAAAGTAAAACTCGATGAATTCCCAGCATAGGAATTTAAGGTTGCATAATCTGTGTAATTCCAGTCGGCGTCATACATTGTGATATTGTGAGCTAGAAAGATAAGCATCCTTTCTATTTATCTTTAAACTCCTAGGTGCACGTA
>DHAP01000002.1:971-66038 GCA_002397465.1 Caryophanales bacterium UBA4951 | reverse complement strand
CAAAAGGACACTGTCACTTATCTATCAAGAAACGACTGGAAAAATACTTATCCAGTCACATACGATAACGTCAAAGCCGAAGGACAGAACGAAAACGGAGTCGATATGTTCAACGAGCTCGCCGGCGACACCTATGTCGCTGACTCGACCGCAACCATCAACTTCAGATACGGGAATCCCGATGGCACTTCCTACACCGCCGCTCAGCTTATCGGCAACACCGATTATGACAGCGAGGCCTGGGACCTCTTGCTCGATCAGATGAGCATCGAGGACCTTATCTCCCTCGAGTTCCCGCTTCTCAGCTTCACCAATGTCACGGCCGGACACAACTCTGGCTTCCCTGGCATGACCGGAAGCGAAGGCCCTTCGGGCAACGCCGTCGGCTTTGCGACCACGACCACTCACGCGAACACCAACACTCCTTACTACATGACTGCGGAAGAGCAATCCAATTCGTATTTGGCTAACTACAACTGCTCATCCATGCATCAGGAATCCTTACTAGCCGCGACTTTCTCACCGACTCTTGCCCGCCGGATGGGAGAGATCTTCGGTGAAGACACCTTATGGTGCCACTGCACAGGTCAGGAAATCGGCGTCAACAACCACCGCACCGCCTATAGCGGACGTAACGCTGAGTACTATAGCGAAGACGGCAACCTCGGCTACATCATGGGCTATGAGGAAACCGTTGGCATCCAGTCGAAAGGCGGATGTGCCTGGCTTAAGCACGTTTGTGGAAACGACCAGGAAACCAATCGTCTTGGCCTTGCGGTCTTCAGCAACGAAGCCGCGATGAGAGAGAATCAGTTCAGATCCACCGAAGGCGCCTTCAGGAAAGCCGGGGCCAAGCGTTACATGACCTCGTTCACCCGTTATGGCGTCATCCAGGCCGCTTACAGCACTGAGGCCTTAGAGGATCTCATCCGCACTGAATGGGGTTGTGAGTCTTCCGCCAACATGACGGATATGGCTCAAAACACCATCATGTACGGTGCCAGATCCGTCGTTAATGGAACTGACACCTTCTGCTCGTTCTTCTGGGGCGGAACCTTCGACTACAGCGGAATCTTCGGAACCGCCGAACTCGTCTTGTCCAACCCTGAGATGGCCAACGCCATGCGCAAGAGCGCCAAGCGTCAGCTCTATCTCTGGGCTAACTCCAACGACTGCAACGGCTACTCCAGCGACACCGTCTTCGTCACGGTGACTCCTTGGTGGAGCTCAACCTTGCTAGGAATTGACATCGGACTCGGCGTCTTAGCAGTCGGATTCATCGGACTCTATGTCTACAGCTATCTCAAAAAGAAAGACGGAAAAGAAAAGGAGACTGAATAATCATGTTTGCCAAAATAGTGAAGAATAAGCCGATTCTGATCTCGTCCATTGCCGCTTTGGTCGGGATACTGGCCTACATCTTCTTCCTCATCGAAAGCGGAAACGGCGAGAACGGAGTCCAAGCCAACGCCGTTTATGGCGTCTTGCTCATCCCGATTCTCTTGGAGGTTCTGTCGATCTACATCTACATCAAACTTCCGGAGAAGTCGTACTTGCTGTCCATTATCGGAATCGTTCAGACTGCCTTATATGCCCTGTCGTTAGGTCTCTTCATCGTCGGAAGGATCAGCTGGCTCTTCGCCATGCTCTCCAAGATGAGCGCGGCCCCGCTTACAGCCATGTTCCCAGTCACGATTGCCACGATGCTGATAGCACTTATAATCAACATCGTCTCCACCTTCTTCGCCTATCCAACCAGCGAAGCCTCATTAGAAACGTCCCCTTCCAAATAATTTCTAACGAGAGAAAAAAGCCATCAACAAGCCTTGTGCCTGCTGATGGCTTTTTACGTTCCTACCTCAGACGCTTCTAAGGAAGATGTGACGTCCGCTCGGATCGATGAGCCTTGCCACGAAGATGTCGGAGAAGACCTCATGAGGCTGTTCGAGGGAATGAAATCCCTCATCAAGCAAGGAGTCATATAGATCCATCAGGAAGTCTCTGTCTTTCGCGTAGTAGAAGAACTCTCCCCAGGCCGGAGTCATGAGGAATTCCTTCGAGGTGATGATGTTTTTGATTTGGTTTTGTGGTTCAAGTGCTTTGTTTTCCATGCCACAAGAATAATGACTTATAGAATAGTTATCTTTCATCTTTGTGCCTAAAACTATAACAAAACAACTTTTTGGAATATCATATACCTAATGAATGAAATACTCGTGATGCCAGATCAATCCGAAATCGTCCCCTATGAGGAAGCGGATTTCCCTTTGTCGTCCAAACGCTTCACCCTTTCTTTGTATCCTTTTAAAAGAGTCCTTTGCCATTGGCATCAGGAATTCGAGTTCTTCTTCGTCGAGAAAGGCCATCCATCCTATTCTGTCGATGGCATCAAGATACCTTTGAAAGAGGGTGAAGGGATCTTCGTTAATGCCAAGCACCCCCACTTCGGCTACAGCCCCGATGGCGTCGATAGTGAGTACATCTGTTTGGTTTTCTTGCCCTCACTTCTAGAATCATCCACCCCGGTGAAGGATGAGTTCGTCTCCTCTTTTCTTCAAAACGAGAATCTTCCTTACATCAAGTTCACTAAGGAAGAATGTTTGCCCTTATATCAAAAAGCCCGTTCCATCATGGAAGTCATGGATAAGAAAGAAGGGCCTTATCAGTTATTGGCCTTATCCGACCTCTACTCCTTTTGGTCTAGTTTCGTCATTATGAAGAAAGAAGAAAACTTGCCCAAAGTCACTTCTTCTTCAAAAGCCCTCTTGGTCAAGAAGATGCTTTCCTTCATCTACGCCAACTACAAAGAGAAACTCGACGTGGAGTCCATCGCCTCTTCGGCCTCGCTCAGCAAAGGATATGCCACAAGGCTGTTCGTCTCTTTCTTGGAGACCACGCCGATGAGCTATCTAAACTCCTACCGCATCGAAAAAAGCTCGGAGTTATTAAGAGACCCCACTAAGAACATCAGCGAGATAGCTTCGGAAGTGGGCTTTGAGAATCCCTCTTATTTCAGCGAGAGATTCAAAGAGGAAAAAGGGATCAGCCCCAAGAGTTACCGCTTGGCCCAAAACGAAAAGAAAGACGGATAGCCCGCCACTGATATTCTATTTGGCGAAAGTGGAAACGTGTTTGTCATGCATCAAAGAAGTCATTTTCTTATAGTCTAATTGGCTGATTTGATAACTGTTCCGAAAATAGGTGTTCAACGTATTTGCTTTCAAGGTTGAACGGTATTCTTCCGGAGCCTCGAAAGCGAGGACACGGTGTTAAAAGAAGGAAACGAAATCCTAATCAAAAACATCGAGGTCGTTGAGAGCTAAGGACTAAGTAGATCATCCAGTGCCTCCGTTATTGAATCGCGGAGGCTTTTTTATAGAAGGCACACATTGGTCATAAATGCGCATTATTGCTTTTGTTCAAAGAAATCAAAAATGATACGTTAGCAACCATCGGACTTTTTTAAATAATAACAGCGACTATTCTGACTTTGTTAAGACGCTTTCGACCAATGATTTGGTAGTGTTTCTATTAACAGCATGTAAATGCTTTTGTATAATTGCTTTTGTCAAATATCATACGTCTAAGCCCGCTTGCTTTAGGCTATGGCAATCCCCTTGGGAGTTTTATCGGACCATGAAAAAAGAAGAGACTCCGGAACACAAAGAAAAACGTCATCTTCGTGAGCAAAAAGAACTCGTTCGACGAGAGAAAGATCTCGCCAGGCCTTTGCCTAAGCTCTATCTCTATTATTTGTTCTTGGTCATCTCCCTCGCTTATATCACCGATGAGATAGCCAGCAACATCTCGAATCAGTTTCAGTCGAACATCGTCACCGATTTCTTTGTGACGAACATGGGCATGAATTATTCGAGCGGCCTCAGCCTTTTTCAAACAATAGGGTTCATCGCCTCCGTCCCTCTTGTTTTCGTTTTGCTCTACAAGCCTTTGGCGGATAAATGGGGCCGCAAACCATTCCTCGTCTTCAACACCTTGATGATGGGCGTCGGGATGTTCGTGATTTATCTCTCAAAGGACATCGTGGTCTATATGATAGGCGCCACCATCATCACCTTCTTCGTCACCCATGACGTCCATGTCATCTACATCATGGAAACGGCCCCTAAAAACAAACGGGCCATCATCTATTCTTTGATCAAAGGCATCGCGGTATTGGGGACTCTCTTAGTGCCTTTGTGCCGTACCATCTTCATGGGCAATGATTCAAGCAAATGGCACCTTGTCTATCTAGTGCCCGCCATCTTTGGCTTCGTGGCTTCTTTGTTGGCCTTATTGACGGCCCGGGAGAGCACCACCTTCCTCAACCACCGCATCGCCTACCTAAAGAAGAGCGACGAAGAGAGATTGATGGATGAGAAAGCCGATAAAGCCCTCCATGCCCAGGGCGGAATCAAGGCCGGATTCCAGTTCTCGTTCAAGCATAAGCAAATGCGTAATCTCATGATCGTCTGTTTCTTCTTTCTGATTTCCTCGGTCGCCACCTCGACCTATCAAAGCGTCATGAGCAAGAGTGCCATGATGAATGAGGAGGAAATAACCCAAGCCCTTTATCTCTACCCGGTCGGAAACGCCATCTTCACCATCATGATGGGTTTCATCAGCGACAAATGGGGCCGTAAACCATCCGCGATCGTCATGACCTGCGTAGCCATAGTTTCCTACGCCTTGTTCTTCACCGGCACCATGGTCAAGTTCCCGGCCATGCTGATGGGTTTCTTCGCCGGAGCCTTTGTCGGATCCTATTGGTCAGCCGGTGACACCATCGACTCAATCATGATCGGCGAAAGCGCCCCCACTAACTTAAGAAGCTCCTGCACCACCGTTGAAGCGCTGATATTCTTCGTCGGAGGTTTATTTGGCCAAGGAATCGCCATGGTATGTCAGTTATTCACACCAGAGCAATATCTTGGTCTCTTATACTTCCTCGTGGCGATTCCTGGCATGGTGATTGCCTTAATTCTTCTTTGCAAAAACGTCGGTGAGACCAAAGGCATGGATCTAGATACGGTAACCGGAGAAGAATGGGATCCTGCAAAAACCAAAAATAGCCTTCATCAAAACTAATAATCCTGTTCTACTCACGATTGTAAGAGCCATAGACCTACTGACATGTATTGATTTGTAGGTCTATTTTCGTGTGATAGTAAACACTGCTTGGAATTGATAGAATTGAAACGATGAAAAGAAAGTCTTTATTCATTGTCATCCCTCTTTTGCTATCGTCCCTTTCTTCGTGCGGAAATGACACTGGGAACTACCATATCTTCGCTCCCGAAGATAAAGACGCGGTCGGAGAATCCGCCTTCATCGATGACTATCTTAAGGACGCAAGTCCTCTATACTCGGTGATCAGTGCCAAGAACTCCGATGTTCTTTCTTATCTCTATGATGTCACCCCCTCATGCTTAAATGGCGTCTGCGAGCTCTACCGCTTTCGTTTCAACATTGATTCCATAGGAAACCTCAAAGGCGAGAGCTTTCTCGTCTATCAAAATAAAGCCTATCAACTCGGCGGTGCTTTCGGTGGATATGGGCTCACCCATTACGCTTATGACAGCACTGAGGATAAGCCCTTGCTATACTTCATCTACTCTTACGGAAGCGGGGCCCACCGCTCCTTGGTGAATGCCTTTGATTTTTCCTCTTCGTCCATCAAGTCGGTGGAAAAGAAAAACAAAGAGTTCTGGAACGCCGACCTTCAGTTCTCATTATCAAAAGACAAGAAACTTCAGGTCCTCTATTCGACCTATGACTCCAACGCCGATTTAACATCAATCAGCATGAGCCAAGGCGAAGTTGTCTATGAGGATTTATCGCTTGTGGCGCTTGTCTAGACGCCTATAGAAAAGGTTCGGAGTGTGCTCCGAACCTTGCTTTCAATGATGGGATCGCGTCATCTGCCGTTGGCTGTTGCCTAGACAAAACGCTTCTATTTAGAACGAAATAGTCTTGATAGAACCGTCGGATACGTAAAAGTCCGCCAATTGGCCCTTCCCCTTGGCGATTACGTTTCCCGTCATCGACAAATAGCAATTTTCGCCGCCATTAACGTAGCCAACGAAATAGCCACAGTCGACGAAATTCTTGAACTCTCCGGAGATTGTCTGAATTGGCTTGTCATA
Organism: Caryophanales bacterium UBA4951; assembly: GCA_002397465.1. Lineage (GTDB taxonomy): Bacteria > Bacillota_I > Bacilli_A > RFN20 > CAG-826 > UBA4951. The sequence goes on along the minus strand of DHAP01000002.1, from coordinate 59,895 downwards.
GCAAGGACCATAGATTTCGCCTCCGGAAGAAGAGCCGACGAGAGCCCCGTTCCCAAGGCTTTTGATCCACTGGCCATCATCAAGCGTCTTCTCAAAGAGATATTCTCCAGAAGCGGAGATTAAGCCAAAGGTGTTCGTGTCATTGCTCTTCTTGTATATATATGAACCACCGATGCCATTAACGGCGGCAAGGTTGTTGCCATAATAGATTGAAGCGTAATCATAAGAGAACAATTTGTTCTGATCGACGTTATAGAGATAAGCCTTGCCATCATCGGCTTCATAGGCAAATGAACTACCTTTTGTGTCGAAAGTCACGCTTCCAAGAAGGTTCTTGACGGACGGCATCGCGGTTTTCTTGCCATCCATATTGATCGTCTCGAGGGTCCCATCTTCTTTGACCATGAGAACTGCCCCATTCAAGGAAAGATAGGAATAGGAATAGTCGCCTTTTTCAGTAAGCTTGTTTGAATAGGAGTAGACGACCGGATTGGCCAGTGCGGCATCAGACACTGCATAGCAAGAAGGGCCATACCCAAGAATGGCCGCGCTAGAAGGAATATCACCACTAGAAAGAAGGGTGGCGTTATTTGCGACATCATAGACGCTGGACCCTTCATCTCTTGTTAACAAGAGAAGACCACCGCTGGTTTTATAAGAAAGGAAAGGATCGGTAAGCAAAGTGCCGTCTCCTGAATAAAGAGAATAAGAGGAGCCGCTTTGGACGATGAATGTTCCTTTATCAAGGTCAAGATAGTATTTTAACGAGCTGTCTTTGACTTTTATTTCCTTAGTCACGCTTCCGAAGACCAATCCTTCGGAATCCGTGGCGATGTAGTTGGTCTCATTGGCCCAATTGATTTTGGTATAAGACGGGGCGACTAATGAAGTCCCGTCGGATTTCTTCACGCCGAAGGTAGTCCCGCCATCTTCGCTATAGAAGTAAAAACTGCCATAGTCGCAGCTACGGAAGGAGTCTGATTGTTTTTTGAGTGTTCCGTCACTCAATAGATAAGAGCCGGACGCATCGTTGATGACGGTCCCGCGAGGCGAAAGGTAGACGCGTTTATAATTGCCTTCAGCGAGGACGTCGCCTTTCTCGTTTGCGATGGTTTTTACGCCACTTGAAGAATCGACGAAAAGGAAAGAAGCGGTGACGCTTTCAAGATCTTTTAAAACTGAGGCGCCGTCGTAGCTTGTTCCCTTGCTGCAAGCGGCAAGCGTGCTAACTGCCAAGCAGGCGAATAGGATGTTTTTCTTGTTCATTGTAGCCCCCTCCAATTCAAACAATATTTTAGACAACTTAAAAATACATCATGTAAAAAAACATCAATATTAATCACAGGAAATCTAAGCCGAGATTATAGTCGGAGAAATTAAAATGAAGTCCCATAATCCTTTTGTTCAGTAGTAGTGAAGACTTCTTAGGAAAAAACGAATCATCCGCTCATCACATTTTTCAAGCGAATATATTATGCTTTCGTCACATTTTTAAAGCGAATGAGACAATATAATCCTCCTATTCTCAAGGTCAATATTGATTCCCTGATGGAGGGGGAAGCTTTTATTTTCGAAGAGGAACCTCGCTCAAAGCGACGCGATCTTAGCGACTAAGACCACCCGATCAGAGAATGTCATAGAATCATGGGCGGCTGCGCTTTCATCATCCAATGTTTCAACCAATCAAAATTGCTTTATCAAATCGGGAGGGACTAATGAAAATTCGAGGTTCACTTCACTTCGCCAGCGCACCAAAACAAAAAGCCCGACCGTTTCCGATTGGACTTTTTTTGCGTTTTGGTGGGCCCGACAAGACTTGAACTTGCACAGGTTGCCCTATTAGATCCTAAGACTTGCGGGGCTAACTGCAGGATTTGCTTTCTTCTGTCCTATTTGTGAATATTTCACCCGTCTATGGCCGCGTTTCTTGTTTGTCCGCATGAAGGAAATGTAAGCAATGTGAATCTTTTGTATTCCTTCACGGGGGCCAAATGCGAACCAAGTGCGGACGGAATGCGGACAGGATTCCGACGTGGTTTTGGCTGGGATGCCTTGTCGGTTCTGCCTGTTTTGGGAACGGCTTCCACTCCCAAGACAGCATAGCACACAACACAAATGTATCTCCCGCCCATTTGACCTGATGCGAAAAACAAGTTCGATTTGCAAGTTTGTCCTTGAAAACAACAAGCGACATTCTTTGGCGCTGAAAATGCCGATTAGTTATCTGTATTTTTCAGTTTTTCTCCGAGCATCGCATCAAAAAGAAGCATCGCGCCCTTTCGAGCCGCAGCCGCCTCGGCCTCGCTTGAGTACGACCCGAACGAGATTTGCTCCCCTCGTCAGGCGATCTGCGCCCGCCAAAAACGCTTTTCCTTGTCGAAATAGACCCCCACCTGACTGGATAGGGAGTTTTTGTTGGGGTTTTCCCTCGGCTGGCTATGGCGATGCTCAACCAAACGCTCAACTACCGGAAAAGCGGAAACGGCCTCGTTCGGCAATCCGGAATGGTTGAGGCAACCGCAGGATTTGGGTTTCTTATTGAGTTCGTCGCCGGTGAGAACAAATTGTTTCCCGCACGAAAGGCAGCGGCAGAGATAATAGACTTTGGCTCTCCCTTTCTCGCCGATGGCCTTCCCGCAAGGATAGCGTTCAAGCGCTTCGATGCCGCCGATTCTGAAAGGTTTGAAATTTGGGTCCATCAATTCCTCCTAGACAGAAAATTCAAAAACTGAAAAAACATTTTAAGTGGCCTTACTTTTTACGAACATCACCATCCCGGGCAACGAGAATTCTACTTGCCCCTTTTCTTTTTATAGTAATTCCTGATGGCCCATTCCCGTTTTCGCTTATTTTCTTTTGACAAAGGTTTCTCTTTTTTTCTATTTTTGTTCCAAAACACGTGCTGCATCCTCCTTGCCTTCAAACTCTTCTTTCTCCCAAAAGGCGCCATCATTAATCAGTTCTTCGACGAAATCGAGTTGGTTTTGGGTCGGAACGACAGCGGGATCGCTTTCGAACAAAGGAGTGAATTTTTCAATCGGCAAGGAAAGGATTTTCCCATCTTCCCGATTTTCTAAAGCCAGAAGATAATTCCTTTGATCGAAGGTGTACTCGGCCGCCATCGTGATGGGTATGACATCTTTTTTCGCTTTGTTCTCGCTGATCATCAAAGAATTCCCGTGTTCTATCGCCGATTCGATAACATGGATTTCCTTCTTGAAAAAGAGCTGTTCCCTGCGAAACTGCGGAACGGAGCAATATTCGACGATCAAACTCCTCAGGTATTTGCTCAAGTCTATTTGGCTTTTCTTGATGATGGAGCCCACGATCGTTTCGAAAAGAAGCCCGGTTTGCTGATTGGGCCGGATCCAGATGGCCTCCGTCAGGCGCCCCGACAAGTAGTCGGCAAAATAAACCCGGTCGAAAATCGTGTCCAAATAATTATTGGCGGCACTCTCATAGCGATTCTTCGCCTCTTTGATGAGCCCGGTCTCCAAGAGCTTGTCGTGAATCAGAGCCTGCCTAGACTCCCTTTGATCCACCAGAACCGGAATAAGGCGGTTCAGGAATCCGCAAAGGTTCGCTTCTCCCTTCCTGTTCACGCAGCCAAAAGCCTGACAGTCGTTGACCAGGATCAAGAAGCAGTAACGGGAAATCCTCACTCGATATTTGTCTGAGGAATCGGGGTCCATATAATAATAGTATACCTTTTGTCTACCTAATTTGTTTAAAAGTTTATATGTTCATTTGATTTTATGGTAAATATTGTCTACTAAAAGATTTGTTGGATGTTCTCTATTTTATGGGTATCGTTTCTTTTATTGTTTGCCTGTAGAGCAATAGGAGGAAACCATGACTAAGAAATATTACCCAAGGAAGCCTTACGAGGTTAACCACTACAAAGTCGGTTATCATGCTATCGAAAGGATGAAGCTTCGTTTGGTCAGCAAGGGCGAGGTTGGCTATAATCTAAGAAAGAAACCCCTTCAAATAACACCCGTAGTTTTTGATATTAAAGGAAGACCTTCCTATCGACGATTATCGGACAACAAAACACTGACCTGCATCAACCCGAAAGATAATTTTGTCGATAGATGCCAGAGTCGTTGCAACAAATTGATTTATAATGATGTCTCCTGCTGCTAGAAAGGAGAATCTTATGTCTAAAGTACGATTAATGCATGATGATCGTATCAATTTACAAGCAGCAATCGCTAAGGGCTATTCTTTGCAGCAATGCTCTCGTTTGCTAGGCAAGTCTCGTTCGACCATCTATCGAGAAATTATTAATAACTGCTATTATAAGCCGTGCCGTCATACGTGTTATCATTGTTCAAAGCTTTGTCTAAATAAGCCGCCTTTTGTCCGCGGGGAATGCCCTGATTTTAATGCTTTTCGCTGCCGTAGATGGAAACGGTTTCCATATACGTGCAACGGCTGCGAGAACGCTTCGATATGCAGCAATCTAAAAAGATATTATGACTGTGTCGACGCCGAGTCTTCATCGCAAAAGAAAAGGGTTGAGCCGCGCGTTTTTAAGCGGATTGATGCAAATGATTTAACCGCGATCGATCAGGAGCTCATTCACGGGATTAAAGAAAGGGGCCAATCCCTTCACCATCTCTATGTCGCGAGTTCTTTGCTCCAGTCGCTTTGCTCGGAAAGGACGATACGGAGATACATCTATAAAGGCTATCTGAGTGTCAGAGCTCATGAACTACCCCGATACGTCCGCTACAAGCATAAGTATGACTATGCCAAAAAGAAGATCGTCAATGTCGAACGAATGCTGGGAAGAACGCATTCCGATTATCTTAACTATGTTAAAGCCTATCCTGATCTCAATCCATGGCAATACGATTCAGTCGAAGGAAAGATCGATGATAGAAAAGCGATCTTGACGATCACGCTGCCTTCGACACGATTTCAATTCGGCTATCTGATCAGCAAGGGAAGCGCGCGGTCGGTCGTGGCCAGGATACGCAAACTTCAAGAGATATTAGGAAGCGAATACGAGGCGATCTTTCCAATTAACTTAAGCGATAATGGTCCCGAGTTCGCTCGCTTCCACGAGTTGGAGATCAACGAATTGGGAGCCGTCATCACCAGGATGTTTTTCACCAATCCTTACCGCTCGACGGACAAAGCCGCCTGCGAGAGAAATCATGAATTCATTCGCTACGTAATTATGAAGGGCAAGAGCTTAGATTTCTTGACTCAGGAGAAAGTCAATCGCCTGTTTTCGCACATCAATTCCTACATTAGAAAGTCCAACAAAAATAAAACTCCCTACCAACTTACGGTAGAGAGGTTCGGCGTTACCTTTATGAACGCCATCGGCATTAAGGCCGTCCCCAGCAAGGATGTCTGCCTTAAACCATCACTAATTAGGTAAAGCAAGAAATACCTAATCAGAAGCAGCAGGAGTTGTTCTTTGAAACTTCATCGCCCCTAAGTTGTTGCAATGAGTTAGTCACTATTCATTCTTCAACTCTTTTTGCTATAAATCCAATATAAGCCGTACCTTGATTAAATGCAAATGTTGTCAAATGTATGATTACGTTTCATAAAGGTAGGTAACCATATAAAAAGGGAGTTCGCTATAATTGTTTTGCCGACAGAATACGGAGAACTCCCATGGACATTATACCTTCCTCAACCACTTCCTTTGAACAATTTGTTGTCGATTACATTAAAGATATCAAAATAAGCGGATTATCTGAGCTTGCTAAGGTCCTTGAAAGAATTGATATAAGCCTCGCCAGTCGAAGGCCAAAATATTTAAGAATTGTTAAGATAAAGCCGCGTTCAATTCTCACATCGATTGGAATGCTTTCTTTTAACCGCCGCTACTACTATGACGAGATAGAGCATCGCTACTTGTACCTACTCGATGCCTTCTTAGCTATTCCTAAAAGGAACAAGCTAATGTACGATGTCAAAATCAAGCTCATCGAAGCCGCCTCCGAGATGTCCTACGCCAAAGCCGGCCGCTATGGATCAAACGAGGATTATCCCATTTCCAAATCGACGGTTTGTCGTCTGATTCGAAATAGTGAATTCATCATCGAAGACCATCATGTCTTTTTCAGCAATGAGGCTGCGATTCACGTTCAGCTCGACGAGAAGTTCGTTCACGTCAAAGAGAATAAGCACAAAAAGAAACTCTTTACGTGCACCATCTTCAAGGGCGTTCGCCACTACGGAGAAAAAAGAGTGCTTCAAAGCCGGACTTTGCTTGCAAATGTTAATCTATCGCTCTTGTTAAAAAGGCTAAATCTGGTATTAAGAGATAAGTACAAAGTATCGTTAGACGACGAGGTGTATATCTCGGGTGACCTAGCTAGTTATATTCAGCACGCTCCTGATAAAATCCTCGTCTGCAAAGCCCGCTATGTCCCTGATAAATATCACATCAAAGCCGCGCTTAAGAAGAGTCTAGGTCTTGTCGTAAGCGACGAAGAACTTAATGACAATAACTATCAGGAAACATTGATTAAAGCTCTTGAAGGACTAGATGATGATAACGATGTAAGGAAGATTAAAACAATGTTAAGAAGAAACCCGCAATGTCTAAAAGCCTATCTAAACGCTGACTATGAAGGTTGTTCGCAAGAATGCATGAACTCGCATTACTACTGTCCCCGGTTTGATAAAGTTCCCAATGTCTTTCATCTTAAAACCCTTGATCGCCTCGCTGGCGTTATCAATGCACGAGAGAATGGCCATCGCCTCAAACTGGGCTTCAAAAAGGATTTATATGATCTTCCAAACTTCGAACTCGGAGGGTTTATCATCGAAAAAGTCGGTTCGCTATCTTACAATGAAAATAATCTATTTTGGCAAAACCCCTCGAACTGAGCATTAGCTAATCGAACTCATAATCAAAATTAACAAAAAACGACCAATTTAGGTCGTTTTTTGTTCATTTTTCGCTATTTTTTAGCGAGTAATTAAAGACAATTTTGGCAAAGGTTGCGTCAAAGAATACAAATATTCGTGTAATCGATCAATCGTGCAACCCCGCCCCCTAATCGTTCAACTAGTAGGTTTTCAATAGTATATATTTCCCCCTATTTTTTGCCCTGAAAACCATTAACTATCACCGAAAATCATAGAAATCAGTATTAAATGGCCTATTTTTAGCGTTTTAAGCACAAAAAAAGCCTTGATAATTGGTTCTAACAGCCCCTCCCCAGTTAATTCAGATTCTGTTAAATACAACGTGGACACTTTTTTTGTATTCCACGACGGATTTACCAGAACCGAAATTCACTTGATTGCAAGTTTATATACTGCAATAATGATATAAATCGATTCGACTGATTAAAAGCCGACGGTCTCCGCTCGATGGATATAGGGAGGCAATAGTTATTGAATCACTTGGTGTCGATAAAGTAAATGTCTCGTCATCGTAAGCTTGTCTTGCAACAGCGACACCAGCCACGTCGTTTACTTTAAGTTGTGAATTCTTAGTAGCAGACCAAGTAGCAAATCTAATAACAACTTTGTGAATTACGTGTTGAGTTGATAAAGTCAATGTTCCAACGGCGCTAGAACCACCAAATTTTAAGGCGTCAGATGCAGCACCAGGACCACCTGATGAATTCCCAGGATAAACAGTTTGCAAATTACTTATTGATGTTACCAAGCCGTTATTGTTGTTCATTTCATCAAGTATCGATTTGTTTGGACTCAAATTATCGCGAGTATCATGCATCCCGTCTGCTTGATAAGCATAGGTGCCAACTTTAGCAATTGTAAAGGCAATCGAAGATAAGCCTTCAGTTTTGTCGGCGTGGACATTATTAATGAAACCGTTGTTGCGAACTGCAGTAATGCCTAACATACCACCAAAAGCTAAAACAGTGATAAGAATATAGGACACAAGTCTTTTTTTCATAGGAAGAACCTCCGTTGGTATATTCTATTGTATCATTAGCAAATAATCGCTGTAAAGCATTATCATAATATCGAATATTACGCGTAAATGTGGTCAACTTCAACGCAACAAAAAATGAAAAACTTCAGAATTAATCGAAATTAAAGAGTTATGTTGCGTTGAGATTGTCATCTAACGAAAGATAATTTTGTTACCAACGCTTGGCATTTCTCGTCTAAACTATTAAGTAAGTTATTGAGGAGGAAAAGCAAATGAAATTCAATCTCAGCAACAAATACACCCCTTCAAAAGAAGTCGTTTCTTTTCTGGACCAATACGTTTCCGGAAAAATGACTTTAACTGAAATCGATGATGACAACATCGAAAGCGTCATCGAGTTCATCGCCGACAATTACGAAAATCCGCTTAGCCAAGACAAACATCTATCGAAGGAATCGAAGAGGCTCCTCGATCTTGCTTCCAACGCAATCACGGAATTATCAACAAAAGCCTACCAATGATGAAGATCCCCCGCCTTCCTACAAAAGCGAAGTGCATTAGCAGAAATGCGGTAACGGACATTCGCTCAACGAGTCGTGATACTGAAAACGTTTAGACACTACCGTTTTAGAGAGCTCATCAAAGAGACACAATTATGGAAAGAAGAAAGGCAACAATGGGCAAAATTATTTCCGATGAATTGGCTAAATATTTAAGTTTTTCAACAGAGCAAATGAATTTTTTAAACACGGAGATCATGCCGAAACTTGGTATTTCCAAAATCACTCAAGACAACTATCTTGAAATCGTTGACTTTTGCACAAATGTCGAAATTTCTTATGCGGACAAATTTGATGCGAAAAAACTTACAAAAAAAGAATCCCAATACCTCGAAATGGCAGCCTCGATCAACAAAACCATCAACAGTGCCAGAGGGGATTTTTAAAAAGAGCAAAAGAGCATGGTCAAAAACAAACTGAGCATTAACTACCCCTGCCTAGCGACATCGATCGTTTTTTAGAAAGCAAAATATTCCCCGAAATGAAAATCAACGAGTTGAACGACGACAACATCAGTGAAATTACCGAGTATATTTTCCGAGAGTATGAGACGCCGCTGTCGGAGGGCAAACTTTCGAAAGAGCAAAAGGAACTGTTGCGCATTGCAGCCAAAACCGTGACGTTTCTCACGGCAGAGCCAGTTAGGAATCTATAAAACCAAGTCTCATGAAAAAACTCCGGCAAGTCGAAGCCGGAGTTTTGCTTGTTTTGGTGCGCCTGACAGGATTTGAACCTGCATGGCTGTTAACCAAAGGATCCTAAGTCTTTTTAGCGGTTTGAAAGGGTGTGTCCTTTCATTTCCTTTTGGGGAAGAATGTCTCGTAATCGGCGAGGGATTCTTATTTGTCCGCAGCAGGGCGTACCCTTCCGTTCCCTTTGGCGGAAGCCAGGGTGCGGACGGAATGCGGACGAAACGCGGACCGCTAAGTCTAAGGGGCCGAATGCCCTTTTGCGGGCTTCGGAGAAACGTGGGCCGGTTCGTCTGGGAGCGGCCTCCGTTCCCATAAGCATTTTATCAAGGAAAGGAACAGGGTTACAAGCGTCAAAACACCGACGCTTCCTAAACTTTTTCTTCGTCCGCATCACCGCCCGTCCGCGGATTAATCCAACCATCCGATCGCGGTTGGCGTTCGGGCGATTCGAATCCGCCTATTTTCTAGGAGAAACGGCCCAAAGATTGTTCAGCGGTCTATGGCTTCCCCCGGGGATCGGTTCGAACTTTGTCTACGCCTGGGGTGAGCTTCTTGAAAACGGATTCGATGGCTGCGCCGGCCTCGTCCTCCGAAGGATGCTTTCCCAGTTTTGACGTCTCTGTTTTGATGGCATCCCTGACATCGATGAGCCACTCCTTGCCGACCACGCCATCCCCTTCAATCTCACGGTCCTCTTTGTCCTGACGGAAAAGTTTGGCGCTCTCATAGAGGTCCTTGCTCTCGAAGCGGAAGAGCGTCACATAGCGCTCAGCCGGTCCCGATTGGAATGAAAGGAAATGGGTCCCGTCAAGCACGATCCGTTTCACCACCTGCGGGAGGCAGCGCAAATATCTTCGTCCGAATACAGCAAATATATTCGCCGAAATACCGCAAATATATTCGTTTACTATTGAACGAAACAATTAAAAAGATGATAATTTAATCATGAAAACAATCGATAACTACATCCCAAGACTTGCTGATAAACAGCTGTCTTCCTTGCTGAAAACATTTGGGGCAGTGCTCATTCGGGGCCCTAAGTGGTGCGGAAAGACAACCACCGCTGAACAGCTTGCCGAAAGCGCTATTTATTTCGGCGATAAAAGCAAAGAAAGTTCTTACCAGGCAATTGCCGCCACCAATCCGGCTTTATTCTTGGAAGGCAAACGCCCCCATCTCGTTGATGAATGGCAGAAATATCCCGAAGTTTGGGATGCCGCAAAAACTTCAATTGATAAAGAGAATAAAGGGAACCTCTATATTTTGACGGGTTCCAGAGCCCCCAAAAAAGGAACAACCATTCACACGGGCAGCATGCGAATCGCCAAAGTGACTATGTCCACTCTTTCTTTTGCCGAATCACATTTATCTAATTGCGAAGTCTCCTTGGCTTCTCTATTTGCCAACCCTGAGCAAAACATTGGGGCAATCTCGCCGTTGGACCGGCAAGCCATCAGCAAGCAAATCGTTTTGGGCGGATTCCCAGCCGCATTCACGAGAGAATACGCCGATCCTTCCATTTTCGGAAAGCAAGCTTTGGCCAGCATCGCGGAAAGTGACATCCAAGAGGCGACCGGAAAGGACCTTTCTCCCGAGACCACAAGATCAATTTTGCGTTCCTTTGCCAGAAACATTTCCACCTATGTCGAAAATAAGACCATCATTGCGGATGTCAATGCGAACGATTCCTCGCTGTCGGCGACCACTTTTTATGATTATTACGATGGCCTCCAAAAACTTTATGTCATCAAGGAAGTCCCTTCCTATTCACCGAGTATCCGCAGCAAGACTGCGATAAGAAGCCTTTCTAAAAAAGAGTTCTTTGACCCTGCAATCGCCTGCGCCGCTTTAGGCATCGGGCCGGGGGACTTGGAAAATGACCCGAAATCGCGGGGATTTTTCTTTGAGTGTCTTTGTGGCAAAGAACTTGGCGTGTATGCAGAAATGCTCGGTGGTGAACTGCGGCAATACCATGATCGCTATAGCTTAGAAGCGGATTTTACCATCCATTTGCCTGATGGCCGCTATGCATTATTTGAATGCAAATGTGGGTCAAAGTTCATCGAGGACGGGGCAAAAGGACTTTTGGCCTTTAAACCTCTTTACCAAGAGCATAATTTGAAATTCCCGAACGAAAAATTGCCCCTTCCTAGTTTTTTGGCCGTTATCACAGACGAAGGAATGGCCTACCGGCGCACAGATGGAGTTTATGTCATCCCCGTCGGATGTCTCACGGTCTGAACTTTTCAAAAATCATTGAAAACGACTTCAAAAAAAGGATCAGATTACTCTGAACCTTATTTTTATGGTGGGCCCGACAAGACTTGAACTTGCACAGGTTGCCCTATTAGATCCTAAGTCTAACGCGTCTGCCATTCCGCCACGGGCCCACGGGTAAAGATTATACCCGCTAAAAGAGGATTTTTACAAGAATCCCCTATCGCATTTTGATGCTTATCTTATGCGAGGCTCCATCACGAGTTATCTTAACCACGGACGATGGTTCTATTTCCATTCCGTCGACATTCATCGAAGCGATCTCGTAGGCGTATCGCCCCTGCTCCTTAAAAACGCTGACATCATAGGTGGCGTCAAGCAAATGAAGGCTGAAGCGTCTTTCTTTCTCGTCTAGAGATAGACGCGGCTTGAAGGAAAGCCCACCATTAGCAAAGCTCACCCCGCTCGAGGACAATATCGATAGAAGAGTCCAGGTCGCCGTCCCTGAAAGCATCGGCCCGATGTTCTCTTTATTCAAAGGATTGTTGTATTGGGTGCAGAAACGGGGGTTGCCTTTATATATATAAGGATCGCGCAGGACGTGATACGGATAGACGATGTCCATCGTGAAATATGCCTCATCCAGCATCTCGCCTTTTATCTCGTCCTTAAATGATGACTTGCTTCCTTTCAGTAATGCTGAGACGAACATCATGTCCGCGTGTTTGAAGACTCCGCCATTCTCACGGTCCCCTGGATAATAATGCGAAGTGGCCGCTTGCTTGGCCCCCGTCAAAGTGAGGTCCTCATCCGTGCAAAGCTTATATCCCGATGAGGTCTTAAGGTATTTCTTGGCAAGGCAAAGCATGCTTCTAGTCTCTTCTTCATTGCTGACTCCGCTTAATAAAGCCCATGACAAGGAATTCAGATATAGTGAACCGTTATCTAGTTCTTTGTTGTTTGATAAGCCATCTCCAGGAGCCCCGACATAAGTTATGCCGTTCTTTGGGTGTTTCCTATTGATCAACACTCTTGCGTAATAACCATTGATGAAGGCGTTTTTATGGAGTGAGGCTTTCATCCTCTTTTCGATGTCGTCTATCTTCTTTAGAAGCGACTTGCCCTTCGTGATGAAAGGACGGATCTCGTCCATCCCCTCAATGAGTAAGAAGGCATTCATGACTGATTCGCTTTGCTCGCTTATGAACCTGCTCCCATAAGGGGCGCCGCTTCTTTTTAGCTGTCTTAGATAAGCCTTTTCTTTAACGGGTCCCAGTAGATGGTCGTCATCGATCTTAAGGCAGTCATTCCAGTCCGCGGAGTCTAGTAAAGGAAGGTCGTGTTCCCCTATTGATATCATTCCTGAATAAGTGATGATGGCATCGATGGTGTCTATCAGCTTTCTAGATGAGCCATCCGCCATCTCAAAGGATTCATCAAGTATGCCGATGTCTTCAGAAAGAGAGATATAAGTCGCAACGCCCTTAAGAAGCCAAATCTGATCGTCGCTGCAGAGCCCTGGCTCTTTGCCGACATAGAAGAAATTGTGGTTGGCATAGCCCATCTTGTAGACATTAACGATCCATTTGGCCAGCAAGTCCTTTGCTAAATCCTTGTGCCCTGAATTGATGAGATAAGGGAATGAGGCATATAGATCCTGGATCTCCCTAAAACCTATCTCACGGTAACCTTTTTGGGTTTGGGCGAAGGAACGGGAGACAAAAGACTGGTACATGTTCTGATAGACAAGATTTCGATTGACCATGGAGATGTAGCCCTCATCGCCACTACGAGCTTGATAGAAAGAAGAATAGTCATGGAAGGCTTTCTCTTTTCTCTCTAACTCCGATAAGAGACTTCTTTCGTCAGGATAGAGGCTGAGCAAGGCCCCGAGCTTCTTTCTAAGAAGCGCGTCTGGATCTTTTTCTTTCTCCGCATCGACCATCCCAGCGTAAGAAATGACATATTTAGGAGATTCATCAACATCGATGTCTTTATCCATCGCGAAGAATGAGGCGCCTTTATATAGAAGGGATGAATCTAGACGCATAAGTCCATCTGGATGGTTGATGTCCCCGTTGCCTAAAAAGGAGTTCACGTCATTGGAGAAAGAATCCATGTATGTTCCACCCGATACGATGGACGCGAACCTCATCTGGTATTTGAAATAGCTTGGGTAATAAGAAGGAGAAAGAGCCACCACGTTATTATCCGAATCAACGATGGCCTCGCTTTGATGGATCAAGGTCTGATAGACGACATCGACCTCCTGGCACTCAGGATTTGAGAAGCCGAACATCCCCGTGAAGACGATTCTTAAATGCCGTTTCTTTGAGGAGACGAGTTTCACGATTTGAGCTTCGACCGCCTCTGGCAAACCTTCCTTTTGGTCGAGCAAAAAGATCGTTCTTTCGATTTTTAAACCATCTTTCAAAACATAGGATATGACGCTTTTACCGGGATAATGGACGCAAAAAGCCTCTAAAACGTTCTCTTTTACGTTCGCGCTGTAGAAGATTTGCTTATTGTTTTCAAGGATGTAAAACTGCCGGTTGAAGGGATTCCCATTCTCCTCTGGCCTGATGTCCCATCTCGTGGCGAGGACCTGAAAGTTGGCGGCACCTCTGAAGGAGCCGCGCCCGTATTGGTCGACGACGCTTTTGGGGGTCGATAGCAAAGGCTCTTTATATTCCTCTCTCCAGCCCAGTAAGAGATTGACCCCATAATGAGGCCCGACTTCTGGTGAGAATAGATTTAGATGCTCGTTGCCATCTTCATCTAGATAGCCACCATAGTCTTTGATGACATCCACTTCTTCATTGACGATCTTTTTTATGGCTTCGGGAAGAGAGACTTCTCTATCAGCAAAGTGAAGCGACGATGAATCTAAATATCCGCTTTCTTTATTTAGTCCTTCTTCATCAAGAAAGGAACGGACTTCTTCGTGGGCCAACAAAGCCTTGATGATTGGAGCCTTCTTTGTTAAGCCGACAAAACCAAGATATGTCTCGTTCTTAAAGGAATACAAACAGGCGTCTGAAAAGCTAGTTAAGCCAAACAAAGAAGTGACTTTCTCGAAGGGCGAGAAAGAGACGCTGCGGGCTGTGATCGATGATAGATTCATTTTCATTCCACCTTGAAAATTAGATCTATATCCTACAAAGGAGCGTTGCCCCATATAGATGGGATAATTATACAATAAGCCATCATTAAAGTGTCGATAAAAGGTAAGAAAAAAGACCCGATTTTACTCGGGTCAATTCTTTAGACAGCTTATTGAGCGTTTCCGGACATTATGCCATCGATGTATGAGAGCACCATGCCATCGGCAAGTCTCTCACTGGCAGTCTCAGAACGATCGGTCATAAGTTCGTCTATCGTGGCGCTTAAGCTAGCGCTACGGATGTCGTTTTCATAACTTTTCATCACGTTTTACCTCCTAGTGTGTTTTCCGCCTCTTTCGAAGCGGTCGTACATACTAGTGTTCTTTTCATGAAGTGACAAGGGTATCGCCCATGAAAGCGTTTCCAGCTTTTTCAGAAAAAGAAAAAGACAGGCCCGGAGGTAATTTGAGCCTGTCTTTCGATCAAACGATTTCTAGCCTTTGACCGCGCCTTCCGTCATTCCTTTGATGATGAATCTCGAGAAGATCAGATAGACGATGATAAGCGGGATGATCGACACGCCTATCAAGCAATAGACCTGCCCAAGGTTGAAGGTCGAAGGGTCGCTGGCCTTGATGGTCGCGATGACCAGCGGCAACGTCTTGACGCTGTCCTTGTCGATAAGAAGGGCAGGCACGAAGTAGTTGTTCCAAGAAGAGACGAAGGTGAAGATGAACTGTACCGCAATCGCGGGTTTCATAAGAGGGATGACGATCTTATGGAAGATGCCAACCTCGGAACTGCCGTCGACCCTTGAAGCCTCAATCAGCTCATAAGGAAGATTGGCTTGCATGTACTGGTTGATGTAGAAGAAGACGACCGGTGCGCAGATGTTCGGGATGATGAGAGGCCATAGCTGGTTTGTCGCGTGCCAGGAGTTCATGAGTCTTACGAAGCCCAAAGCCGAGACCTGGGTCGGAATCATCATGATGAGCAAGACGAACGTGAAGAGGAAACTCTTGCCTTTGAAGTTATAGACGTTGAACGAGAAGGCCGTCAGAGTGGAGAAATAGACGGCGATGATTGAGGATAAGGTCGAGACGATGATTGAATTGACCAAGGCTGTGGCCACCGGAAGGTGGGCGTTGTTGAAGACGAGATCCCAGTTCGCGGCCAAATTGTTCCCGAACCAGAAACTGAAACCATTCGCGGAAATGTCGCCATGGCTTCTCGTCATGTTGACGATGAGGGTGTATAGAGGGAAGATGCAAAGGAAGGACAAGAGGATCAAAACGGCATAGACGAGGACCCGGCGGACGATAAGCTGGGCCTTGTAGCTTTTGGTTATCTTCTTTGGAAGCGCATAGGTTGCCATATCATTTGCCTCCTAAAGAGACGGAGTTCTTCATCTCTTCGATCGTGGCTTCGGAATCTTTGTATTCCTTGAAGCGTTTCTTTTGGGCTTTGAGCATCTCTCGCTCCGGATTGAGCTTCGGATTGGTGATCTTGTAGACCGTCATGGACAAAGCCGCGGTGACTAGGAACATGAGGACGCTCAAAGCGCCGGCTTGTCCATAGTTCTGTTTGACCCTGATGAGGTTATAGAGATACATCATGAGGGTGTAGCTGGAGGAATTGACGCCTCCGGAACCCTGGGTGAAAATCTGAGGGATATCGAATAGCTGAATGCCACCGATCATGGAAGTGATGACGACATATATGAAGATCGGACGGAGCAACGGCATCGTGATCTTTCTGAAGATGACTCCACTGCTGGCCCCATCAAGCATGGCGGACTCATAGACGGATCCATCGATGCCCATGACGCCGGCCATAAGTAGCAAGGTCGTGTTGCCAAACCACATCAGGAAGTTCATGAAGGCGATGATGATTCTCGTCCAAGTGCTGCTCGTGAGAACGTCATAGCCCTCCGAGAGCCAGCCCCAACTGACTAAGGTGTTCATGATTGGGCCTGACCTTGCGAATATCATGAAGAACAACATGCCCAAGGCCGCTGCCATAATGAGGTTAGGCATATAGATGACGGTCTTCCAGAAGCCTTGTAGACGGATGTTGAGACGGATGTCCGTGAACCAGATGGCTAATAACAAGGAAACGATGATCTGCGGAATGAAACCGATCAGCCAAATGATGAGCGTGTTGAGGGCGTAGTAGCATAAGTCATTCATCTCAACGTTGCCCATGCTGATGCCAAAGAAGGACAACGGGCGGATCGTCTTGGTCCCGAAGAGCCAGGAATAGTTCTCAAACCCGCACCAGCTCGGACCAACTGTCGTAAGCATGTCATCATAGTACTTGGTGAAGGAATACCAGAAGGTCTCCGCCAAAGGGATGAGCTGGAAGAGAATGAACGCGACGAAGAAAGGAATAAGAAAGATATATCCCCATTTGCTGTAGGAGATGTGCTTTTTCTTAGTCTTTTGACGAAGTGATCTTTCCATGGTTCTTGTCCCCCAAAATAAGCTAGGGTGGCTGTTTTTGGCAGCCACCCGAGCCGAGCTACTCGTTTATAAAGTAGTGATATTCCAAGAGGAATCAAAGGTGAGGTCGTTATAGGTCTCGCCGAGCTTGGTCTTGAAGTTGGAGATGGCGGCAGCTAGATCGGAAGTGCCAAGGAAGTAGTCCTTCATGGCATTCTGGATCTTCTCGTTGCAGCCTTGGTCATAAGCGCAGGCGTTCTTCATGCTGATGTTGCCAGCCGCGCTGGTGAAGAGAGCGATGTGGTTCTGTCCGCCGAGAAAGGCGCTGCCGAATGAAGTATCGGAGCCGATGGCTTCCATGGCCGACTTATTGTTGGTGTAGTCCTGGGTGATACGGGTGATGGAATTGGAAACAGGAGCGTTGCAGGTCATGGTGTACATGATCTTGTTGACGAGGTTCTTGTTGTCGGTTCCTTTGGCCGCGCAGAGCCAGCTGCCGCCCCAATACCACGAAGCCGGTCCTTTGCAGACGGCGTATTCACCATATAGGGAGGTCGATGGATCGCCGGTGTAGCCCAAATTCTTCGGGTCGGCGTTGCCAGCGAGGGTGAAGTTGATGCCCCAGGTGCTGTAGAAGAATCCTAAGACCGAGTGGCCGGTGACGGTTGAAGTCTCGCCATCAGAGGTGACTTCCTTGCTCGCACCAGTCGGGCCCTGATTTTGTTGCCATTGCGAATCCCAAAGGGATGTCTTGTCGTTGTAGCCGCTGTCGGTGTAGCTCTTGGTGGCCTTGATCCAGCTCTTGATCTGATCGTCGAGATGGACGACTTTGTTGGTGACCCATGGGGAAGCCATGTTGTTGGAATAGACACGGTAGGCATCATCGAAGCCAGAGAGCATTTTGATGTTCTTTTCTTTGGCTGTTGCGGCGACGCTGTTGAACTTGTCCCAGGTTGAGAGCTTGTCCTGGACTTTGTCCGGATCGTCGAAGCCCCAAATCTTCTTGGCTAAGTCACGTCTATAGGCATAAAGCCCCGGGGTGGCCTGCCAGCTGACGGCCTTGAGTTTGCCATCATAAGTGACGATGTCTTTGGTGTACTGATACATCTCGGAGAGGTCTTGATCGGTCAAGCCGATGTCGTTTTTGACGTCGAGCGTGTAATCGGTCGCGGTGTATTTGGTGGCGTAGTCGGCCTCGATGAGGAACATGTCGATCTTATCATCGGCGGATGCGGAATCCTGAGCCTTGAGGTCAGTGTCGAGTTTGGTCTGATAACCATTGCCATCGTTCGGCGTGATTTTGAAGTAGACTTTGGTTCCGTCTCTTAAGAGATCGTAGCTTTCGGTTCCTTCCTTGACTGTTTTGACATAGTCAGGGTAGAAGTTTTCGAAACGGCTTTGGAACTCGTTGTTCCAGCAAGCGATGTTGAGGACTTTTCCAGTGTCCTCGGAGCAGACGGTGCCGCTTCCTGAATTGGATGCCCCGTCACAGCCAGCTAACGCCAAGAGACTGGTTGCGGCAAGTGCAGAGATAGCTAACATTGATTTTTTCATAGATTTTTGAATCCTCCTTTCAATGTTGTGCTCATTTATTGCCTAAACCGCCCCTACAAAGCGGTAATAGCCTAATTATTTATCGAGCCCTGTGAATGGCTTGATGGTGCCACCCTCTTGAAGGTGGCCTTTGACGGAGATCTGCTCTGGGACGAAGGTCTCAGGGTGTTCGATTCGTTCGATCAGTTTTGAAGCGGCAAGGCTTCCGATCATCTCGCTATCCTGGCAATACGTGGTAAGAACCGGGTTCAGCATCCTGCTTAAGGAGATGCCATCGTATCCAGCGATCGAGACTTTGTTCAGCTCGCTGTCGGTGAGTCTTGAGGAGACGATGGATGCCAAGGCTGAGACATCATCCGGGAAGATGATGCAGGTTGGCCTGTCGCTAAGCTTCTCAACCTCATTCAATGATTTGCCGACGCTCGCGGGATCGTGATAGATGGCTGATTTGATGTATTCTGGCGGAACGTTAAGTCCGAGTTTGTTGCAGACGCGGCTGAATCCAGCCATGCGCTTTTTGGTGACGTCGGTGTCTTCGCCGTGGATGAAGGCAATCTTACGATGTCCCATCTTGTAGGCGTATTCGACCTCGGTGGCCACCCCTATCTCGTTATCGGAGAGAATGGCTGTGCATCCGTTATAGACATAATCGATGGTGACGACGGGGATGCCAGAATTGACAAGCTCGATGACGGAAGGCGAGGTGAAATCGACCGAGGCGATGACGACGCCATCGATCGAACGGCTTCTCGCGTGTTCGACATAAGTAAGCTTTTTGCCGCCGAAGGTGTCGCTGGCGATGAAGGTGATGTCATATCCCCTTCTTTCGGCCTCGACTTTGACGGCGTTCAATATGGAAGAGAAATATTCATGGGTTAAGCCACAGGCTGTCTGATCGACAAAGAGAACGCCGATGGTAAAGCTCCTTCTCATTTTTAAGGAGCGGGCATTCGCATTAGGAACATATCCAAGCTCAATGGCGGCTTGCTTAACACGCGCAACGGTGCACTCGGGTATCTCGTGTGAACCATTAAGAGCCTTAGAAACGGTTGCGTTGCTAAGACCACATTTTTGAGCGATGTCGCAAATACGTGCCATCTGAGCCTCCAATTGACGAAATCGTTTTCGCGTAATTATGGTATGAAAGAAAAAAAGCCCCGTCAAGAGGGAAATGTAAGCCCTTACTTTTTTGCGAAATCACCTTTTCGCCGACCCCCTATGAATGTTTCGTGCTTTTTTCGCTTCCAAAAATTTTTGCACCAGTTGTTTTTGGTGTTTATTTGCCTAAAATGATGTCAGTCGGCGAAATCGTTTTAGTAAAGGTTTCATCGAACGTTTCTACGCATATTAAGATATAAACAATGCGCGTTACACGCGTAGGAGGAGAAAGATGAAATACGGACACTTCGATGACAAAAACAAGGAATATGTCATTAGCACCCCTGCCACTCCTTCTCCGTGGATTAACTACCTTGGCGATCAAGACTTCTTCTCTCTTATAAGCAACACCTGCGGAGGCTACAGTTTTTATAAGGACGCAAAACTCCGCCGCATCACCAGATATCGTTATAACGATGTGCCGAATGACATGGATGGGAGGCACGTCTATATAAAAGAAGGCTCCTTGATCTGGAGCCCGACATTCTTGCCTGCCAAAACCCCATTGGACTCTTATGAATGCCGTCATGGCTTAGGCTATTCGATCTTTGAGGGAAAGAAGAACGAAATCGATTGCAGAATCACTTGTTTCGTCCCTCTCAAAGAGAGTTGTGAGATCCAAGAAATGGAAATTCACAATTATTCGAACAAAGTACGCAACTTAAACGTTTTTTCTCAAATTGAATGGTGCCTATGGAACGCCAGCGACGATGGCGAAAACTTCCAAAGGAACCTCTCGACCGGCGAAGTCGAATGCTATGACGGAATCATCTATCACAAGAGCGAATACCGCGAAAGAAGAAACCACTACGCCTTCTATTACGTAAATGAGCATTGCTCTCATTTCGAGAGTGACCGCGACCACTTTTTAGGACGCTTCAATGGTTATGAGTCCCCTGAGGAAATCACTAAGGGTAATCTTGGCGATTATGTGGCCTCAGGCTGGCATCCAATCGCTGCCCATCAGCTTGACGTCTCCCTTAAGCCAGGCGAGAGCAAGAAGATAATCTTCATCCTCGGATACTGTGAGGTTGACCCAGAAGAAAAATTTGTCTCTTTGAACGTCATCAACAAAGCGCCGGCTGAGAAGCTGATCGCCAAATTCAACAATGCCGAGAAAGTCGAGAAGGCCCTTAGTGAAATAAAGAAACACTGGGACGATTTACTCTCGATATTCCATGTCGACAGCGGAGACGAAAAACTCGACAGGATGGCCAACATCTGGAACCAATACCAGTGCATGGTCACCTACATGATGTCCCGCAGCGCCTCTTACTATGAATCAGGCATCGGAAGGGGCATGGGCTTCCGTGACTCCTGCCAGGATTTGCTTGGCTTCGTCCACCTGATCCCTTCGAAAGCCAGAGAGAGGATATTGGACATCGCCTCCATTCAGAAAGAAGACGGCTCGACCTATCACCAATATCAGCCTCTCACCAAGAAAGGCAACTCCGGCATCGGCTCAGGCTTCAATGACGACCCATTATGGCTCGTCGCGGCCACTTCAGCCTATTTAAAAGAAACGGGTGACTTCGACATTCTCAATGAGCCAGTCCCGTTTGATAGTCTTAAGGGCAGCGAGAAGCCGCTCAAAGAGCATCTTAAGGCATCGATTCACTTCACCATCTCCCATCGGGGTCCGCATGGGCTTCCGCTTATTGGAAGAGCGGACTGGAACGATTGCCTGAATCTCAACTGTTTTTCATCCACTCCAGGCGAGAGTTTCCAGACGACCGCTAACAAAGAAACCGGCATCGCCGAAAGCATCTTCATCGCCGGAATGTTCGTCAAATATGGTAAGGAATATGCGGAGATAATGCATATCATAGGCCAGAAAGACGAGGAAAAAGAGACTTTAAAGGCCGTCAAAGAAGTGAGCGACGCGACCCTTAAATATGGCTGGGATGGCTCTTACTTCCTCAGAGCTTATGACGCATATGGAAACAAAGTCGGAAGCCATGAGAACAAAGAAGGTCAGATCTTTATCGAGCCCCAAGGCTTCTGCGTCATGGCGGGCATCGGGCACGATGAAGGCTATGGCCATATAGCTTTATCAAGCGCCGAACGTCTCTTGGGGAATCGTTGGGGACTTGAGCTGCTTCATCCTTGCTACACCACTTATCATCTCGAACTCGGTGAGATCTCTTCCTATCCCCCTGGATACAAAGAGAACGGGGCCGTCTTCAACCATAACAACCCCTGGGTCGTCATCGCCCATGCCGTTGAAGGAGAAGACAAAGAGGCCTTTGAACTCTACAAGAAAAACGCCCCGGCCTATATCGAGGAATATTCCGACATCCACTACACCGAGCCTTACGTCTACTCTCAGATGATCGCCGGAAGAGACGCCAAAAACTATGGCCAGGCCAAAAACAGCTGGCTAAGCGGCTCCGCAACCTGGAGCTTCGTGGCCCTCAGCCAGTATCTCTTAGGCGTCAAGCCGACCTTCGAAGGCTTATCGATCGAACCGCATCTTCCTAAAGACAGCTTCAAAAACATCCAAATCAAACGGATATATCGTAACGTCGTCTATGACATTCATATAGACAACACCAAGGACAAGAAAACCCTCTATGTCGATGGCGCGCCACTCGTTGGCCACGTCATCCCGTTCCTAAAGAGCTCGAAAGAAGTCAAAGTCGAGCTCAAATAACTTTGCGGGAAGCCCGCTGCAAGTTACCTACAAACCTGCGGCGGGTTTTTCCTACCCTATTTTCTCTTTAGTTCGGACAGTTTGTTGCTTCTGCCGTTTTTGATCATCCGTTGGTAGTTCTCGTTGAGGGCTTTCTCATAGGATGACTTGGACATCGCGTTCGGCTCATAGAAACGCATTTCCTTGAGGAAGTCCGGAAGATATTGGATCTTCTCCCAAAGGTCTGGGCGGTCATATGGATACTTGTCCTCATCCTTGAGGTTGATTGGGGTCAGCTTCAGGTAGTCTTGGACCATGAAAGGCTTTTTGGCGGCAAAGTCCATCGTCTTTTCAATCGAGAGAGTCGAGGCTTTTGAATGAGGCGACAGGCATAATTCGCAGACCGTGAATCCTAGAGGAATGATGGCCTCAGGAAAGCCGACTTGCTCCGCCGCTTCGATGGCTAATTGGCAACGTTGGACGGCTGGCGGATTGCCTAATCCGATGTCCTCATATGCCGTCACCAAAAGACGCCTTTTGATCGAGTCGAGGTCTTCGGCGATGCAAAGCCTGGCCAAATAATACAAAGCTGCGTCGACGTCCGCGCCCCTGATGGATTTCTGAAGGGCGGAGACGGAGTCATAATGTTCTTCTTCGCCTTTGTCCATCGCGTAGTTTGGCACGCTTTCGATGGTTTTGAGCTCATCGACGCCGATGGATTTCCCTTCATCGAATTGAATGGAGGCCTCTTCAAGCATGTTGAGGGCAAAACGGAGGTCGCCGCCGCTAAGTTTGGCAATATAGTTGAGTCCTTCATCGTTGACGTTAAGCTTGTTGTCTAATCCCTTAGGCGAAGCGATGGCTCTTTTTAAACCGACCACCACGTCTTTCTCGCTGAGCGGCTTGATCTCGATGAGGCGGCAGCGGCTCCTGATGGCCCGGTTAAGGGCGATATACGGATTGGCGGTCGTGGCGCCGATCAGATAAAAAGTCCCATCTTCCACGTATGGCAAAAGAAGGTCTTGTTTCTGCTTATCAAGACGATGGACCTCGTCCACTATCACGATGGCGTGGCTCGAGAGTTTGGCATCGAGGATGGCCTCTTGCATTTCCTTCTTGTCGGTGGTGACGGCGTTCAGCCTTTTATATGGTATGTCAATGCTTCTGGCGTAGGCTTCGGCAATCGTGGTCTTGCCCGTTCCCGGAGGACCGAAAAGAATCATTGAGACCGGTGATTGGTGTTCGACGGACTTCCTTAAAAAGCCGTTCTTGCCAACGACGTCATCTTGCCCAATCACCTCGTCGAGGGTCGTGGGTCGCATTCTAAAAGCTAGAGGCTCATTCATGTAAAGAATTATAACCTAGGGAAGCGAAGATAAAAATCAATAAGAACGGTTGATCTTCTTTATGGAATCAATCGAGGCTTTGACGTTTCTATTCTCATCGACAAAGCCGTTCTTCTCCTGATAGGTATCGGCGAACTGTGTGGCGCAGTAACCGGCGAAATCACACTTCTTAAGAACCTTCAATAAGGCCCTATATCTTTGCAAATACGCCCTATTCGACTTGACTGGCGCCCCATATCCCCAGCCTTTGGCTTCATCAGTTTTGTAGATAGCCCCGAAGAATTCGCTCATCATGAGGGGCTGTCCCGAATAATGGAAGTCACCGGCGAAGGCCTTCTTGCCGAGTGAGACATCGAAGTTCTCACCCCTAGAAAGTTTGTCTTTGAGCTCGGAGGCAAACTCCTCCATCTCCTCTTTGTTCTCGGCGTAGTTATGAAGGCTCAGGAGGTCGCTTTCGGTATGCTCCCAGCCATCGTTGCTGATGCAGGGTCTCGTCCAGTCGATGCGGTTGGCCATCTGATAAAGGCTCGTCGATAGCTTCTGCTGGTCGAGCGAGGTGGCGATGTCCTCGACGCCCCAGCTTTCGTTATAGCCGACATAGGCGATCGTCGAAGGATGCCCGACATGGTCGGTTACGATCCGGCCGAACTCGCTTTGGACCTCATCTTCCTCAAGCGGCTCATATTTATGTGGAGAAGGCAATTCGACGTCATTGAGGACGCCTTCCCTGTCGCAGAGGTAATAGAAGAGTTCCGACTCGACTTTCTCATGGACCCTGACCCCATTGAAGCCCATTCCCTTGATGAGGGAAATGTCCTTTTTGTATTCATCTTCCGTGAAGGTGTATCCGCCTTTGGGGTTATATCCTTGATAGAGGACGAACTTGAGATAACGTTTCTTGCCATTGAGGGCGATGTAGTTCTTCTTTTGGCTGATCTCATTCACGCCGAAATAGCTATAGACGACATCCAAGAAGTCGCCGTTTCTCGCAAGCGACATCTTTAGGTCATATAAACATGGATAGGCCGGGCTCCACCTCTTGAACATTTTAGATGGTATGTTGATGCAGCGTTCCATGTAGATGCCGGTGACGGTGAAAGAATCCGACACCGCCATCTTGCCGCGGAAGCTTACTTCGAGCATGCACTGGCTCCCGACGGCCTCTGGGGTGAACAACAGCCTGAGATAAACGGCCTTCTCCTCGTATGAGGCTCTCGCGTCATAGCCTTGGATGGAGGCCTTGTTCACGTCCTCAAGCCACACATCGCCATAAAGTCCCGAAGTGGTCGGATAGAAACAGGCAAAGGGCTTTTCCTCCCAGGTCTGCTTGCCTCTCACGTGGGCGGGGTCTTTGTCGTCATATGTCCTGACGACCAAGAGGTTCTCGCCTTCGATCAAGAAGTCGCTCACGTCGTAACGGAAGGCGTCATAGCCTCCGATATGCTTTCCTAGATAATGGCCATTGAGCCAGCCATCGAAGACATAGTCGCATCTCTCGAAGTGGAGCATGCTCTTGCCTTCGTAATGAGGGTTCTGAAACGTCTTGAAATACCACAGTATCTTATGTTCTTTCTTGTCTTTGACTCCTGATGAAGGCACTTCATAGCTATAAGGCACCTTAATCTTGATCGTCCCATCGGGAATCTTGCTGGACCAGCCTTCCTTCAGTCCGAGATTGTCGTCATCGAAGACGAAATCCCATTTGCCGTTCAGCGACATCCAATCCGGGCGATAGAAAAGAGGATTTGGATGCCCTTTTTCATAAGAGAGAACATCTTTGTGCATATTTGCTCCTTACGAAGCGAGAGGCACCGATAAGAGGGTATTCTCCGCCTCGTTATTCCTTACTTACTTATAGTATATGTATTTTTGATTCGCTCTGTCATGCAAAGAAAAACATATTCGTCTACAAAATGAATGAAAGGCCCAAAGGTGTTATAGTTCTAGCCATGAAAGTAAACAAAAAGCAATCTCTCTCCCACGACTGCATCGTCTGTGGAGTCGATAACCCATATGGGGTTCACGCCTCGTTCTATGAAATGGAGGACGGCTCCTTGATCGCCTTGTTCCATTTCGACAAAAACCATCAGTCATATCCGGAAAGAACGCATGGTGGCATGATCGCCGCTCTCATCGACGAGACCATCGGAAGGGCCGTCTGGATCAAAGACCCCACCGTCTGGGGCGTCACCATGAGACTAAACATCGAATACCATAAGCCCGTCCCTTATGGCGTCCCTTTAAAGTGCGTGGGCAAAATCGACAAGCTCGACAAAATGACCTTCCACGGGGTTGCGGAGATAGAGACGATGGACGGGGTGATGCTCGCTAGAGGAAGCGCCCTCTACATGAACATCCCGCTAAGCAAGATTACCCTCGGCGAAAACGAGCACCCCGATGACATCAACGTCGAGATACCCGACGATATCAAAGAAATCGATTAGGCTATTTTTATAGTTTTGACGACATCCCCATATCTGGAGTGGGCCTTGATGGTGAGCTCGCCTTTTGTCTTGGCCATGACGATGCCTAAGCATCTTCCAAAATATGTGAGACACGTGGACGATAGATAGCCTTCTTTGTTGAACGGGCAGGCATTGCCAAAGGCCAATAGCTCACCACCACTCACTTCAAGAGAGACCTTCTCTTTGACGAGGGGATGGAGAACCCCTTTCTCGTCAACGAAGGAGAAATCCACGTAAATCGGCTCTCCAACCTTCGGAGAAACATTTTCGACATCCATGCTGAGAAGGATGTTTTTCGATGGGCTTATGAGGCTCTTGCTCGTCACCACGCTCCCATCTTTTGAATAAGAATCGACCCTGAGTTCGCCATTCTTGTAAGGAACTTTGTAGATGGTGCGTCCGCTTTTTTTGTTCTTCTTTTTGCCAACGAGTTTATCGTTGAGGTAGAGTTCGCTTCGATAGGCTTTCGAATAGACCTCGACGCTCGCTTTCTTTCCGGTTTTGCCTTCATAGGCCCAGATTGGCAAAGCATCGGACATCTTCCAGGCAGAAGGCGAATGCCCTTTTTCGTTCATTAAGGGACGGACGGCAATCTCGAGGTCGGATTTGTCGTACATGACCTTGGTGTATAAAGCTTCGCCCAAGGGGTTGCCTAATATGTCGATTCTCCCGCTTCCGGCGCTGATCCAACCATAGGTCGGCTTGAAATCATCGACGTATTCCTTGTATTCCCAAGAACCGATTCCGGCTTCTCCAAGATAGTCCATGCCTGACCAGACGAAGTCGCCGATCAAGGCGGGGTTCGTCTCACTCATCTTTAAGAAGGAAGAGATGTCCTTCATGAAGGTCTCACTGCCGAGGATAACTCTCTTCGGGTATTTCTTGTGGTCTTTCTTGTAACGGAGGATGCCATAGTTATAACCAGCCACGTCAAGGACTGAATAGACGCCTTTGATTCTCTTGTCCACCATCGGTAACGAAGCCCCGATCTTCATCGTGTCATCGCCGAAGATGCCGGCGAGTTTATTGAAGAACTCGCTGCCGACGCTCTTTTCCTTGTTGGCTTTTTTGTCGCTATAGACGCCAAAGCCCATGCTGGAGAGATAGTTGAAGAAGACGTTTATTCCGGCGGTCGTGAGATAGTCATTGCCATTCGCCTTCACATATTCGGCCATCTTCTTGCAGATGGCCACGCCCTTCGCATTCGCCGATTCGCCAACCTCGTTTCCTAGCGAGACCATGATGACGGAAGGGTGGTTGTAGTCTTTCTCGAGCATGGCCTCCAAATCCTTTGGCCATTCAGAAGGAAGATACGTCGCGTAATCGTACTTGCTCTTGTGCATGAACCACATATCCGCGTATTCATCCATCACGAGCATGCCTTCTTCGTCGCAAGCCCTTAAGAAAGAATCCGCGCAGGGGTTATGGGCGCATCTGATCGCGTTGTAGCCATAGCTTTTGAGGATCCTGACTTTCCTTAATTCGGAATATGGGTATGAGCAAGCCCCGAGGATTCCGTTGTCCGCATGGATACAAGCACCCTTAAGAAGGGTCTTGACCCCATTGATCAATAAGCCTTTTTCCGCGGTGGCTTCTACTTTTCTAATGCCAAATCTCGTCTCGACGACGTCATCCCCAAACTTGACGCGGATGGTGTACATCTTCGGAGTGTCCGGGCTCCATAACGAACATTCTTTCAATGAAAGCGTGTTTTTATAATCGTGGTCGATCGTCGCTTTTTGGAGATATATGGATTTCTCATCGTCAAGAATCTCGATGACCGATTCCTTTTTGGCGTTGGCCTTGATCTCTATCTCGATTGTTTTGTCTTGATAAGAAAGGGTCTTGACCCTCAAGCCATACGGAAGGATGTGTTCCTTCTCGTATATATAGAGATTGACCGGACGGTAAATCCCTGAGCCGGAATACCATCTGCTGTTTGGTTGGTCGCTATTACGGGCCACCACCTTTATTTCGTTTTTCTCGCCGTACTTGAGGAACTCGTCGATCTCCAAATAGAAATGACGGTAGCCATTCTCCCATTTGGCTCTCTTAACGGAGTTGATATAGACCTCCGCGTGGTGATAGACGCCTTCGAACTCGAGGTATATGGCTTTATCCTTATAAGTAAGAGGAACATCAAGCTCCTTGGTGTAGGTGTAATCGCCGCCATCAAAATACCCGCTGGAGTTTTTGCTGGGGGATTTCTCGTCTCTGCCTTGGTGCAACATCGCATCATAAGGCAAGTCGACGCTGATGACATCTTGGGAGCCCGCTTTGGCGAAACTCCACTTCTCTAGTAAGGGGATTTTGACCATATTTCTTCCTTTTAGATTACTTTAGCCTAAGAAAACAAGAATACACACGGAACGTCATAAAATGTAATTTTTAAGTCTTAATTGGTAACTACAGGCAAAGCCCCCGCGTAGAAACTTGGGGGCTAAGCCTAATAAGGAGGCCTTATTCTTTGACCAACTTGTCCATGAATCCGGCGCTGACGGTCAAGATGATGCTGGCGATGTAGAAGGCGATGCCCACTATCGAGATATTGAGCAAGACCCCTTCCGCAGCGGGATAGTTGACCGGAATGAACCAGACGTCAGCGAACAAGCTGAGCCTATCGATGACGAATAGACACAAAGTCGCCGATAAGAGAACACACATGACTGGCAGGATGATATCAATCATCCAACCTTTCAAGCTGTCACCGAAGAAGAAGACTCCAACTCCGATGGCAATGGTGAAGATCGAGAGAACGATCGGCCAGGCATCCATTGAGCTGCCGGCAAGGAAGCCGGTCGTCGAAGTGACGATGTAGAAGATTAGGCCAATTAAGGCGAACACCGTCGTAACGTCAATCAAATAGCCGGCGGTGCTTTGCTTTTTGAAGAATTTCATCTTATTCCTCCTCCTTCTTTTTCTTTCCTTCAAGGGCTCTGGTTATGCCATAAGAGACGAATCCTCCCACCGCTAAGACAGAGGTGATGGTGATCAAGCTGATGTAGAGCGCTCTCCACGAGGTCATCAATTCCACTGTGTGAGAGGAACTGTTGATGCCATTGAGGGCGTTGGAGTTGGCGATGGTATAAAGGATGTACTTCTCGTCTTGCTTGATGGCTTTGCACATCGACTTGTCGGCGAGGAGAGACCCCTCGTTCCAGTAGTCGAGGGACGGGCTTCCAAATCCGCAGAAAGCCGTTGTGCCAGCCAGTATCGACTCTTTCGGCGCAGCCTTGAGGTTGACGCCGGTGAAGTCGGTGACGTTGTAGCCTTTGAAGCCCCATTCATTGCGGATGATGTTGACCATCAAACCGACGTTGGCGCTCGAAGCGACCGCGCCGACACGGTTATATGAGGTCATGACGCCATTGGCTCCCTTGGTATAGGACTCATCATAAGCGGAGTTGCTTTCGAAGGCGGCCGGTTTCCCATTGCCCTCAAAGGCCTGTTGAAGATTACGAAGCTCCAATTCACGGGCTTTTTGCTCGTTCATGAAGACCGCGATGCCAGAACGGTTGATTTCCTGATCGTTGAATGCGGCGTGTTTGATGTTGACCATGACTCCTTTGCTTTGTCCGCCTTGGACGGTCGCGGAACCGATATAGCCGGAGAGCATTGGGTCTTCGGAGAAGTACTCGCCGCCCCTGCCGTTGTATCCGTGCCTATGGATGTTCATTCCAGGGCCGATGATCATCGGGAGGTTGAGACATAGAGAAGTCTCGCCAAGGATGATCTCGCCATTCTCATAAGCGAGTTCCTTGTTCCAGCCATAGCCAAGGTTTTCTTGGCTCGGGCAGACGCGGGTTCCATACCCTGTGTAGTCAGCCGCATCACTCCAGGCTTCGCCTTGATAGGTTCCTTCCTGGAAATAGTGGGTGTCGCTTCCACCAGGACCGTCATCGGCGTTGTTGCCGAGATAACCTACGGAATCGATCTTCTGAATGTGATGGAAAGCGTTAGAGGCAAACTCGAGGAATTCGCTCACGCTCATCTTGTCGATCAATTCACCCCATCTTTCATCATCCCAGTCAGCGCCTTTGAGATCATTGATTGTAAGGTCGCTTGACTGCGACCACTTGTACTCAGAGGTGTCGTCGTTGGTGTTGAGGGTGACGAGATCGTTCTTCAAAAGTCTAGTAAGGCTCGAGTTAGCGCTGATCCCGGCATAGCTTTCTGGGAAGGTGCCGTTCCAGTTCGAGCGAGTTAAGTAAGTGACTTTCCCCGGCATGAAGGTGTTGAGGTCCATTGAGTAGTCGCCGTCGCTAAGCTGGTTGGTGATGGCCACCCCTTCTTTGGAGACGGAGAAGGTGTCTTTATCGACATCACCGCCCCAGTTCCATTTATAGACCTTGCTGGAATCGCCTTCCGCGCTCATGCCGTTGCTCGTTCCTTTGCCTTGGTAGGCAAGGACGTTGTTCAAGGCATCATGGGAGTCTGATCCAATGGAGAAATAATAGTCACCCGGGTCGACGATGAACGTTTTGGCATTGGTGTAGTCATAGCTCGCGATGTTGGACATATCGACGTTCATCGTGATGGTCTGACTCTCGCCGGCCGCCAATTCCTTGCTCTTTTCGAAGTCCATGAGCTGGATGGCGCTCTTCTCGACTTTGTTGGTGACGTCATAAGAGGTGTACGGGGTCTGGGCATAAAGCTCGACTACGTCTCTTCCGGCGACGGTACCGGTGTTCTTGACGGTCACCGTGACTTCGGCCGTTTTCTTGCTTCCAAGGATTTTGACCGAGTCAAGGCTCTGCGAAAAGCTTGTGTAGCTTAGGCCATACCCGAACGGGTAAACGACTTCGTTGTCGTATGACCAGGTTCCAGTCGCGGTTGCGACTTTTTCGTTGACCGTGTAGGTGCCGGCCTTAGCGGTTGAGGCTCCGGAAACGCCATTGACGCAATCGGCATAACGGGTTTCGTAGTAACGGTATCCCGAATAGATTCCCTCAGCCTCGACCAGATACGAATTGACGTTCTCGGCCGAAGAGAAACTAGAGGCGTTCTCCCATGGGATGTTGCCGAAGCTTTGCATGGCCGGGGCCACCGCGCCATTGGTGACATAGGTGTCGCCTAGTCTGGCGGAAGGGTTCACGGTGCCGTTGAGGATATTGGCGATTCCATAGAAGCCATAAGCCCCCGGGAAGCCAATCCACATAATCGCGGAAATGTCTGGGTCATCTTCGAGAGACTTGATTTCCATGACGTTGGTGGAGTTGATGAGGACGATGACTTTCGAGGAGCATTTTTTGGCTTCTTCGATGATGGCTTGTTCCTCTTCGCTAACGCCCATGATGTTGTCGGTCGTTGTGTGGGTCGCATCATCCATTCCCGACTGGGTTGGATAATAGTTTTTGGTTTCCCCGCCCGGTCTTCCGAGAACGACAATCGCGGCATCGTTGTACTCCGAATAATCTTTGTTGTAGTCAGGGTTGATGGCCTTGAGTTCATCTGGGGTCAATTCAACGACGGTGTCCGTCTTGGTGATCGACGGATATTCTGGCGGAAGGGCGCCAAAACCGCTGCCAGACATTGTCTCTCCAGAGAAATGAGACTGGTAAGTGGCGAGCATGCTGGGGTTAAGTTTGAAACCGCTATTCTCAAAGCAGGTGAATATTTGGTTGTCATAAACCGTCTTGAGGTCGGCGATGGACCCGCTGCTGTTTCCATAGACTGGACCATAGCTTCTGGTTCCAAACAAGGTGACTTTAGCTGTTTTGGAGATCGGGAGCGCACTGGTTCCGGTTTTGTCCACGGCATTCTTAAGAAGTGCCATGGTTTGTTCGGATTCTTTGATGGCGAAGGCTTTGTAGGCTTCGAAGGCCTCTTTTCCAGTCTTGAAGCTAGACTTGTAATTCCAAGCGTCATCGGCGTTATCCGACGTGCTTGTCTCAATCTTGGAACTCTTCGTCCCAAGAAGGGAGTCGAGCGGGTCGCGATAATACTCCATGATCGTCGCTGAGGTGATCGATACCGCCAGCAACGCCGATGAAAGCATTCCGAGTCCGCGCAACATTTTTAGTTTTTTGGACATGAAATCCTCCTGATATTGGAAAAAGGCATACCCGGGCGCAGCCTTTAATTCCTGGCAATATCCAATCATGAAAGCCCTTTTATTTGGCGTTTTTTGACTTATTTGGTTGTTTCTCTGACTTAGGTGAAATCGCTTACATGATTCCTAAAAGGCGTTTCAAAAAACAATTATGCACTTCGTTGCATAAGAGAATTCGCTGGTGTCAAAAGCGTTTGCCTGCCTTATCATTAGTTCGCTTTATGAAACTTGTTTTCGTCGACAATGAAGAGAGCCAGCTTAAGACGCTTGTTGGCTTTGTGACACAGTTTGAGAAGGACAATTCCCTCAAGCTAAACGTCGTCTGTTTTTCTAACGCCTTCGATCTGATTGAAAAATATGATGGCGATTATGACGCCATCTTCATGGACATTAACATGCCGCTTCTTGACGGGATGACCGCGGCCAAGAAGATCAGACTAATCGATGAGAAGGTGAACATCGTCTTCATCACGAACCTCGCCCAATATGCGATTGATGGTTACAAAGTCAACGCCTTGGATTATGTTTTAAAGCCACTAAGCTATTTCGAATTCTCGGTAGAACTGAAGAAAATCCTTGCCAAAAACGCCCAAAAGTCCTCTTTCATCCTCATCAAATCAAAGGATGTGCTAAAGAAAATCGCATCCGAGGACATTTACTATTGCGACATATTCAAACATGAGGTTTGCGTCCATTCCAAGGAGGGCGATTACACCTTCCGCGGAGCATTGAAAGACATTGAAGAAAAGGTCGACCCAAAGCTTTTTTCGAGGGCCAATAGCGGAGCCCTTGTCAATCTATCTTGCGTCAGTGAGATCGTCGCTAATTTTGCCATGCTCACAAATGGAGGAAAAGTAGAGATATCGCGCCTCAGGAAAAAAGAGTTCCTTGATGCTTTGACATCCTACATTAACAGCTAATGGACCGATATGATTTCTTGATACTGGGGCTTTTGAACTTCTTCCTTGAGATTTTCTTAGCCCAAAACATCGCGATGCAGAAGATGCCGAAACGCAAATACTTTTATTGGATTCTCCTTCTTGAGCTGGGCTTTGCGGTCCCCCTCTACTATTTGCCTGCTTTAACAATCGGCATATTCAATATGTCTTATCTTCTTGTAGCCATCATCTCGGGCATCTTTTGCTTCTTCCTTTATAAAGAGAATGTCTTTGAGGCAATAAGCTATACCGGAACGGCTTTCGCTTATCAGAACATCACATGGAACATCATGCTTTTGATTGGCAAAACCTTCACTGCGGACATTGGGAAATGGGGACGTTTCGCCGTCTACCTTGCCGTGTTTGTGGTTTCTTACACCCTCGCTTTCTTCTTGCTCCGTCTAGTCCTCAAAAAGGTTCAGTTCAAAAGCAATTGGATGGTTTGCTTGTCGAGCTCGTTGATAATCCTGATAACCATCTTTCTTTCTCAGATGGCCAAATACCCAAGCCCAACCCTCGTTGACATCATCTACGAGATGACATCATGTCTTTTCGCGCTAGCCATCAACTATGGCGTTAACATCCTCACCTATCTAGTAGGCAAGGAAAAAGACCTTGAGAACGAGAAAAACGTCTTGGAGGAAATGCTCCATCAACAAGCCAAACAGCAGAAGATGAGCAAGGAGACCATCGACATCATCAATATCAAAAGCCATGATCTGAAAAAACAAATCGTGGCCCTTGAAAATATGTCCAAAGAAGACAGAATCACCCACATTGAGGAAATCAAAAAGGCCGTCAACGTCTATGGTGACATCGCCAAGACCGGGAATGACTCACTCGACCTTTTATTGACTGAGAAGTCGTTGCTTTGCGAGGGTAAGCACATTTCTTTCAATTACATCGTGAACCCCGATGGGCTTTCTTTCATCGACGATCTCGATATTTGGTCATTGTTCGGGAACGCGATTGATAACGCGATTGAGGCCCAGGAAAAAGAAGAAGAGGGAAAGAGGCTGATCCGTCTTAACGTCAACGTGAAAAACTCTTTTACCACCATTCACGTCGAGAACTATTGCACGCAGAAAATATCCTTTGAGAACGGACTACCTGCCACGAGCAAAAACGACAAGGACTTCCATGGCTATGGACTCAAGAGCATCTCCAGCATCGTCGAAAAATATAATGGCAACGCCTTGGTCAGGTTCAAGAACCACCTTTTCACGCTCGACATCATGATCCCGATTCCTGAAGAGGCCCCTCTCTTCAAAAACACCAGAGAAAGCGTCTCGTCCGATTCTATTTGATATTTTAAAATTCGTTTCCTATAGTCCTTGTATGCCCACCACTATAAACAGCGATCTTTATCCGATGATTTTCAAGAGGAAATCCTTTCATGAATTCCCTTCTTTCGCCTCTTGTAACAAAGACGAAGTCAAAAAGATCAAAGAGTTCATCAAAACGCTCACCCCATTAGATGAGAACATCCCCTACGCCATCAAGCTGGTCAAGGGAGGGAAGACGAACTGCCGACGAGGCGAAGAATATTGCCTCCTCTTCTACTCAAAGAAAGAAGGGAACTATCTTCAGAACATCGGCTATATCGGAGAACAAATCGACTTATACCTCGCAAGCATAGATATCGGGGCCCTTTGGTATGGGCTTGGCTCAGTCAAAGAAAGAAATGTCGACGGTCTTTCTTTCGTCATCATGATGGCTTTCCATAAAGAGGAGACATCGTCCTTCAGAACCGACGTGAGCAAGGCCAAAAGAAAGAGTCTCGATGAATATTATTCTGGCGAGCCCATCAAAGGCGTGAGCGACTTCATCATCTATTCGCCAAGCGCCTGCAACACCCAGCCTTGGAAGGTTAGCCATGAAGGCAACACCTTAAAAGTCTATCGTTACGAGCAACAAGGAAAGCGAGGCATCATGCCGGTAAACAAGGTTTCGTATTATAACCGGATCGACGTCGGAATCTTCCTTTTGTTCTTGGAATTATGCCTAAATAAAGAAGGCTATGGCTTCACCAAACGCCTTGAGCTAGATGAAGGGAATGACCAAGAGCTGACATTGGAGGCCACCTATGAAATCGGATGACAATAACATGGATATAAGAATCGTTTTGGCGGACCCCAAAGAAAACCGCGATGAGCTGATTCTCACCGAACGAGCCTTTTATAACGTCTACATGGAAGGATGCGATGAGCACATTCTTTTAAGGGACCTCAAGAAAGCCAAAGAATACATTCCTGCGCTTTCTTTCGTGGCCAAAGACGGCGATAGACTAATCGGCGCCATATACGCTTCGAAAGCTTTTATTGAGAAGGGCGGCAAGAAGATCGACATCCTCACTTTCGGCCCCCTCGGCGTGGACCCTGACTATCAAAGAAAAGGCGTTGGCGAAAAACTCGTTAAGGCCTTAATCGATAAAGCAAAAAAAGATAACTACCCCGCGATCGTCATAACCGGAGTTCCCACCTACTACCCTCACCTCGGATTCAAAAGCTGCTATAAGCTTAATCTAAAAATGGATGACGGGGCCCAGTTCCCGGCCTTGATGGGCTACGAACTAGAGAAGGGATTCTTTGCTAAGGAAGAAAGCCGTTTTTCCTTAGCGTCCGTCTTCTCTATCAAGCACAGCCGGAAAGAGTTGGACACGTTTGATTTATGCTTCCCACCACTCAAGAAAGAAAAACGCCCTGGCCAATGGAAGAAAATCGATTAACGTTCTTTTGAGGTTTCTTTCTTTTTGTATTCCTTGGGAGCCAAACCAAATCTTTTCTTGAAGGACCTGATGAAGAAACTTGCTGAGTCATAGCCGGCGTCGTTAGCAAGCGTGGAGACGCTGATGTCCTCATTAAGAAGCCTTTCTTTGCTGACATCCAGCCGGTAGCCAATCAAAAAAGAAACCGGGGAGACGTGAAGATAATGTCTGAAGAGCCTCGAGGCCGAGCTTGTCGATATGTTCACGCTGGAAGCGATTGAAGATAAGTTCAAAGAAGAGTCCATGTAATTGGATTTGATGAATCCGATCATCTCGCGTAGATAAACGATTGAGCCATCATCATCGACTTTCTCTAATGAAGGGAACTTGGATATCGTCTCTTTCCATATCGAAAGGATTGTCGACTCGAAAGAAAGAACGGAGCCGTCACCATTTTTTATCTTTTGCATCGAATCCAATAACGAAGACATCTTCTCATCGTCTTTGAAGTAGACATAGCTGACGTTTGATGAAAGAAACGGGCTCACTAACGAGTTCTCCATCGTGGCCCCGAAACTGAGGAGCAAAGGTGAGAAAAGAATGCAGCCATAATCGGCGTCCTCGCCATTGATCGCATACCCCGAATGGATGGCTTTGGCATTCACGAAAAGAGAGTCACCCTTAGAGAGGACGATGTTCTTTCCGTTTATCGCATACCCCATGCTTCCTGAATAGATGTGAATGTATTCTAGATCGCCATGGAAGTGGAGATCCGATCTCTCGTTCTTCAGTAACGAAAGCTTTGAGCGATGGACGTATAAAGGAAAGGACGGGTAGTCATAGCTGACTTTCTCCTCTCCATCGAAATATCTGTTGGCTGGGCATTGAGATAATTCCATATGATAAGATAGTGCTACTTTTTAGCCTTATATTGCTACAACTTTTTGATTTTTAAGCAATAAAATACAACTAAGGAGTCTTAATATGCCAAAAACAACTAAGAAACTCAGCGAAAAGCAGAAGATGCTTTCAGGCGCCCTATATTGTGCGAATGACCCGGAGCTCCAATCGCTTATGCTCCATTGCCGTCAGGTATTATCAAGCTTCAACAACATCAGCAACATCGATCTGGCTTTCAAGATGAAGCTCCTCAGCAAGCTCTTCGGCAAGATGGGCGAGAATTGCTTCATCCAGCCGACGTTCCGTTGCGATTATGGATGCAACATCGAGGTTGGCGACAACTTCTTTGCCAACTATGACTGCATTTTCCTCGACGTGAACAAGATCAAAATCGGAGATAACGTCTTCTTCGCCCCTCGTGTCTGTATCTATACAGCCGGACATCCGATCGACAAAGACGTCAGATTCATCCAACTTGAATACGGCTACCCCGTGACCATCGGAAACGATGTGTGGGTTGGTGGCAACGTCGTCATCAATCCAGGAGTCACCATCGGAAGCAACGTGGTGATTGGCTCCGGCTCCGTCGTCACCCACGACATCCCTTCTGACTCAGTCGCAGCCGGAGTGCCCTGCAAGGTCATAAGGAAGATCACCGAGGAAGACAAAGCCTATTGGACTAAACAAAAAGACGCTTATTTTAATTCATAAAGAAAGGGAACTTTTTATGGAAACGATGAAAGACAGGATCAAAGAAGGAAAGCTCTTCACCGACGAATGTGAGGGAATGGGCAAAGAGAGAAAAGCCGCCAAAAGAAGAATGAGGGCCTACAACAAGACCTCTGGCGCCGGCTTAGGACTCGTCCACCGCTTCTTGCTCATGAAGAAGATATTCGGAAAGAAAACCTGGGCTTGGATTGAGCCACCTTTCTATTTCTGTTACGGGCGTCACATCAAAATGGGCGATTATTGCTATCTCAACGTCAACTGCAATTTCATCGATGACGGCGAGATTGAGATTGGCGACCATGCCGAATTCGGGCCAAACATCAGCATCGTGACCGTCGGCCACCCTCTTTCGCCAAAACATCGCCCCATCATGTACGCCGAGAAAGTCACGATCGGAAAGAATGTCTGGATCGGGGCTTCGGTAACCATTCTTCCTGGCGTCAAAATCGGTGATAACAGCGTAATCGGAGCCGGCTCCCTCGTCACAAAGGACATCCCGGCGAATGTCTTGGCCTATGGCTCACCCTGCAAAGTGATAAGAGAGATAAACGAAGAAGACGAGAAGACCTACCGCCATGGAAGAAAGATCGAAGAAGAAGATCTTGCCGAGATGGAGAGATTGGGGAAGAAGAAATGAAGATCGAACATGTCTGCATCAATGCCATCGACATCGAGAGAATGAAGGATTTTTATTGCCGTTTATTCTCCTTTGTCCCCAATGAAAAATACCATAACGACAAAACCGGTTGGGAGAACTATTTTCTCTCGACAGATTCTGGCGCGAGATTGGAGCTTCTTTCAAAGAAGGGAATGCCACTTCAGAAGAAAGAACGGGACTCCAGCGGATTCGTCCATATCGCCATCTCCCTCGGAAGCAAGGAAGAGGTTGATAAGACAATAAAAAAGGCTGAAGAAGAAGGATGTGAAATCCTCTCTTTGGGACGTGTGACCGGTGATGGATATTATGAGGCATCGTTTCTCGATATCGAAGGGAACATGGTGGAAATAACCATATGAGCGAAGAAGTCAAAATCCGTCCTTACAAAAAGGAAGACAGGGATATTTTGAGGGACATTTGCAAGGAAACCGCCTGGGAATCCTATAAAAAAGACCCGAAAAAACTTGAGTGCGTCCCTATCATGTTCCTTGATTATTTCATCGAACAAGAACCGTTTCACGTCTATGTCGCGGTCGATCAAAATGACAAACCGGTAGGCTATATAGAATGCACCAGCGACTATTCCTTTTTCGTGAAGAAAATGAAGAAGGTCTACATGAAACGAATCAAAGAAACGAGGAAGCAGGAGCTAGGCTTTTGCCGCCGGTATCTATTCGCTCTTTTCTTCATCAGAAAATACCCGAGTCATATGCACATGAACATCACCGCCGCCTATCAAAGGCAAGGGATCGGAAGAAGGCTCATCGACACCATCTGCGAGGCCCTTAAAAGCGAAGGATTCAAGTCGCTTGCCATCTGCGCCAACGAGAAGGGAAGCGGCAGCTACCACTTCTACACCAAATGTGGCTTCAAAGAAGTGTTCTCATATGGACATAAGATTGTCTCGCTTGCCAGAACTCTTTAGACATTAACGCACGCCAAACTGAACTATTTATAAAATCCTTACAATTTTCGTGGCTGATTTTATTCCTCTCTTTTTATGGCTTTTGTTCTCTATTTTGAAAAACTCTGGGCGTAAATAGAATTTTTTAGTTTTGGCGCACTATTCCAAATAGAGAAATTGAATAAGTTCATTAAATTAATCTTTGTCGAGCACTGTATCCGATTATGTATTTTTCTGTTTGTTTAGCCAAAGTCACTAAAATAATTAATTTGTTAAGAGCATATTCCGTTTATAATAAATCACTTGTGATTTGTTAATCACAAGACAAAGGGGCTGTTTAAAGATGAGATTCCCTGGAATCAAAACTTTGTTCGTATTACTTTGTGCCAGCCTGTTATTCTCTGGCTCGTCATTTTCCGAGAGCGTCGATAAGAAAAGCGTAACCAAAGACAAAAGCGAAGTCATAGCCATCTACAGCACGTCAGCTTTTAAAATCCGTCACATAGCTTTCAAAAACCAAACTGG
Source organism: Caryophanales bacterium UBA4951 (assembly GCA_002397465.1). Lineage (GTDB taxonomy): Bacteria > Bacillota_I > Bacilli_A > RFN20 > CAG-826 > UBA4951. The sequence goes on along the minus strand of DHAP01000002.1, from coordinate 20,431 downwards.
ATACACACAGACGCTTCACACATCCTCCGGAAACGTTTATCTAGCAAACGGCGGAACCAGCTCATTTTATGATATGCCTTGGTCCACAAGCTTGTATGGCTCGGCAGCCGGTATTGTTTACGATGCGCTTATGAGCTCAGAAAGTAACGTCAGGGCTTGGTGGAAGACCACTGAAACTGGCCCATCTACGGATTATAATTACCATACATCCACTTATAGCGCCGGTTATCTGAGTGACATTTACATTCCATCGGACGCAAACTGGTATTCTGACGATAATGGCTATGTTTACACAAACAGCGGAAACGGAAATAAAATTTACTACTCCACCAGCGGTTTGCCAGAAAACACCACGACCGGCGCCACCGTTGTAGCCACCCCGTTAAGCGTCAAAGCCGCCTCTTCGACAGCGTCAGTTGTCTATGGAACCGCGACATACAATTTCGCCTCAAAAGTGACGATCACGGGCACTCCTACCGCCAAGCTTTACACTTCAAGTGACGAAACCGTGGCGACAATAGATCGAACAAGCGGGTTGGCAACAATACTAAAGTGTGGAAAAACAAGGCTGACATGCACTATTTATACTTCATCTTTGTCTACATTAAGCGCCTACACCGATTTAACAGTCACGCAAAAAGCCGATAGCATTTCCTTAACTTCCTTCTCAATGAAGTATGGCGAAACGCACGCTCTTTCTTTGTCGTCATCCGGAAGTGGAACAGGCAAAGTCACTTATACGTCATTGAACACTTCTGTTGGGACCGTCAGCGGCGCAACCTTAAGCGCAGTCGGCGTGGGCACTGTCAGGGTCAAGGCGGACAAACAGTCATCTACAAATTATTAATCCGCCTCAAATACCGTAGATATCTCAGTCAGTAAAAGACCTTTAACTTCTTCTGAAGTCCCAACCCCCACCGCCTCAACCATCACCTATGGAGAGGCGCTAAGTAACTCAGCCCTATCAGGCGGAACATCGTTTGTCTTGTCTCTAGGTATCGGAAAAGAGACCGTAACAGGCTCTTGGGCTTGGTCTAATCCAAATAAAATCCCAACAGTCAAAGAAGGAACGACCGGAGTTGAAGCCGTCTTCACACCCACTAATCAGACCAAGTTTTCAAGTGTCACAAAGAACATTACTTTAACCATCGCCAAGAAAGCAAACACCATCTCAATGTCCGATTTCTCTTTGACCTATGGCGAAAAGAGTTCCTTGTCTTTGGCGGATTCCGGAAACGAAACAAGCGCAGTCACATATACCTCAAGCGACTCGACGATAGCCAGCATCAATGGCTCCACTTTGAGCGCGGTCGGTGTCGGAGAAGCCACCATCACGGCCAAAAAAGCGGCAACCGATAACTATGCCGAGTCTGAGACAACGGCCAAGGTTACGATTTCGAAACTCGATTTGTCTGCCGGCGATTTAAATAAGCCAACCTCATCCTCCATCACTTATGGGGATCCGCTCAGCAGTTCGACCTTGACTGGCGGCACGAGCTCCACTTTGTCTTTGGCCATCGGAAACATCACGGTCGATGGCACTTGGGCTTGGGCGAACCCTGATTCAAAGCCCAGCGTCAGCGAAGGCCCCACTGGCTTATCCATATTCTTCACGCCAACCAAGAGCGATTTGTTCAACGGATGCTCTTCGAGTTTGGCCGTCGATGTGGCCAACGCCGAAAACACCACCCCTCTTACGACGGTCCTCACCGTCAAAGAGAAGGATGACACTTCAATCACCCTTAATGAAATCAGCGTCGAAGGAGAAACAATCGAATATAAAAAGGTTGGGGATGTCTCTTATGTGGACACTCCGGTATTCGGGTCCTTGGAGGAGAACACCTCTTATAGTTTCGTCTACCGTTACAAAGCCAAAACCAATTACAACGCCTCAGACGACAGCGTGGCTTATTCTTTTTCGACAAAAGCCAAGATGCTTCCGGCCAGCGATGCCAAAGCCAACTACCGTGACTCTTGCATCACCGGTTTGGTCTCTGGAGACTCTTATTCCGTCGATGGCACCACGATGCAAAGCGATACGGATGGCAAGATAAGCATTCAGCCGAGCTTATTCGATGCCGATATCACCATCGTCCATTTGCCGAATGACCCTGATAACTTCGTCAACAGCGATTCGATCACCATTGCCTATATCGCCCCTGGCGCTTGCCCGACTGGCTATAGCGTCGTCCAAACCCCGACGAGCGATGGGAAAGTCAGCCTGACTGGTTTATCCGTCAACGAGGAATACTCCACCGACGGAGGGGCCTCATACACGAAGATAGATAACACGACTCTCTCATTCGCCCCCAAGAGCAGCCTTATCATCCGTTTCCAAAGCACAGTCGAGGCTCCGGCCTCCTTATCGACGGCCGCCATCACTTTGCCGGATGTTTTAGCCATGCCAGATTCCGCTTATGACACTGGCATCATCTCCGGCCTCGATGAAGGGGCCTCTTACCGCATCGTCACTGATGAAGGAACCACAAGCGTCTTGACCGCCTCTGATCTATCTAATGAAGGCGGCATCATCACCTATCGCCACAGCTTTGAAGGAAGGAAGATCGTCTCGCTCACCCGTCTCCCCTCAACTAGCGAGACCAACTGCCTTGAGTCGGTCCCTGAAGTCACAAGCGATTATTACATCCTCATTCAGAACGGCGTCCCAGCGACTTCCTATACGAGCGACGAGGATAACGGAGTCATCTCTTCTTTGAAGAAGAACACATCATATAAACTCACCGACAGCACCGGAAGCGTCTATTCGATCACTAGCGATGGTAACGGCGACATATCCTTGGACACTGACTATTCAATCGCCGGCAAGACCATCGTCAGCATCGTCGAAAGCGCGGTTGCCACCTATAGCGTCGACAGTGACCCGCAGACCGTCTCTTATGTCTTCCCAGACCCGGTCGGGGTCAAAAAGGCCTATCAAGACGAGATACTCGAGAAGCTGAAAGAGCAAAAAGACACCGAAACCAACCCCAACGTCATCAAGATCATCGATGAAACCATCGCCACAATCGAAGGCAAGAGCCTCACCGAAGGAAGCATCGCGGAATTTAAGCTCGCGGTCGATGACATTTACGTCGACAACGACAACCACGTGGACTTCCAGAAAACCAAAGACGACGCCACCGCGAAGATCGAGGCTCTTAAGCGAACCTGCGAAGACGAGAAACTCGACAAGATAATCGCCGAAGGCCTCATCGAAGTCGGCTCCATGGAATATCCGAGCTCATCCATCGCCGATATCGATGAAGCGTATAACGAAGTCTACACAAAGGTCGACGTGAGGCTTTATGGCATCGAAAAGATGAGCCTCGTCAGCAAGGAACACAAAGCCTTCGTCGACAACAACGAGTACAGCGAATCGTCCTTAAACGAGCTTCAGAGGATTGAGAACTTCTACACCGACAAGATCGACAACGCCACGACGAAGGAAGAGATCAACACCTATGTCTCCAAGGCTTATAAGGCCTATTCAGAAGTCGAGACGGGGATTCCCGAGAGCCCCTGCTTCTACCACTGGATCACCATCGTTGGCATCATCATCTTCGCCTTGTTCTTTGCCCTCTATTTCTTGGTCTTGGAGAGGAAACACTACGACGCCATATCTATCGGCGTCTCTATCTCCTATGCCGGGTTCTTGCTCATAATGAGCATCTTCTCTGGCTGCACCATCTGCCATATCTCCTTATGTGTCGGATACTTCATCTTGGCCTTAAGCGCTTTGGCATGGGGCTATAAGAGAAACGAGAAGAAAGAGGAGGCCAAAGCATGATCATCCTTACCTCTAGCATCGATGCCTCTTCCCTCTTATGGATCGGAGGAGATCTCTTGTCCCTCCTCGTCCTATTGGCCTCAATCTTCTTTTACGTCCAATGCAAAAAAGAATACGAAGACAAGAAGAATAAGAGGGATTTGCATAGTTTTATCCCTCTTATAGCCCTTGGATTCGGTTCCAGCGTCTATGGTCCCGTCGCCATGGGAATCCTTTTGGCTACCTCATTGGTCTTCATCATCATGGGCATTAACGCCAAGAATAAAGCCAAGGCCATTGCGCCAGTCGTTGCTCCAGTTGCTGCGCCCGTTGTTGAAGAGACACCAGTGAAAATAGAAGAGGCTCCAGTCGTTGCTGAAGCCGCCCCCTCTGTCGTTGAAACTGCCCCTGAAGTCAAAGAGACAACACCCATTATTGAAGAAACTGCTCCTGCAGTCGAAGAGACGGTAGCCCCAGTGGTTGCCCCAGTAGTTGAAGAAGCTCCAGCTAAGGCCAAAACCAAGCCAGTCAAGAGGAAGAAGAGAAAAGCCAAACCCGTCAAACGTGTGCCAAAGCTCAAGGAGGTCCCTTATCCAAAAGGAAAGGAATACCCGGTCAACCTTGAGAACATCGAAAAGAGTTACTCGAAGGGAGAAGTTGTTAACGTCGAATCCCTTAAAGAAAAAGGATTGGTCCCCGGCGATGCCAGAAGAGTCAAATGCCTCGGCCACTTGCCTTTAAGAATCGAGCTTGTCTTTGATCTATCCGATTACAGCGGAGACGCCTATCGGACCATTCTCTCATCCGGCTCCACGATATTAAGAAAGAGGTTCATCCATGTCCACGGGTAAGGAAAAAGAAGAAAATCCCATCGCCGAGACTGAAGAGAACGATCTCTTTGGCAAGCCTTTCGTCTCCGACGAAGAGAGCGAAGAGCAAGGCGGAAACGAAGAGGCGATTGAAAAAGAATCGCCATCAGCCAGCCAGTATGGCTCTTTCCCGCCGGTCAGCGAGAAGGACAAAAAGAAGAAAGCCAAGACCAGCGTCAAAGTCGCCAAGGCCCTCCGTTATGGATTACTTGCCACCGCCGCGACCCTCTTCATCGGAACCTATTTGGTGGCCACGAATTTCTTTGTCACCACCCCTACCGTCTCCATGGACTCCTTGAGCGTATCCGAGAATACCATCTCTTATGAGCTGAGCATCGCAAACGAAAGCAAAATCCAGATGAGCCTGAGCTTCGAAGGCAATGGGAAGACCTACACATACGACGTGAGCGAGTCCAAAGAATACCAGAGCACGGTTTCGGAACTCGACTATGACACCGAATATCTAGTCAAGGTCAAGGGCGTTGAGCGTAACAGCGTCAAGACCTACTACACCTCGACCATCCACACCCCAGCCTACGTGAAGAGGACCGCCTATTATGGCCTCAGCTGGAACTGCCACTGCCTCGTCGATGGTTATGCCACATATACGTTAGACATAGCCAATGACTTCTCCTATTGGAGCAACTACCGTTTCGTCTTCATCAAAAATGATGAAAAGGTCTTTAGCTTGTATAACGTTGAGGTCGGCACCCACGATGTCTATGTCCTCGACAAGCCAGGCGGACTCTATACCTTGTCATTCGTCGTCGATTCGATTGACCCAGGCGACAGCCCAGGAGGAGGAAGCATCGAAAAAACGATAGCAAGCATTGAAGCCGGTATCTAAATAAAGGAAAACAAACTTATGGAAAAACAAACAACAAAAAAGCAGTCTTCTTGGGAAGCCAAAACAACCAAGGAAAAATGGAAGTTCGTTCTGAGCATCATCCTCTGGGTCGTGGGAATCGCCGCCCTCTTCATCGTCCTCTTTGGACGCCAGATCTGGGGCAGCGGCTATGACTTGTTCGGTGACAGCGAGAACGGATTCGTGGCCATCGGAAAATGGTTCAGCGACAACGCCAACAACTTCATCATCTCCGCCTGCATCATCATCGGCATCGGAATGCTGAGCAAAATCCTCCAGCTCATCGTGAAGGCCATCGGAAAAAAGAGCAACAAGGGCAAGACCGTCTCTTCTCTCATCGCTTCCATCATCAAATGGGTTGGCATCATCGCCATCATCTTATGCGTCCTAGGCGCCTGGGGCACTGACGTCGCAACCTTGCTCGCCAGCTTAGGCATCGTCACCCTCATCCTTGGCTTAGGGGCTCAGTCCTTCATCTCCGACGTCATCGCCGGGCTCAACATCGTCTTCGAATATGAATACCATGTCGGCGACATCGTCGTCATCGACGATTATAGAGGCACCATCGATGAGATTGGTTTGACCGCCACAAAAATCAAAGACGCATCAGGCAACATCAAGACCATCAAGAACTCGCAGATCTCGACCGTCGTCAACCTTTCGAACTGCCCGTCATTGGCCGTCTGCAAGATATGCATCGACTATGATGAGAACCTTGAAAGGGTCGAGAAGCTAATCGAAGACAACGCCAGCGAGATCAAAAAGAGCATCACCGGCGCTATGGACGCCCCGAAATACGTTGGGGTTTCAAGCCTTGCCGACTGCGGCATGGAACTGAAGATTGTCTGCCACTGCAAAGAAGAGAACCGCTTCCAAGCCGAAAGAGACATGAACAAAGCCTATGCCCAGCTCTTCTTTAAGAATAATGTTGATTACCCATACAACCAGTTGGTTATCAGCTCAAGGCTCATCACCCATCCTCAGGATGCCGCGAACCCCGAGCAGTTCAAACAGATCCTCTCGAATTTGGCCGAAAACAAAGAACAGCCAAAGAAGTGATTTGATTCAGCTTCTTTATAAAAAGTCGCAGCGATTGCCATCGTTTTCCTTTATCAGTACACTATTCGATAACGATCATCGATAAATTTTCTTATACGATTCAAATGCTAAAATCGTCTTATCTATCATAGGGGAACAAGTGAAAGTCACAAAGGAAACCGCCAAAGCCTTTATCGCCGGGGACAAGAAAGCCATAGAGGAAGTCTACACGGCTTATCATGACCTTCTCTATTTCGTCATCTTTTCCTATACCAAAACCAAAGAGGACGCTGACGATGCTTATGAGGAAACATTCTTGAGGCTATTGAACAACAAAGATGCCATCAAGGAGCCCAAAGCCCTTCAAAGTTATCTCCTATTGACCGCCAAAAGCGTAGCCATCGACATCGCGAAGAAAAACTCCAAGATGGAGTATCTCTTCTCTATCGAAGAGGAGGCTTCACCTTCTAGTGAACCTTTGGATTCCTTGTTGCCCTACACGCTCAGCAAGGAGGACAAAGAGATAATCGGCCTCCGTCTGGTCTTCTCTTTTTCCTGGAACGAGATATCGGCCATTCTTTCGAAGCCCATCTCCACGCTCAAGAAACAATATAGGGAAGCCCTTAACGAAATAAAGGAGGAACTCAAATGAATACGATTGCCCTTCAAAAAAGAATCAAGGCCACCTATGCCCAAAACTGGGAGAAGCTCTTCCCTGGGCAAACGCCTAAGTTTGAGAGAAAACCAAAGACCAAGCTTGTTCTATCCATCGCCATACCCTGCCTTGTTTTGGCAATCGTCCTACCTATCGGCATCAAGTACGCGGTCGATAGTTCGATCTACACCGCCGAGAACGGCTATTTTTGGCAGGGCTCTTCTAGTGAACCTGAGTTAATCGGGGCTAAGACATCATTCGTCTTTCCTAAGAACTCCCAAAGCCTTGACGACGTCTCTTTCACTCAGTTCGTGGGCTTTGCAATGATGAACGGGGACACCGATGTCTATATAGAAGGCTCATCTAGCGGAGATGGTCTTAAGATGAAAGACGTCTCTAGCAAAGCCAAACTAACCGTCACTTTAGGTGACACCACTCTATACGAGAAAGAATATCTCGACATCTGGAATGATGAAGAACTACAGACGAGGGATGAGACGATTGAGGGCATCATTTGTTCAGGATACCGCCACTACTACAAGAAAGAAAATCCCCGCTTTTCCTTAACGGATTTATCATTTAGCTCAAATAATGGCCATATCATCAGCACCTTTGCCATCGAAGGCATGGAGAGCAATCCGACATGTTACGCCACTTATCGGATAACATACAAAATCGAAAACAACCGGATCAGCCTCTCCTGGTAAAAAGATAAAACGGTTTATTTGCAGCCGCTGATGGTTTTGATATAGGAGACAATCGTCTCGGGGTTTTCCTTGCAGTCGTTGGAGAGCCAATACTCGCTCGAGAGGATTATCGTCTCCGTCAAAGAATCGGTTGAGAGAGCCATCGGTATTCCTTCATACTTCTCGCCCTGATCCCCGATGATGATCTTGGAGAGGGGGTCGATCTTTTCCTTGGTCTCTTTGAGGAAGACGCTGCGGCAGCTGTTTTTCAAGATGGCTTTGACGAGTTCCTTCTCTTCGGAAAGGTGATATAGATAGTGCTCGATGTACTGCCAGTAGTCGAGGATGTTGCTCTTTGAAAAGTCATGGGTTTTCTCTTCGTCAAGCTTATGGGAAAAGACATGATCAAAAATATCGGACGTAATGGATAAAAGGACCTCGTTTTTGGATTTGAAGTTCGCATAGAAAGCCGAACGGGAGACCCCTGACTCATTGAGGATGTCCTGAATCGTCACCGCGTCATAATCTTTCTTCTCGAGAATGTCATAGAAGCCTTTATGAATGGCTTCTTTCGTCTTGATGATTCTTTTGTCCATGTTTGCCTCTTATTTGTGGATATTATAGAACACTATGTTCGTTAACGTCCATTTAAATATAATAAAAACAATACATTATTCATATTAATATCTTTTATCTTCTCTTCTGTGCTATATTCCTTAAGGAAAATATGTCAGAAAGCAAACAGTTGAGCGTAAAACGTAAATGGCTGATTCTATTGATCTTGTTCATCATAGCGCTTTTTTTGTCGGTGGCTTGTCTCTTCGTCGGCTCGTCCAACATGAGTTTGAGTGATGGTTTTGCCGCTTTGTTCAAGCAAGGCAGCGATTCCAACATCCGCATCATCTGGAACATCAGGATCCCAAGGATCTTGGCCGCCATCATCGCAGGAGCTGGCTTAGCCGTCTCGGGCCTTATCATGCAAACGAGTTTGGGAAATGCCATGGCCTCCCCTTCGACTTTAGGCGTCTCTAACGCCGCCGTCTTCGGCGCCAACGTCTCGATAGTCATCGCGGCCGGCGGTTATCTCTCAACCGGCAACAACTTATCTTCCTACACCTCAGGCATCAATTTATACTCGACCTCTTTGGTCGCTTTCCTTTTCTCGGCCGTTTCCGTCTTGTTGATACTTGGCTTGTGCAAACTTCGTTCCTTCTCACCTAACGCGGTCGTCTTGGCTGGCGTGGCCATCGGCTCCATCTGGAGCGCGGCCACCACCATCCTCCAATACTACGCCACCGACGTCGGTCTCTCTGCTGCCGTCATCTGGACTTTCGGTGACTTGGGAAGAGCCACTTACTCCAGCGACTTGATAATGGCCGTCGTGGTCTTTGTCTCATCTTGCTACTTCATGTTCTCGTCTTGGAAATACAACGCCTTATTGAGCGGCGACGAGGTCGCCCGCAGCGTCGGCGTTTCGGTTGAGCCCTTCCGTTTTGTCTCCTTGCTCCTCGCTAGTTTGATTACCGCCGTCTGTGTCTCTTTCCTTGGCGTCATCGGTTTCGTCGGCATCATCGCCCCGCATGTCATGAAAAAGATACTGGGGCAGGATCACCGTTTCTTGATCCCGGCCTCAATCCTTGGCGGCATCATCTTGGTTGTTTTGGCCGACACCGTTTCCAGAGCCATCGGCAATGGAAGCGCGCTTCCAGTCGGCGCGATCACCTCGCTCATCGGCGGACCGTTCTTCCTTTATATCATCTTCTCGAAAAAGAGGGCCGAATCATGCTAGAGATCGAAAACCTCAAATTCGGATATTCCAAAAAGAGTCCCTTGGTCCTCAACGGGCTGAATCTTTCCTTAAAAGAGAAGGAAGTCGGCATCTTGTTAGGACCCAATGGCTCTGGCAAGAGCACTTTGTTCAAACTCTTGGTCGGCGTCTATCATCCTTTTGGCGGAGAGATGCTTTTTGACTCAAGCAACCTTGACAAAATGAAGCACCTAGAAAGGGCCAGGACCATTGCCTATGTCCCTCAGAGCATCTCTTTTGGCGATTTAAGCGTCTATGACACGATTCTCTCAGGCCGCCTCAGCAGGTTCGGCTTCTTCCCGAAAGAAGAAGACAAAAAAGCCGTCGATGAGGTGATAGAGGAGACCGGCCTAACGGCCTTCAAAGACCGAAACGTCAACTCCTTGTCCGGCGGCGAGAAGCAAAAGGTGGCCATCGCAAGGGCCTTATCGCAAGAACCGAAGTTGCTGGTCTTCGATGAGCCAACCGGGAACCTTGATATCGCCAATGAGCACTTGATCCTTCAAGAAGCGAGGAAGATCGCCCATGGTGACCGTGGCATCAGCGTTCTCGTCTCCATCCATAATCTGGATTTGGCCATGAACTTCGGGGATAGGTTCTTCCTCATGAAAAATGGGGCCATCAAATACTCGGGAGATGAGGGAATCATCTCCGAAAAGACGATATCCGACATCTATGGAATTGATGTCTCGATTGAGACGGTCAATAAAAAACGGTTCATCACGATAGGAGGAAACGAAGATGAAAAATAAGCTTCCGTTATTCGCTTTGGCCTTTACCTGCATGGCCCTTTCAGGCTGCACGCCAACCACGACTAGCAGCGAGGACATCGCAACGAGCGAGACGCCGACCACTTCTGCTAGCGAAGAAAAAACCGTCATCGATATGGTCGGCAGGGAAATCACCATCAAGCCAGGATCATATAAACGCGTCGTTTGCATCGGGGCCGGTGCCCTCCGTCTATATTCTTATGTCGGAGACGTCAATATCCTTTCTGGAGTCGAGGACATCGATAACGAGTCCTTAAGCTCCCGCCCAAAGATGTTCGATGGGGTGGCTAGACCATACTTCATCGCCAACAAAGACGTCTTCTCCAAGCCCCCTTCATGCGGGGTCGGAGGCCCGAACGCCCAGACCGCCGAAGCCGAGAAGATCCTATCTTGCACCCCTGACATCGTCATCTCCGAATATGAGGACGTCACCAAGGAAGATGCCCTCCAAGAACAAGTCGGCGTCCCGGTTATCACCGTCAAATATGGCTCAAAAGGCGTTTTTGACCAGTCAATCGCCGATAGCATCGACTTGCTTGGCACCATCTTTGGCAAAGAGGAAAAAGCCAACACCCTCAACTCTTTCATCAAGAGCGAGAAGGATGAGATCGTCTCAAGAACCAAGGATGTGACCCCAAGCAAGAAGGTTTATATCTGTGGCTTGGGCAATTGGGGCACCACCGACTATTTGATGACCTCCCAAAACTATGAGCCATTCAATGTCGCCAATATCACCAACGTCGTATCGGGGTTGGCCACCGATGGCGTCCAGAAGATCGAAAAAGAAAAATTCGTCTCCATCGGAAGCGACATCGACGTCATGATCATCGACTCGGCCGCGGTCAAAAACATCAAGCCGAAGTATAAAGAAGACAACACTATCTTCTCTACCTGCAAAGCCTGGAACAATAGCGAGGTCTATCTCCAAATGGCCTATAACGCCTACTACACAAACGTCGAGTTGGCCCTTGTGAATACCTGGTACAACGCCAAAGTGGTCTATCCTGACCTTTTCACCGACATCAACATCGACGATAAGACAAACGAGATCACCAAAGCCTTCTTGGGCAAAGAATTGGCGACTGAGATCAAAGCCTACCCGAATAGCTTCGGCGGCTATCAAAAGATCGACACCGCGACCTTCTTCGCCTCATGAGAATTAACATGGACAATAAGGCAATACAAGAATTCTTCGATGAGTTGGCCCCTAAATGGGACTCTTTTGAGAACGGTAATTCCATGAAGATCAAAACCCTCATGGACAAACTCGAGATCAAGAAAGGCGAAAAGGTCGCTGACGTGGCTTGTGGGACCGGTGTCGTCACTGGGCTCATCCACGCCTATTCGAATGAGACGGTTTATGGGATTGACCTCTCAAAGAAGATGATTGAGGAAGCCAAGAAAAAATACGAAGGGCGTCCGTGGGCCGTCTTTAGGCAAGGCGACTTTCTCCTTGATGAGGAATATAGTGCCTATGACTATGTGGTCATCTATAACGCCTATCCCCACTTTCTTGAGCCAGAAAAACTATCCGAGGCCTTGAACAGAGTCCTGCGTAAAGGCGGAAGGTTTGCCATCGTCCATTCTTTGTCCAGGGAACAATTAAGGAAGCATCATGACTCCATCTGCCCAAGCATCTCCCGGGATATTGCCTCACCACTTGAAGAAAGCCATTACTATCAAGACCATTTCTCCACTGTTTTAGCTTCCGAAGATGACTCCTCTTATCTTTTGATAATGAAGAAAAAAGATTGATAACAATAGTTTTTTGCTTTTGTTTCCTTAATAATTACCTATACAAAACGTCCCATCTAATCTATGCTTTTTTAAGCAACTCAACTATCGGTTGACTCATTTCAAGGAAGGGTTTGTTGCTATGAGGCCACCTTGAGATGAAGATGGTTACGAGCCAAGGAGGCATCACGATGGACAAAATGAAAATGGGGACGTTTTTAACCAAGCTGAGAAACGAAAAGAACCTTCGTCAGCAGGATGAGGCGGATATTTTTCAAGTCTCACCGCAAGCAGTCTCCAAATGGGAGAGCGGCGACTCGGTGCCCGACATCGCCACGCTTGAGAAACTGGCTTCTTTCTATAAAGTCGGAATCGACGAGATCATCAATGGCGAAAGAAAGAATCCGGACACGAATGTCTCGACCGTCGTGGTGGCCAGAAACCCCAGCCTTGAGGAAAAAGGCATCGGGAAACGTTACTACGGGGCCTTCATCTACTGCATGTCCGCTATCGTGATTGCCATCGTCCTCTCGTTCCTTTCGTATTTCAAAACAGATGTCATAATAGGTTCCCAGCTCTCAATGTCGGCTGGATTCGATTTCTATCAAACCCTCTTCAAAATCAGCGCTTGGCCAACCATCGGGGCCTGGATTGAAACTCTTTTGTTCTTATCCTCCGCTCTCTTGAGCATTGGCTTATGGCTTGACCCCACTTCCAGAAGGACTTTCTGGTTCTGGTCATTTGGCCTCAATCTTGCCAATCTCGTAGTTTCGCTTGTCAACACCATCTTGTTGACTGGCGCCACCAATCAAAACGGCACCAACATGGCGGACACCGGCTGTTATGTCTTGTTCATCTTCTCGGTCGTTTATTTCGTCTTGTTCGTCACTCTTCCTATCACTAAAAAGAAGACATTCTGCCCCAAGGCTCCTAAGGCCATAAAGAGCAAATAATAGGCGTTTATCATATTTACAAGAAGCGGAATGGTTCGACTAATCCGCTTCTTTTTGTTTAGGTAGGCTTGCCTTTTGTGGTTTTTTCCAACAAAATGGAGGTCCATTACGTCATAGAAATGAGGGGGAGCATGCTAGAGTCAGAGAAAAACGCCATCAAGGAAGCCTCCAAACTCTTCCTCAAAGACCCTGAAGGCCAATTCGCATCGTTTTACGAATTGACCAAGGAGAAGGTGTATTTTCTCATCTACTCATACGTGCGCGAGAACGCGGAGGCGGAGGATATTCTCCAGAACGCCTATGTCAGCCTTCTCAAGAACGTCTCGACATTCAAAGTCCACCTCAACCCCTACTCCTACCTCTGCAGCAGCGCGAAGAACCTTGCGATAGACGAGCTACGAAAACGAAAGAAGAACGTTGAGCTCGATGACGAAGGCGTCTCCGACGTGATTGGGAACGATGATCCCCCAATCGATGAATCAGGCCCCTTGCTCCTCGAGATCAAAAAGCTCTTATCGCCATTCGAGTTTCAGGTATTCACCTTACGGATACTCTCCGACATGAGCTTCAAGGAAATCTCCAAAAGCCTCAATAGGCCAGTCGGGACTCTCACCTATACCTACAGCGTCGCCCTCGATAAATTAAAGAAAGGATTGGACAAAAAATGGATGACAAATTTGAATCAAATCTAAAAGATGGCCTCAAATCATCCTACGAGATCAAGACCTCGGCCCAGGACATCCTTTCGAAGTACCATGAAGAAACGGCCAAAGCGAAGCCCGTCAAGAGCTACCGCGTTCCTTTTTATAGCGCGCTAGGAGCCTGTGCGGCTCTCCTTGTGGCCTTTGCCATCTATATCCCCGTCAGCCACAACGCCCCGGCCGTAGAGTCATCTAGCGAGCCGATCGGAAGCTTGAGCGACATCAACGTCTCGCCTTTGAAGAACCAGGCCGCGACTTTCACCTATGAGGTCTCTTCCTTATATCCTTTATTAAAGAAGAGCCAGGCTCTTTCTAGTGCCAGCAACCTCTCAAACGCCAAACATGTCTATAAAGAGAATGACAGCGATGATGACGACGACAACGAAGACATCTTCTACAAGCGTTTCGAAGAGGAAGTCGACGCCTATGAGATCATGGAGTCCTCTGTCCGCGACGCTTTCTCCAGCAGCGACGAAAACTATGACGTCTATGAAGGCAGCTTCGTCACCAATAATGGCACCTATACCTATAGATCCGACCTCGGTGAGATGGGGATGCTCTATTTCAACGTGACCTTCTCCGGGGAAGTCTGGAAGAGCTTATCCGGTGAGATCGTCGAGGATGACGAGAGCACTTATTTCCTCACGGGCGCCAACGTCACCACCGATGGCTATGAGGACCTTGAGGTCATTCTCACCTCATCCGATGATGAGCATAAAGTCAGCGTCAGCCAAAAGAAGAGCAAAGGCCTCTTCTACTTCTCATATAACATCTTTGAGGAGGGCAAGCTCACGACCACTTTCTCGACCGCCTTGCTCGAAGAGGATGGGATAACCCCGATCGTTGAAGCCAAATACTATCTCCTCGAAGATAACTCCGGCGGCTATTTCCACGTCAAAAAAGAAAGCGAAACGACATATGGCATCTATGGCATCTTTGTTGGCAAGATTTCACTCTCTTACAATAATGGCGAAAGAACCTACACTTATGGTTCATATGTAATAAAAGAGGACTAAAGTTTTTCCAACATCTTGCCTTTCCGTTACGTCATAAGGGCAAAGGAAAGAAAAAACCATGAAAAAACAATTAGCCGCCCTGTCGATCGCCGCCTTAGGAATGTGCCTCCTCACCGGATGCGCCGCCACAGACAACACCTCCAAACAGCCAACATCAATGGAGAAGGAAGTCGTTTCTGCAGCCTTGCTTGTCAATAACACCGCAAAAAGCAAGTATCTCAAAGCCCAACATAAACAGTCAAAGTCCCCAATCGACTTTGATCCCAACAACATCGGAGCCTCATTGTCGAGCTTCGACGCCCTCTCATTGAATTCCTACTCCGTCGATACCAACTCACTCACCTCTGACAAAGAGGATTACGCGAATGAAGAAGAAGTCGTCTACACCCTCCCTGATGGAAGCGTTGAGAAGATATATCTATACTTCAACGATCCAACTTCCGGAAGCGTCGACGTTCAGGCCTCTGGCGATGTCAGCGTCGAGACAAATGACGGCGAAAGCGATGACGAGAAAGAACACCTCCACGGATATGGCTTTGCCACCGGAGCCTTCGATAGCCTCTTAAGCGAAGGCATGGAGTTTGATTACTATGACGATGATGAAGGCGCCAGCATGGTTGGCGAGTGGAAGCAAGGACTCGCCGTCATCGAGTCGACCGAGTACCGCTTCTTCAGCGAGAAGATGACGGTCACCGAGACTGAGGTCGAAGACGGGGTCACCGAGACTGAAGTCTCTGACTTCTCCTCATTCGCCCTCTTAGGACAGTCCTCCTTCTTGGCCGTCGAGCAAGTCAGCGTCCTTGAAGATGGCAAGAAAGAGGAAGCCTATGGCTACACCTCCATCCAAAACGGCGCGATCGAGAGATACCTCATCAACACGGACGAAGAAGACAATGAATGCGACATGGTCTATGCCTCATTGACCGAGAAGATGGCGGTCTCCCGTTATGAAGAAGACGGAAACACCTACTACGACGTCAAAGTCGCCATCCTCGGATCGATGCTCTTCGTCGGCAAATACCAGAGAGTGGTCACCACCACCGATGGCGTTGAGACGATCAGCTACGTCTTAGTGAGCAAGAGCGAGACTTCCACTTCGAAGTAAGAAAGACACGCCCCCGGGCCCAGCCACTAGGCTGGGCTTTTTTATGTAGAGCGTTTCCTTTGCTTTATTTATTGATAATTGTTTTCATTAATCCACGAGGTAGCAATACCCCGAAAACAAAAAATCCATTACTTAATATAAGGAGGTAAATATGGAACAATACGTCTCTATGCCGCTACTTGGGGAGAAGTTCCCCCACTTCGAGGTCAAAACGACCTTCGGAAAAAAGAACCTGCCGGAAGACTATGCCGGCAAATGGGTGGTTCTCTTCTCTCACCCAGGTGATTTCACCCCAGTCTGCACCACGGAGTTCATCGCCTTCAACCAGCATCTAGAAGAGTTCAGAGCCATGAACACCGAACTCATCGGCCTTTCCGTCGACCAACTCCAATCCCACATGAAGTGGACGGAGTTCATCGGAGAGAAGACCGGCAAGGAAATCGGATTCCCCGTCATCGCTGACGAATTAGGAAAGGTTGCCAAAGCCCTTGGCATGATCCATGAGGCCAAAGGCACCAATACCGTCCGCGCCGTCTTCATCATCGATCCGAATGGCACGCTCCGCCTAACCATGTACTACCCACAGGAAGTCGGCCGCTCCATCAACGAGATCAAACGCGCCTTGAACGCCCTTCAGGTCGCCGACAAGAACCACGTCGCCGCCCCTGAGAACTATCCTAACAACGAGTTCTTTGGAAAAGACGTCGTCATCCTTCCGCCACCAGGCGACGAAACCGCCAAGAAAGCCCGCGAGGAGATGATCAAAAAAGGCGAGGTCAAAGCCCTCGACTGGTGGCTCTCCTACAAAGTCCTTAAATAAGGGCCGAGTCTAACGAAATAACCCCCTATCCATAAAGGACGAGGGGGTTTTCTTATCATTGTCTTTGTTCTTCCCTTGGAGGGAAGAGAGAATCGAATTTCTTATAACGCCCGAGCCACTTGACCAAGAAGTATGCGATAACGGACACTACGGCGCCCACGAGGAACCCACCTAAGACGTCAGTCGCATAGTGAACGGCAAAATATAGACGCGAGGAACCCATCAAAACCGGGATAATCAAGAAAGACCAAGAATAACGTTTCGGGAAATATAGGAACAAAGAGAATCCAAAAGCCATGGCTAATGTCGTGTGACCAGAAGGGAACGAATACCCTGATTCCTTCATCGAACCGGCAGCGACCCACCAGCCATAAAATGGGCTGTCGGTCTCCGCGAATGGACGTGGGCGGGCTATGACGTTCTTAAGGATGAGATTGGTGACCAAGAATCCAAACCCGATAGCTAATAAGGCGATCAAAGCGCATCTTCTCGTCTTCCTGAAGACCATAAGAACCACAATAGCGAGAATGAACGCTATCCCATAATCGCCTAGATAACTGACGATATGAAAAAACGGGGTGAAGAACCCTCCGGCGTTTTTCTGTAGTAGGCTAAAGAAGCTTCCGATTGTTTCATCTATTCCACTCATACCACATTCCCCTTAACGCTGATTCAGACACAAATAAGCACGCTCACGCTTATTGACGTCACCATAACGGTTCTTGGCGAGCGGTAAGTCACTATTTTTCGAAAAGATGTAACTCGAAGTCGGCTTTAAACAAATATTTTGTTTATAACATAAGAAATTTCTTAATTTTGCCTTGTAATTTGACTTTATAAACAATTTTCGTGTTTTATCTACATGATAATGATGCGTTTCAGCGGTCGATCATCACGACTTTTTCTTTGTGACCCGTAAGATCGTAATAACTACGCCAGTCGTTTAGCTATTGGAGAGGCGAAAATAGGTTTGCCGGCCGATTTTCTGGCGAAGGACTAGTTTCTTTTTCTCGAGAGAGGCCAAATGCCTTTGAACGCTTCGTTCATCCAAGCCTGCGGCTATGGCAAGGGCGCTCTTGCTCACCCCATAAACTGACCAAACACTCCCTTCGGAAAGAACGGCGGCGGTCTTCCTTTCGCCTTTCGAAAGATTCCAGGAAAGGATCTTGCCCTGCCAAAGGGCGACTTCCGCTTTCTTGTCCTGAATTTCCTTGATCAAATGACGGTAATCAGCGATGTAAAAATCAAGCATCGGACCAACGAAAGTAGCCAAATCGTTGTGGTTGCGGACGTCTTGGTATTCCTTGAATGCGCGATAGTATTTGGCCTTGCCCTCGCCGATGCTCGCCGCGATACGAAAAGCAAAAGCTTTTGGCTTCTCTTCCAAGGCGTAAAGGGAAAGGATGTAACGTCCCATTCTTCCGTTCCCGTCATAAAACGGGTGGGCGTACTCAAAAAGATAATGAGCGATGGCGGACCGTTCATAGAAAGTGAAGTCCTTTCCATTTAAGAGCGATAAGACAACCTGTAGGGCTTCCTCAATCCTCTCTTCGGGATACAAACCCTCATGAAGGCTCATAACTCCGTTGGTAACGGACACGCTGTCCTTGCGAAAAAGAACGCCATCAGGACGGTCTTTCTTCATGATGGCCCCTTCCATCAAGACATCATAAAGATGGCGGATGTCATCAAGACTCTGGATTGGCGAGAACCCCTGTTCCAGCAAAATACGGTATTTGTTAACTATCGAGATGATTTTGCCTTTTTTCGCATTGGCAAAATCCTCCAGGAGACGGAAGATCTCTTTCCTGGTCGAATGGACCCCTTCGATGAGATTGGTCTGATAGACCTCTTCGACAAGGCAAGTTCGGATCAGCTCGTCTTGGGCAATTGCCGAGAGACTCCCCTCAAGCTGGCGGAAATCACCTTCCAGGGAGGCAAGCAAGATCAAGGAATCAGAAAGAGAGTTGGTCCGATGATAGAAAACGTCCTCACTATTGAGTCGAAGAGGAAAGACGACGCCTTCCTTCTTACTTTGGGTAAGATAAGCATCGAACGCCTCAGACGGAAGAGAGAAAAAACGATGATAGGTTGAAAGTTCTTTTTTGTCTACCATAAGGCCATAGTATATTTTCAGATAGACATTTTCAATGTTTTTGTCTCTTTGAAAGTATATATCGCCATTTAAGTAGACAGAAAGTT
The DNA here is from genome assembly GCA_002397465.1 of Caryophanales bacterium UBA4951. GTDB lineage: Bacteria > Bacillota_I > Bacilli_A > RFN20 > CAG-826 > UBA4951. The sequence continues at coordinate 1,444 of DHAP01000002.1, read as the reverse complement.
CATAAAAGGCCTGAAACGTTTGCCAACTGTTTTATGAAGCTTATCAAGGCTTTTTTAATGGTTAGCAAAAAACCGAGGCCTGCATAGCATCGGTGATTTCTCGTTTTGGTGCCTCCTTCCGGATTTGGATTGAAGGCCTGCTGATTGCAAAGGCACTCGGGCTGTGTGGGTTGTGTTTCTTAAAGTTTCGAATCATTCCGTCTCGAAGGAAATTTCTCGATCTTCATTACGGGGAGCAACTCTTATCTTTTAAGCGGCAAACTCGCGACCAAACTTACGGGCCGCTACATTGAGTTCAATATCATGCCATTCTCTTATCGAGAGGCCCTTGCTTATCAAAGAATCAAAAACCCACACGCCGAGCCTTTGTCGATCGAGGATTATTTCCGCTTGGGTGGGTTCCCCAAACGATTCGACTATACCGGTGAGGAAGAATCTGATCTTTACACGCGCTCTGTTCTTGACGAAATTAT
>DHAP01000002.1:0-793 GCA_002397465.1 Caryophanales bacterium UBA4951 | reverse complement strand
CTTTCTCGGCTAGATCGATTGTCAAATATTTGAAGAATGAGCATATTATGGCCAGGACAACAACCATTGCCCGCTACCTAAGGCTAATTCAAGAAGGCAAGATCGTTTCTCTTTGTCATCGTTATGATATCCAAGGAAAACAGGCTCTCCAATTCTACGAAAAAAGTTACATCACCGATCCTGCTTTGAAAAACATTTATTCCCCTGGAGCACGGATTGATTATTCCTCAATGGTCGAAACGATCATCTACAACGAATTGCTGGCCAGAGGATATGACGTGCAAGTCGGAGTCATCCCAAATGCCGAAATTGATTTTGTCGTCAGCAAGGGTTCCAAGCTTGCTTATGTCCAAGCCGCTTATCTCATGCCAGAAAAAGAAACAGAAGAAAGGGAATTCTCACCTCTGCTTCAAATCAAAGAAGCGTTCCCAAAATATGTCATTTCCATGGATCCGGCCGATCTATCGCAAAACGGAATCAAACATCTCCAATTGGTCAGGGATTTTCTTCTGGGAAATGGTTTCTCGCTTTAAACAAGAGTTAGCGGCACCTCTTTAATGAAAAATTTAGAAAGCGTTACCTTTAACTCGCATTTTCAAGCTATTTAGCCAATAAAAAACTGACTGCATCGTCGTGTCGGTGATTTATCGTTTTGTTGCCGCCTTCCGAATTCAGACCGAAGACCTACTGATCGCAAAGACAGAGAGACGAGGCGCGGTTGCGTTGCATATTGTTCCGTTTCGGGGATTTTCTTTCAGTGGGAGGCTGATTTATGCAGTAGTCAACGATAAGT
>DHAP01000022.1:10751-12830 GCA_002397465.1 Caryophanales bacterium UBA4951 | reverse complement strand
CACCTAGGAGTTTTAAAATAAAAAGCACCGGTCGGTGCTTTTTTACTTGTTCTTCTCTTTCTTCGAGGCTTTTTTCTTCGGTGTGCTCTTCACTTCGATCATCGCCGGTTCCTCTTTGTTTTCTATCGCCGGCCTGATTTCAGTGTGTTCGACCTTTCTCTCTTCTTTTTTAGAGGATACTTTCGTTTCCTCTTTTGCGCCTTCGGAAGGATAGACCGGATAAGTCGGACTCACGTAACGTCCGGGGTTTTCTTTGATCCAGGCGTTTTTCCATAAGGCATAGACGAACATGATGGCTTCGATGACGATGATGACGATTCCGTATCCCTTCATGAAACCGTTCCAGCCATTGGATTGGCTGTCTTTGTAAACAACCGAGAGAACCAAGAAGAAAACCCCGTTCAGCACATTGAAGAGCCTGATGAGAACCCTGATGACGCTGACGCATTTGATGCGGGCTGACGAAGGAGCCTCATCGGCCCCGACGAAATACAAGGCGCTCAGCCAAGCGAGCAACAAGAGGCTCACAAGCCCCGAACCGATGGCTAAATAGTACCAGACGTAATTGAGGCCTTTCTCAAGGTCAACGATCATCCCGATGCCAGCCAACAAAATGTCCAACAAGGCGATGACGATCATGAAAATATAGGAATAAAGGTAGAATTTTTGCTGGGCTCTTCCTTTAAGAAACCCCATGGCTAAGTCTTTTTGCTGGTCTTCGTTCATATGATTACTATACACTTTTTTATAGTAGTCTAGAATGAATGCATGAAAACTTTATTGACAGGTTTTGAGCCGTTTTTGGATAACTCGGTCAACCCCTCAAAAGAGCTGATTAAAGACAGTGATTTCATCGATGTGGCCACAATCGTTCTCCCAGTCTCATACAAAAACGCCAAAAAGCTTCTCGAAAAAAAATAAAGGAGACAAAGCCTTCTTTGACCATCTCGTTTGGCTTAGCCTCTCAAAGAAAGAAAATCAGCCTTGAGGAAAGGGCCTATAACCTTATGGGCGCCAAATGCGTAGACGAAGACGGCATCATGCTAAACGGCAAGAAAATCATCGATGGCGGCGATGAAATCCTATCTACAAATCTTCAATTGGCTTCTTTGTCGTCGGCTTTGCAAAACGAAGGGTTTGACGTCGAGGTGTCACATGATGCCGGGCGTTTCATCTGCAACGAGGTTTATTATCTTGGCCTGAAGAACGTCAAAACCGCCCTTTTCGTCCACTTGCCGCCACTTAAATATTCCTCAAAAGAAAACAACGTCTCTTTCTTAAAGGCTTTGCTCAAATTATTGGATGTCTAAAAAGGCCTTGGCCTCATCGACGTCTTTAAATTGAAGAAGGCTCAGTTTGCAGGAAAGCATCTCAGCGGCCTTATTCACAAGTTTTTCATCGTCATTTGATAGTTTTCCGATATAAACGAAAACGAATTTTTGGACATGGGCTTTCTTGCTTGAATGCGGAAAGACCTCGAATTTGGAGAGGGCGTTATGAAAAGCGGGTGACAAAGGGCCTTCGCCGAAGAGATAAACCTCATCAGAGAAAAGGATCTCAGGTGGTATCTTGTTGAAATCGTCGAGGTAAGAGCAAGCCACTTCTTTGCTGTAGCAAGAGCCACATCCATTGCAGCTCTTTATTTCATAACGCGGCATGTCATGACGGAAAATCTCATGGTTTTCTTTGACGAGTTTGTCGATGTACGAGGTGGCCAAAAGCCAAAGTGGGTCGCCAAAAGAAGCGTAGTCAATCAAAAAGGCGGTCGGTATCAGATTAAGCGGCATCATAGTTGTCTTTGTAAGAGTCGGATCCGTATTCGCCGGATTGGGGATCGCTTTCTCTTTCACGGAGCATGTCGATGTCCTCTCCGGTCCTGTTTTCCCTTTGAACGGTATGCTTATTGTCTTTTTCTGGTTTCATCGCTATGAATATTACCCTTTAGGCCACCCAAATGAAAGCGTAGCCCAAACTTAAGCCCGCCACGATGAGTATCACCATGATGATGAAGGCCTCTTTGAGGGTCTTTTTGTTTTTGAACAAATAGAGAGGCCCAAGCCCGGCGTTAACGGCTAAACC
>DHAP01000022.1:0-10572 GCA_002397465.1 Caryophanales bacterium UBA4951 | reverse complement strand
CAGTTAGGGATCAAACCGACCAAAACGGCATATAGAGGCGAGAGGTAACGGTTGGCTTCCATGAAGTTCTGAAGGTTCTCCTCCCCTATCACCATCTCAATAAGACAGCCAAAGGCAAAGGAAATCACGAAGGCGTAAACGAAGATCTTCAGCGAATGAACGAGAGGGTGAATCAAATGCTCATGCCATGGGCCCTCGTCTTTTCCTTCGATCTCGTGCCCGCAGCATCCGATGTGGGATTGGCTCTTGCCCTCGCAGTTTTCAAGGTGCTCCTCGACTTCTTTGTCGTCTTTCGTGTTAATCATGTCGACCAGATAGCCAAAAACGAAGCCCCCGATGATCTTGATAAGAAGCATTGGAAAGACCATATACCATTTGTTGTTGGAGAAATCCTGGAAGAAAATCGGCAGGGCCTCATCGCTGCAAGCCACGAATATGGCCACCAAAGTCCCCATGCTGATATGGCGTTTTGTGTATAAGTCCGCCCCAACGACGGAAATCCCGCATTGCGGAATGGCGCCGGCCAAAGAGCCGAAAAACGGCGCCCAGCGTTTGTTTTTCTCTAATAACGAGGCGATCTTGCCCTCGAAAAAAGAAAGGATGACGTAGAGGACGAACGCGAAGGCTAGAATTTTTAACGAGTCCAAGAGGGAGTCTAGGGCTATTTCACCGATTTGTTGCACCTTGTTAATATACTACTCGTGTCAAGAGGCTTATTTCGTTCATCTATCATGACTTTGTTATCCTAAGTTTGTATAATCCTTAAGAAAGGTTAAAAAATGAGCGAAGAAAACTGCAATCACGAATGCGAAGGCTGCAATGAAGAAAACTGCGCCTCTCGCGGAAAAATCGAAAAGTTGAAGCCCCATGAACTCACAAGTTTCAAGCACACCATTGCCGTAATCTCTGGCAAGGGCGGCGTCGGAAAGAGCATGGTCACTTCTCTTTTGGCGGCCTCACTGGCAAACAAAGGCCACAAAGTCGCCATCTTGGACGCTGACGTCACGGGTCCTTCAATCCCTCAGGCTTTTGGCTTAGCCAACTACCAAGCCGTCGGGGACGAGGATGGGATTTATCCCGGCAAAAGCAAAAACGGCCTCACCATCATGTCCAGCAACATCTTGGTGGACACCCCGACCACCCCAATCGTTTGGAGAGGTCCGATGATCTCTTCATTGGTCGGCCAGATGTACAGCAATGTCATCTATGGGGAAATGGAGTTCCTCCTTATCGACATGCCGCCAGGAACCGGTGACGTTCCACTCACCGTCTTCCAGCAGATACCAGTCGACGGCGTCATCGTCGTCTCCTCGCCGCAGGAGCTGGTTTCCATGGTCGTCGAAAAGTCCGTCAACATGGCCAAGATGATGAACGTCAATATTCTCGGATTGGTCGAGAACATGGCTTATGTCAAATGCCCAGACTGCGGAAAGAAGATCGATCTATTCGGCGCCGGCGATTTGAACAAAGTCGCTGAAAGATATGGCGTCAAGCTTCTCGACGAGATAGCCATCGACCCAGCCCTCACCTCTTTGGTGGACAAAGGCGAGGCCGACACCTATAAAGGCGATGCCCTCAAAGGCTCCGTCTCCTTGCTTGAGAGTCTCTAGACAACATAAAAAAACGGGCTTCGGCCCGTTTTTATTTCGCTTCGGTTTTCGCTTGGATGAGGTCGATCATGACCTGACGTCTTGTGACGATCCCGATGAAGATGCCCTCGTCATCGATCACCGGCACGAAGTTCTGCTCATAAATCGTGTCATACAGGGCTTGGACTTGGCAGGTGACGCCCACCGCTTTGATAACCCTTGAAGAGGGGATATCCGAGAGATTTCTTTTCTCGAGTTCCTCGAAGGATAGACGGTTGACTGTAAGATAGTAGAGAATGTCGCCTTCCATGATGGAGCGGACGTATTTGCCGCTTTCTCTGTCGATGATCGGAAGCATGGAGTAACGCTTTCCTTTCATCTTCTCGAGGGTCTGGCGGATGGTGAAGTCACTATATAGGAAATCGACTTTGTTCTTCGGCATCAAATAAAACAAAATATTCATGTTTTTATTCTATTATTCTTGAAAGAATAATCAACCCACCAAGGTTGGCTTCTTTCTCAAACATCCTTTATAATGCTATCAGCGCTTACTTTTATAGCCATATAGGGACAAAACACAATGTTAAGAAAGAATGTTTCGCCGTGGATTTTCGATGTCATCGAGCAAGGGATACTCCTAGGTGCCGAAAAGGACTTGGAGTCCGTGAGGCTCGGCAAGGTCTGCCGCATGGCAAGGAAAAGGAAGTCATCTACGACCTACCACATCCCGAATGACCTCGGCCTCGTCCATGAATGCAATATCCATTCCTTGAAGCTCATCTCCGAAGTCTTCAAAGACGACCCTTACCCATCTTCTCTTAAGGAATATATCGATAAGCTCGCCCAGTCGGCCTATTTGCACAAGAATGAGTTTATCTTCGCCACCCGTTTCTACTTGAAGTTCAGAGATTTGGACTTAGACGAGTTCCAAAGCGCCCGATTGGTCCTCCTCAAGAAATACGTCCTCGATGAGTTCTTTTCCTATCGAGAGGACGACGTCACCGTCAAAAGGATGCGTCTTGATGACAAGAATTTCTATGAGGACAGGGTCATGTCGAACATCCTATTCCCCTTACTCGGCTACTTATTCAACATCTGCACAGGCAAGGAATACGTGACCGTCGAGAGCAAAAGCATCGCCTACAATCTTCTTATTCTTTCCATCCACTGCATGAAAGACACTGTTCTTTTAGAGTGGGAAGAAGCCATCAAGAGATATAACTCCAAGGATGCAAACCCAGAAAAGAAGGGCGAAAACGCTGACGATCGTGCTTAATAAGGAGATGTTGCTCGCCATCAGCTTCCCTTTGTCAAAGTTGATGCAGTAAGCCACGCTCATAAGACCAGCCGGAGCCAGCCACATGATGACTGAGCTTTGAACGGTCGAGATATCCACCAGATTTGGATAACCGCAGTTTTTGGCTATAAGCTCGGTGAGATAGAGGATCAATAACACGATAGCGGGCGCCAAAAAGCCTTTAAGAAGGCTGTACGCCCAAGCATAGGGATCCTTGAAGGCCCCCGATAAGGAGACGCTCGCCAAAGTCGCACCTATCGAAAGGAAAACCAAAGGCGAGGACAAAGAGCCAAGGCCCTTCATCACCTGATAAATCCATGGAAGGGTCACATCTATCCGCCAGAAAGGCACATACCCTTCTTCGACTCCGCCCAGCCAGTTACGGGCCACCGTCCACCAAGAAGAGACATAAGAACCTGGGATAGCCTGAAGCATCCATAAGGCAAAGCCCAGTATCGTCGCTAAGAAAATAGGATTTAGGACGACTTTTTTCAGGGTTGGCAAGAATGAGCTCTCTTTGTCGCTTCCTGGCTTCACCCCCGCCATGCTGAGATAGGCATAGGAATAAAGGAAGACCCTGAAGGCGACGTTAAGAAGGTTGGAATCGTTATAGGCGGTCGTCCCATAGATGGCCGAGATGATTGGCTGTGAGAAGAAAGTCGTGGACCCAAAACTGAAAAGGACGACGAGGGCCTGCTTCTTGTTTTTGTCTTTGACGAAGACGAAGAGCAACTTCGAGAAGAAGATGAAAAAGATGTAGATGAAGAATCCAAAGACAAGATTGAAGATGGCACTATAACCATCCTTGAGGCTAAAATCGCTCATGAAAGAGGAAAAAGCCAAACAAGGGAGGCAAATGCTCATCACGATGTTGATCAGCGTCTTGCCGCTATTCTCGCCCAAGACCTTTTTCTTCGTGAGCAAATATCCCAAGATGATGCAAACGAAGGTCTCGATAATGACGGTCCAAAGCTTGACTGAAGAAAAAACGTCACCGATGGCATTATAAATAAGGACATTGGAAACGTTTGTAAACACGAGAGATATTCTATCGTCCGAGCACGATTAACTAAAGGAAAAGAGAAGCCCCGTCAGCTTATTTTCTCGTCGAGTTCTGATAGGATCCCATTCCATGGCTCTCAGCAAGACTTGAAAAGGATGCTTCTAAACTCAAACTTGGCTCAGATTGTTCCCGCGTTTCAATGAAGGAAGCGCCATATTTTGAGAAGCGGTCGCGGTAAATCCCGTATTGATTGAGCAAATGGGCCAGCCATAAAGGCAAAGCCCTTTCGATTTTAACCTCCAATATTCGGCTTGATGAGGGGACTAGCGGCTTCCCTCCAAGTTTGTTGATCGTGAAATCGTCCCTTCTATAGATGAGGTTGGAATCGATGGTCACCCGTAAGTATTGATCGTCGGGTTTGTTGATTAAAGCCGACCTTTCGTATTGGATTAGGCTTTTTGGCGTTATGCCGCCGTGCCTATTTGAAAAATCATCGAGCAAGTCGATAAACCTATCATGGGCGTACTCTCCGTTTTTTGAAGGCATGACGTTATGGAAAACGATGTTCTCATATTCTTCTTCGCTGAGGATGATTCTTACTTTGTAGACTTGATCGCCGAATTTGTTCTTGAACTCAATGAAGAATATCGGGTGCGTGCCACCATAGCTTCTAAGCCTCAGTTTCTCTTTGTAATCAGGATGGGAGATTGAACGAGCCACGACATTATCGGAGGCGTCATCGAAATAAATGGTGTTCACCTGATAATGGCCGTCGTTCAAAGCGTATGGGTCGACCTCCATATGCTTTTTGAGTTCCTCTTCGAAAAAGGGAACGACGTCGCTTTTGATGACGTACTTGTTCTCGATTCGGCAGAAACTCACCTTAGTGTTGAGCATCCGCTCATCTCTTTTCGGCGGCCGAGACCACCACTTCCAGGTTTCCGTTATGGGTCCTGATCTCATCGATGAGGTTTTTGACATTCTCGTCTTTGCTGAGTTTCACATCATAACGGATCTCGTAAAGTTGGCCATACTCAACGGTTTTCACTTGGGTCAGATTATAAGAAGAGCAATGCTTTGCTAAGGCAGAATCAAAGACGCTTTGGTCATTCAATTCTTCCGGGACTTTGATCCTCACCGAAAGAATGCCACCCATATCCTCGCCGAACTTGAAGGCGTGAAGGACAAACAAGACGGAAATCACCAAAACGGCTGATATCAGGGAATAGACGACATAGCCTAACCCAGAGACGATTCCGAAGACCGAAGCGAAGACCAAATAAAGCATGTCCTCGATGGCGAGTTTGTCGCTACGGAACCTCGTGAGGGCGATGCCGCTCGTCAGGACGATTCCAACCCTTATCGCGGTTGAGCTCTCAATTTCAGAGTTACGAAGATTGAGGAGTCCAATCAATATCGACATCGATATGGGGATCAACAAGATGGCCAATGGCATGTATTTGGTGTAAACGTATCCTTTTTTGATGTGCCGATAGGTGATGGCCAACGCCAGGCCTAACAGCAAGGAAACGACTGACGTTATTAAAAAGGCCGCCCAGCCATCAAAGTAATCGTAGAAACTTGAGAATGCGTTCATGATGGTAAACCTCCGAGTTGGTTCACCTAATAAAGCAGATAAAATGCCTTTTTGTTGGAAGTCGTTTCATTTGTCAACAATTCAAGAACGTAGATAATAAGTAAGGAATAAAAATGGAAGAGAAAGATTACAAAATAAATGGGATGTTCTGCACAGCCTGCCAAGGGCAGGTCCAAAAAGCCGCGCTCAAAACGAAAGGCGTGAAAGAAGCCGAAGTCTCCTTACTCACCAATTCCATGCATGTGGTCTGGGAGGAAAAGAGCAACGACAAACTCTTGGAAAAAGAGATCAAAGCGGCTGGTTATGTAGCCTCGCCATCCATCAATGAAAGCTTCGAGAATAAGCGGAAAGAAAGGAAGAAAGAACTCCGCAAAACCCTGATTAAGCTCGTTTCTGCGGCAATATTGCTGCTTATCCTCATGTATTTCTCAATGGGAATGATGTGGGGTTGGCCTTCCTTTTCCTTGATCGCCAACTACGCAATCGAACTGGCCTTGGCCACTCTTATCATTGCCATCTATTACAATTATTTCATTGTCGGAATTAAGTCCTTGGTTCAGCTTCACCCTAACATGTTGGCCCTCGTTTCCATCGGAAGCGGCGTCTCTTATCTATATGGCTTATACGTCTTCATAATGATTTGTTTAGGCAAGCAAACATCCGGGGAAGTCTATTTTGAGGCGACGGGGATGATTTTGGTCCTCGTGAGCCTCGGAAAATATTTGGAGGCCATCGCCAAATCAAAAACGACATCGTCAATCGAGAATCTTCTTTCTCTTGCGCCAGAGACGGCCCTCATAGAAAAAGACGGGCAAGAGGTCGAAGTTCCCGTCTCTTCGCTCAAAATCGGGGATATCGCCATCGTCAAACCTGGTTCCCGCGTTCCTAGCGACGGACGAATCAAAGAAGGATATGGCCATCTGGAAGAAGCCGCCATAACCGGGGAGGCCGTCCCTGCTTTCAGAAAAGAAGGAGACGAAGTCATCGGCTCGACCCTCAATACGTCAGGCTCTTTCAAAATGGAGATCACCACCGTTGGCAAAGATACCACCATCAACAAAATCGTCCATCTTGTCGAGGAAGCATCGAATAGCAAAGCCAAACTGTCCGCTTTGGCCGACAAGGTGGCGGCCATTTTCGTGCCCACCGTCATTTTGATTGCCATCGTCGTTTTCTTGTGCTGGGCCTTAATAAAACATGACATCCCTCTAGCCATCAACATGGGCGTCTCAGTCCTTGTGGTTTCCTGCCCTTGCGCTTTGGGTCTCGCCACCCCCGTGGCCGTGATGGTCGGAACTGGCAAGGGCGCTGAATCCGGGATCCTCATCAAATCGGCATCCGCCTTTGAGGAACTCTCAAAGGTCCAAGCCATGGTGATCGACAAAACAGGCACTATCACCACCGGCCATCTTCACGTCAATCACGTGTCGCTTTCCTTAGACGCGGAAAAAGACGCCATCCTCTCACTAGAAAGTCTATCTGAGCATCCTTTGTCGGAGGCCATTTGCCTCGAGATGGCTGATAAGGGAGCCAAAAAAGGCAAAGTCTCATTGTTTGAGTATCTGCCTGGCTTTGGCTTAAAGGGCGAATATGCCGGCCACCGCTACATGATCGGCAATCAAGAACTGCTTAATAACGAAAAGATAGCCGTTGACGATCATGAAAGCGAAGAAATCAAAAATGAAGGGGCCTCGATTTCCTATGTGGCAAAAGATGGATCCTATATCGGCTTCATCTCTTTGCTCGACGAAATCAAAGAAGGAGCCATCGATGACATTCAAAGCATTCAAAGAAAAGGCGTCCAGTTGATCCTCGCTTCTGGGGATAACGAAGGAAGCGTCACTTATCTAGCCGAACGTGTCGGGATCAAAACCTTCCATGGCGGAGTCAAGCCAGAAGGGAAACTCGCCATCGTGAAATCCTTGAAAGAAGAGGGAAAGATCGTGGCGATGGTCGGCGACGGCGTCAACGACGCCCCAGCCCTTGAAGCCGCTGACGTGGGAATAGCCATCGGATCAGGCACCGATATTGCCATCGACTCGGCGGACATCATTTTGGTCAATTCCTCCTTGCATGACCTCTCATCCTCTTTGACCCTCTCCCACAAAGTGGTGAACAACATCAAGCTCAATCTCTTCTGGGCCTTCTTCTACAACGTCATTGGAATTCCTTTGGCCGCCGGTGTTTTCTATTACTATCCAGGCTGGAGCCTTAACCCGATGATAGCTAGCGCCATGATGGCGTTAAGTAGCGTTTCCGTCGTCTTAAATGCCCTTAGGCTCAAGTGGATTAAACTCGAAAAATAGCGCAAAACCGCCATAAAAGTAATCGTTTTCGTGATATTTCGTAATAAAAAGTGCTACCTCACTAGGAATTTATACGCTATTATAAGGGAGCCTGAGTAATCGGGCATAGGTGGGTCAGGCGAGGCTCACCTTTTTCTATGCGTATAAAGAACTATTGCAAACGCTTTGGGATAGAATGTCATCGAGGATAAATTCATGTTTTTCAAAAAGAAGGAAGAAACCGTCACTTCAGTAAAAGTCGGAGGAATGAGTTGCGAGCATTGCGCCTCTCATGTCAAAGAAACCCTTCTGTCCATCAAGGGAGTCAAGAAAGTCGACGTTTCCTTAAAAGAGGCCACTGCTTCAATAACTTCAAATGGGCCTCTTGATGAAGCCTCCTTAAAGGATGCCATCGAGTCGGCTGGATACGAATATCTAGGTCTAAAATAAACAAAAGTTTCAGGAAACCGCCGGATTGTCGAAGTGCCCTATGTAAAGGGGTATGTTTGTCGAGTCTCTAATCACATAAATGAAAGGCTGGTTGAGTTTGACTTCAAGCGTTCCCTTGGCCGGGGCTGCACTCGAAGCGCCGCCAGCTATGGCCAGGGATTTTATCTTGGTCCCATCGATGGTGAAGGACACCTCGTTCTTTTGTTTGATCTGTTTTATGTAGGAGTTGACTGGCGATGAGGCGAACATCTCATTTAGATTGTTCTCATCCGAGCTGAACAATGAGCCTAGGCCAAGGCTTTCAAGACTTGGCTTAAAGTCGACCAATGAGTTGCTGGTGAAAATCGGTGCGGTCATATTGACGACCACACTCTCATTTAGGGTTCCGCTCTCTTCAAGAAATGAGCTATCCCCAAGAATATCGTAGATGTTGTCATCGACCGATTTGGGGATTATGTATTGAACCGAATTGGCGTTTTGGTAGTAATCATAGACACTGACGTATTTGGCATAGTCATAATATTCGCCGCGGTATGAATGCGACATAAAAGTCGTTTGAACCTGCTCGCCATTATCCAAATGGAAGTAGTCAGTCGTGTTATCGCTCTCATAGTATTTGCTCTGCCATTGGTTGGAAAAGATGAAGGTCGAAAACAGATATAGTATTTCATCGCCATTGATTTTGAGGTCATCTTTCTTGAGGAATCCTTCCTCTTGCATGGAATCATTGACCCAATCGATCATTTTCCCGATGTCGTTGTCGCTCTTATAGTTTAAGGAGAAAGCCTCAAAGTAGTTATTTGTCAGTTTTTGAAGATAGGGGTTTGAGAACCCCAGATTGTAATCGACGAAGGCCCCGTTATGAAGAATGCTCGTGCCATAGGAGTTGAGGTAGGTGTTGTTATTAATGATTTTGCCATATAACGAAGTTCTCTTATTCTCGTTCATGCCATCGAATAAAGAATCAAAGGCCGATGTAAGCGAAGTTGACGAAGTCCCCATCGAAATAACCGAGAGAAGCGAAAAAAGGTTAACCGGCGAGAAAGAGGCATTGTCTTCATAAGAAAGGGACTGATAGATTTTGTTGGCGAAACTGTTGAATGATGAAACGCTCGAAGAATCCAAAGCCTGATACCTATCGCCAGTCAAAGAAGGATACTCAAAAGAGTTAAGCCTCTTAAAGGTGTTCGACTCAATGACGGCCGTCTCTTCTGCCGAATATTGTTTCCTTGTCAGGCGGATTGATGTTTTGACCTGAAGCATGCTGGCAACCGCCACTCCGCCGATTCCAAGAATCAGGACGAGGACCGTCGCGCTTGGGACGATGGCAAAGAGCCATTTTTTGTTAAACTTCTTTTTAATCGGCTCATTATCTTCAAGCTTTGAGGCGTCAAATGAAAGGGGGATATCGACTTTATTTACGAAATCTTCTTTCACTTCTTTTTTTAGTTTTGACATGTCTTACCTCCCATAATGCTTTTTGATCTTGTCGAGAGCACGTTTGTATTTGCTCGATACGCTGCTGGTTGTGACGCCTTTCATGGACGCTATCTCCCTGAAACGGTAATCGTAGAGAAGGTGATAGACGACAAGCGATATTTCTTCTTCATCTAGATATCCCTTGAACTTGGTGACATAAGATGAGAAGTCATCGCTTTTTTCTTCGCCTGCGCCACTGATCTCATCATCGTAATCAACATATCTAGATGAGACTTTTTTCTTATTGAGAGCGAGGTTTTTGGAGATCGACACCAGGTAATACTTGAGGCTCTTGTCATTCTTGATGGAATGTCGGCTCTCGTACATCTTCATGAATGTCTCGTTGGTGACGTCCTTTGAATCATCGTTGTTTCTCAAAATCTCGAAAGCCACGTAAAAAACCAGATAGGAGTACTCTTCATAGATCGAATTGAAGGCACGTTCCATCGTTTCGCGCTTTACCGAGCAGAGATCTTTCGTGTTGATATGTACGTCTCCCCTCTCAACAACAAATAAGACAATCGTGATTCAGCTTTTCGTCGGAATACCTAATTTTTAGTCTTGCCAAGGCGGAGCGAAAAAAGATAAACGCTTGCCGGGACGGGCTTCTATGATCTATATGTCTAGTCAAAGAGCCCCCGCCTTTATGAGGAAAATTATAATCTATGGCTCTCTTCAATAAAAGGAAGAGCGGAGACCGATGAAAAACAAAAAAACGACCTTAAATAACAAAAAAACTTTGACCAAGAACTAATCTTGACCAAAGTCATGTTTTGCAGTAGTCAACGATAAGTAGACACAACAGCCGGCAGTCGTAGGCACGTCGAATCCGTTATGGAGGCGACGTGGCTCTTTTCGTACTCAAGCCTGTA
>DHAP01000038.1 GCA_002397465.1 Caryophanales bacterium UBA4951 | reverse complement strand
TACGTCTATCTTTCTACCTCACGGTCCAAACAATGAAAAGCGAAATCAAATTCAATGACGAAGCGGTAGAGGGCAAGGTCGAGAGCGAACTCGACAACCATGTCAGAAACAAAGCAATCCACTCAGGAGGAATAAAAAAATGAACGACATCTTAATTAACATCATATCGATGGTGGTGACCGCAGTGGTCCTACCTCTTATATCTATCGCGGGCGCGCAATTGATAAAGCTCATCAACAAGAAGATCAGCGACAAGCAATCGGCCAAGTTTCTAGAGGCCGCAACGAATATCGTCACAAGCGCGGTACGTTGCGTTTTTCAAACCTACGTCGATTTATTGAAGAAGAGCGGAACCTTCGACGCCACAGCCCAAGCCACGGCCCTCACAAAGGCCAAGGATCTAGCCTTAAAAGAGTTGTCAGAGGATGTGAGAAGCTATATCACGACCAATTTCGGCGACTTGGAATCGTGGTTAACTACTCAAATCGAAGCGACCATCAGCCTCTTGAAGACGAAATAACACTTAAAAACGCCTCATCTCACGACAGTAGCCACCTCAAAAAACGCAATTTTGAAAATCGTCAGCGAAAAACCTACGTCTCGTTGAGCGCTTTTTAGCGCCTTTTGTACAAAAAATGGTATTTTCACTGTTTAACTTAATTACTTTTTTCTTGGCGTTGGTATTTCTGCTGTTTAATAAACACATCTAAAAGACAAACTTTGGCTCAATCTTCATTGAATGGCCAAAGTTTTTTTCATCCTTTTTCCGTCTCAAAAGACTTCGTAATGGACCTTTTTGGCATCAAAACGCTCAACTTGGTATTTTTTCTCCGCTTCCGTTCCGAAGAGGAGAACAGCGATCGGAAGATACCCGTCTGGTAGGTGAAAATGCTTAATAAGGGCGTCATAGAATTCACTGTGCCATTTGACGCCGGCCCATAAAGAACCATATCCAAGATCCTTTGCCGCCAAAAGCATGTTTTCGGCGCAGGCTGAGCAATCCTCAATCAAGAACTCATCGGTCGGATTGACGTTGCTGTTTCCGACGATAAGGATGCATAAAGGAGTCTCGGCCATGATGGCGCATGTGGACTTGAAAGTGATCATTTCCTTCCAGAATTCGCTTTTTGTGCAAACGACGAATTCATAAGGTCTTCTGTTCATCGCCGAAGGGGCCTCAAAGCCAGCCTTGAGGATTTTATCAACGTCCTCTTTCTTGATAGGCGTGGAATCAAATTTTCTGATGCTTTGCCTGTTCTTTATAGTCTCTAGAGTGTCCATATTCGCTCTCCTTAACTAAGATAATACTACCATGAAACCATCTTGTTTTTCTAATGCTCTCACCTAGTCTTGAGTACTAAATAGTCAAGATTAAATCGATGCATTATAATCATTCCAGGAGTTTTACAGAATGAGAATCGCACTATCGGCAGAGACCACAATTGACTTGCAAAAAGACCTTCTTTCTTTTTATGACATAAACATCGTCCCTTATACCATCATCATGGGTGAAAAGAGCGAGCTTGACGGCATCGTGAAGGGCGAGGATATCTTCGCCTATACCGCAAAAACCGGGAAATTGGCCAAGACTTCGGCAGTCAACCAAGAACAGTTCAAACAACATTTCGCCAAGATCTTGAAAAACCATGACGAGATAATCCATTTCAGCCTTTCAAGCGACATGTCTTCCTCTTTTAATAACGCCACCTTGGCGGGGAAAGAGCTAGGACACGTCCATGTCATCGACTCAAGGTCGCTTTCCACAGGCATCGCCTTGTTAGCCATCTATGCCCGTAAACTGATCGATTCCGGCAAGGATGTCGATGAAATTGTGGAACTGATCAACAAAAGAGTTCCATACGTCCAAGCCTCCTTTGGCCTAGAAGCCGTCAATTACCTTTATAAAGGCGGAAGATGCTCGGCGGTGGCCGCTTTGGGAGCCAACCTTCTTCAGCTTCGCCCCCAAATCATCGTCAAGGACGGAAAGATGATATCTGGCAAAAAATTCAGAGGTCCGATGATCAAGTGGGTCAAAGACTATGTCGATCTCACTTTGTCGGAATTTAAGAATCCGGACCATGACGAGGTTTTCATCACTTATTCTTCTGCCCCAGATGAGGTTGTCGACTATGTGAGAAAACGCCTTAAGAATGCCGGGTTCAAACACATCATGAACACGACTGCCAACGGGACTGTCTCCTGCCATTGCGGCCCTCATACATTAGGCGTTCTTTTCATAAACGACGGCGATCATAAAATCGCTTGATATGTCAAAAAAGACATTGTTTGTCGCAATTATTCCACTTCTGGCCATCTCGCTTTCCGGATGCTCGTCAACTAGTTCGCCATCGCTTGACGATTATGTGAGCGAGCTTGGCTACGAGGATGGCTTTACCATCCTTCAGTGGACTGACCTTCATTGGTCGATCGAGACGGACCGCGAGGAAGAAAAGAGATACCTATCGGCCGCTTTCGAAGCGGCCAAAGAGGCTTCCCCGAGCAAAAGAATCGACTTGCTCATGATCACGGGGGACTTGGCCCTCATCTCATCCAAGAGCGTTCTTGAGGATGAGTTCTCTTTCATCCGTTCTTTGAACGTTCCTTTCGGCGTCAGCTGGGGCAACCACGATAAGCAGGGGACCTATAGCCTTTCTTATTTGGACAGTCTGGCCTCATCGGGCCAGTCAATCTATAAAAACGTCGACGATGACGTCCATGGCCGCAGCAACTATGTCGTGAACATCATGGATGGGAATACCGTCAAATGGCAGGTCTTTTCTTTGGACTCCAATTCATATGAACCATCGGGGGCGCTTTATAGCTATGACTACATCCACGATGACCAGGTCGAGTGGTTCAAAGAAGAAAGCAAGGACGTTCCATCTCTTTGTTATTTCCATATTCCTTTGCTGGAGTGGGGCGATTCGAAAAACGACACCACCGGTCTTAAAAGCAAGGAGAAATGGGAGGAATATGAAAAAGAATGCCCATCTCCCAAAAGGTCGAAACTATTTGAAGAAGCCAAAAAATCGGGTGTGCAGGGGATGTTCTGCGGCCACGATCACTCGAATGATTACGTTTCAACTTACGAAGGCATCGTCCTTGGATATGGCGTCAAAACCGGGAAGGAGCTTTACTATGCCCATTCCTCAACGAGGGACATCGACCTCATCGGCGGGAGTCTTGTCATCCTTCATGATGATAGCTTCGAGTTGAAACACGTCTACACCCAGGATGCGGATGGCTATCCAAGCTACACGGAGAACTACTGATGGAAAAATTCAAAAAAGGGAAGATAATCGAGATTCCATGCTTCATTTTCGCTTCAATCGCGATGTTCTTGCTGATTGGTCTTTTGGATTCTTTGATCTCTAACTCGCTTCACGATATTTTGAAGATGTGGCCATATGTCATTTACTTGTTCGACGTTGTTTATCTCCTCTTCATAATCCACTCTTCCATCTATCCGAAAAGCAAAGAGAGCCGCGTCAAAGTTTTGAAGATCAACGGGGGGATTCTGACGTTCCTTAGTTTTGCCGTCATTTGCGGCGAAGCCATCTATGTTTATAAGGGCATTTACCCAAGCTTTGTCATCGGAGGGATCACTTCCTTGTTTCCGCTTGACTCCTTCATCGGCAGTTTTCTCACTCTATCGAGTGGCTACATGCTTTATTTCTATGGTGGCTGGCTTGCTAAACATTATAGGGAATATCCGTATCTTCAAAGAGAAAACAAGAAAAAGGCGATTGGCTTTTTCTCCTCGCTGTACCGAGGTATTTTCGTTCTTATTGCCCTCTATTTCTTTGGGGCTTTCATCGAGATACCCGTGACGTTTGATGTCTATAGCGGCCACGTTGGATCCTTGTTTGGCTTCTATCTCTTCTTGCTCGTCCCATCGTTGATGTTGCTCTTTTATGAATGGTTTTATAGGGACGTCAGCGAAAAGAACGCGAAGGAAAGGAATGGCACGGCTCTTTCTATCGCCTCCTTATCCGTTTCAGTTGTTTTAAGCGTTTACCTCATCGTCGATTTCATCTACGACCCGTATTTCTTAATTGAGGGAGCGGCTGGCTTGCTGCCGATAGATTTCATGCATTCTTTGATTTTGGGACCCACTCTTTTGATTTTATCAACGGTCGCGATCAGCTTAGTTTCCATGATAAGATTCATCATTTTGAACAAGAAAAAGCAATAGACGAAATAGTCAAAAGGATAGGTCTTATCTGCTAGTTATTTTGTTTATGAGCGGAATGGGTTTGAGTAGGGGAACAAAAAATCCGCGATTTCTTCTTCGCTCACGCTCTCGGAAAGCTGATAGTTGGTTTTAATGGCGGAGTTGAACTTGTCGGCGATGGCATAAATGGGCGTCAGATCCTCACCGATGCCTTTTGAATTCGGTTCAAAACCTGTTTTGCCGCGGAACAAAAAGAAGTCGCAAAGCTTTGAGTCATGGTTGGTTTCGTCAACTCTCTCAAGCCCGCAATAGATGGAGAAGTCCTCAGTGAGAATTGAAACCATGAAGACGGGTTTACCGATGTCATGGAGGGTAAGGCTGCAGTCGGTATAGGCCCGGACGCTTCCAGCCATCGGGAGGGAGTTGGCACTATGATGATATTCGCCATTGAAGCAAGTCGTGGCATCACTTAGCAAATCGTTTATCTCTCCGGCTCTATAAGTGATAAGAGGCTTTGAATAATAACCATCGTTTTCACGCATGACTCTAGAAACCGATACCTCGGAAATAGAGGAAACATCGAGCGAAAAAGTAACGTCGTTGCTGCTTGAACAAGCGGTTAAGGATAAAAGAGGCAGGGCAAATAAACAAATAAATCGATTCTTCATGATGTCACCACCCTTTGCGCAGTTAGATTATCACCCCTCAGCATAATTGCAACTTTTGCGGGTTTTTCGCATAAAAACGCATGATTCCGCCTTGCATACGCGCGTGAAGGTTGTTAGAATGAGTCCGCGGAAGATCCTCGAGTAGGCTCCGCCAAGCTCAACATAAGATGAGTGGTGCTCTTACGAGGCCACTCTTTCTATTTCAAGGAGGTCTTTGATGGACGCTTGCGAAAAAGTTAAGGCATTGCTGGAAGCTCCCTTATCAAAACTAGGCTACTCGCTCTATGACGTGAGCTTAGCCAAAGAGAAAGACGGGCTTACCCTCCACCTCGTCGTGGACCGGGACGATCCAATCAGCTTAGACGACATAGTCAAAGTCAGCGATTTCCTCAATCCTCTTCTCGACAAGGAAGACCCGATTGAGTCGCCGTACACCCTTGACGTGTCATCGCTCGGAGCGGAAAAACCATTAGCAATCGACAAACTTGAAAGATATGTTGGACGTTACGTCAACATCCATCTCTCAAATCCCTACAAAGGTGAGAACACCTTGGAAGGAACGCTGATGGAAGTTACCGATTCGCTAAAATTGGAAGTGCAGGATAAATCAAGGAAAAAGGTCATCGTCATCCCAGTTAAAGACGTCGACAAAGCCCGTTTGGCTATCAAATTCTGAAAGGAAATAAAAAAATGGATCCAAAAGTATTCAAATCTGCGATCGATGGTATCGCTGAAGCAAAAGGAATCAGCCACGACGCTGTCGTCGAGGCTCTCACTGAGGCCCTTCAAAGAGCCTATATCAAATATTTGGGTGGCGGCGATGACGCGGCAGTGGAAGCCCACATCGACGAAGAAAACGGTGAAATAACCTTAGCCCAGATCAAGAACATCAAAAAAGAGGTCGAGGACGACTACCTTGAGATCAGCGTCGCTGATGCCAAGGAAGACGCCAAAGAGACCATCGAGCATTTGGAAGAGGAAATCAAAGACACTAAATCCGCCTCTGTCAAAAGCGATTTAAAGGCCCTCATCGCCAAAGTCCAGGAAGCCGAGAAGGAAATCAAAATCGGCGGGACTTATCCGATGTACTGCCCGCTTGAAGAACTAAGCAAACTCACTGCCATGGCCGTCAAGAGCAATCTCCGTCTTAAGATTGCCGAGGCTGAGAGAGTCGCTCTTTATGACATCTACAAAGACCATATCGGCGAAATGGTTACCGGCACCGTTGAAAAGGCCGACGACCGTTCCGTCAGCGTGAACATCGGACGCACCAGCGTCGAGCTCACGAGGAGAGAGATGATCGGCGATGAATACTTCAAAGTCGGTGAGCCGATCAAAGTCTACATCCAAGAAGTCAAACAAGCCGACAGCGACGGCAAACCAAGCCACGGACCTCAAATTGAGGTCACCCGCTCAAGCGAAGGCTTCCTCAAGAGACTCTTCGAAGAGGAAATCCACGAAATCTATGACGGCACCGTCCTTATCAAAGGCATCGCCCGTGAAGCCGGCGTCCGCAGCAAAGTCGCCGTCAGCAGCAACAACGAAGACGTCGACCCGACCGGAGCCTGCATTGGGCCTGGCGGATCGAGGATCCAGAAGATCGTCGGCCAGCTCGGCAACGGCAAAGAGAAAGAAAAGATCGATATCATCGCTTATAGCGACAATGCCGGTCTCTATATCGCCGAGAGCCTTCGCCCAGCCTCAGTCCTAGGCGTCAGCATCGTCGACGCCGGAGCTCAGCCGCATCCAAGGGCCATCGCCGTCGTCAAAGACGACCAGCTCTCATTGGCCATCGGCAAGAAGGGCGCCAACGCCCGTCTCGCCAATAAACTCACAGGCTGGAGCATCGACATCAAAGAAGAAAGCGAAGCCCAAGACGAGAACATCGCCTTTGTCAGCATCGAAGACCTCCAGAAACAAGCCGAAGAAGAGAAGCAGGTCAAAGAAAGAGCCGCTTACGCCGAGAAGAGCAAAGAGGAAGCCCTCAGAGCCGCCTCGGAAGAAAAAGCCAACGAAGAAGTCAAAGCCGAACCGGCTCTCGCAGCCGCCGAGGCCAGCCCACTTCCGGAAGCCAAAGCTGAAACCCCAGCCGCCGAAGCCGCGCCAAGCGTCGCTCCGAAAGCCGAGGAAAAACCTGTCATCGTCGAGAAAAAGGAAGAAGCTCCTGTTCAGCCGACCATCGTCAAGACGACTACCACCTTGTCCGACCTTGAGAAAGAACTCGAGGAAAGCGCCAAGAATCCTAGACCGGTTGAACATACCTTTAAAAAGAACGACCGTCTTACCAAGAACCGTCGCCCACGCTCCATTTCCGACGAGGAAGTCCAGCACGTCAAGCCTTCCGAGGCCGTCGCTCAAGACGCCATGCCAATCTATTCGCAGGCTGAGCTTGAAGACATCGAGAAGGAAGAGTCTGACAACGACTCCCAGGATAATTCATCCGATGATGTCGATATCGACGAATACGATAAGTACTACGACGACAACAGCGGAAAATAAATTTCTGTGCGCGCCAATGGCAAGGTGTCAATCGACCCGGGCCGTGGCGCGTTATCCGGCTTTATGAGCATTTGTGACAAGGAGGCAAAAAGATGGCAAAACAAGATACGTTAGGCTTCTTAGGGCTCCTCTACGTTGCCCACAAGGCCTACATTGGCGAAGAGATGATCGACAAGTTCAGCAAGATGAAAATCATCATCATGGCCAAAGACGCCACTTCATCGCAAGCCACCTCGACCCTTAAGAAGGCTGAGAGGATGCACTTGCCAGTTGTGAAAGCCTATGACGAAGAGACCCTTGGCAGGGCCTTGGGCCATGAGAAGGTCACATTCATCGGCATCATCGATTCGAAGGCCGCCGCAGCCTTCACCAAAAAAGCGGCAGAAGGAGACAAATAGATGAAAAAGAAAACTTACTTTTCCAAGAAGAATCAGAGTCAGCAAAAAAAGAGGGTCAACAATTTCGAGGAAAGGACCTTCAACAAACACGTTGAATACGCCAAGGTCAACGGCGGTGTTTTCACCTATTCGAAGCCTTTGAGCGTCGCTGAGCTTTCCAAAGCCATCAACGTTCCAGCCCCAGCCATCATCAAGTTCTTGTTCATGCAGGGGAAGGCCGTGACGATCAACCAATTGCTCGATGACGAGATGATTGGCACAATCTGCCTTCAGTTCAACTACGATTTCAAGAAAGAAAAGATCGTTGACGCCGAGCATTTCGAGGATTTCGAAGTCCAAGATGATCCTAAGGATCTCGTCGAAAGAGCCCCAGTCGTGACCGTCATGGGCCACGTCGACCATGGTAAGACCTCCATCATCGACGCCATTCGTCATAGCGACGTCGTTTCACACGAGGCCGGAGGAATCTCCCAGGCCATCGGCGCTTATCAAAAAGACGTCCATGGCAAGAAAATAACCATAATCGACACTCCGGGGCACGCGGCCTTCACCGCCATGAGAGCCCGTGGCGCCAGCGTCACCGACATCGTTGTCTTAGTCGTGGCCGCCGATGACGGCGTCATGCCTCAGACCATCGAAGCCATCGACCACGCCAAAGCCGCCAACTGCGCCATCATCGTCGCCATCAACAAGATGGATAAGCCAGGCGCCAATCCTAACAAAGTCAAAGAGCAATTGATGGCCCACGGGGTCATCGACGAAGAGTACGGCGGAGACGTCATGAGCGTCCCATGCTCAGCCAAAACAGGGGCCGGCATCACTGATTTGTTAGACGCCATCGTCCTTAAGAGCGAAATGCTTGAGCTCAAAGCCAACCCGAACCGTTACGCGATCGGAACCGTTTTGGAAGCCAATCTCGATAAAGGCGAAGGACCAAAAGCCACCTTATTGGTGCAAAACGGAACCCTCAACAACAGCGACTACGTCGTCGTCGGGGACATATACGGCAAAATCAGAAGGATGACCAACGAATACGGGACCGTCGTTAAGACCGCCATCCCATCGACCCCAGTGTCCGTCATCGGCCTTTCAAGCGTTCCAAACGCCGGAGACCGTTTCATGGCCTTCCCAAGCGAGAAACAGGCTAAAGACATCGCTGAAAAGAGACGTCTTGCCACTATCGAGAAAGAAAGAGCCGGAACCTCAGCCATGTCATTGGCTGACCTTAACAACTTAGTGAACGCCGGGAAAATCCAAGACATCAACGTCATCATCAAAGCTGACACCGATGGCTCGGCCCAGGCTTTGAAGGCTTCATTAGAGAAACTCTCAAACGACAAAGTCCAAATCAAGGTGCTTGAGGCCGCCGCCGGTGCCATCAGCGACAGCGATGTCCTCTTGGCCAGCGCTTCGCACGCTTTGATCTATGGCTTCAACATCCGCCCAGACGCCCGCGTGAGGGCCAAGGCCGATGAGGAGCACGTCGAAATCCGCCTCCATAGAATCATCTATGAGCTTATCGATGAAATGACCGCCGCCATGAAGGGTCTATATAAGGCCGAACTTGTTGAGAAAGTCACGGGTCAGGCTGAGATCCGCCATATCTATAAGATCAGCAAAATCGGCACGATCGCCGGCAGCTATGTCACATCCGGACTCATCAAGTCTGGCGAGAAAATCCGCTTATTGCGCGATGGCGTCGTCATTTATGAAGGCGAACTCGCTTCACTCAAGCGCTTCAAAGACGATGTCAAAGAAGTCAAAGAAGGATACGAGTTTGGCTGCAGCGTCAAGAACTACAACGACCTTAAGGAAGGCGATATCCTTGAGGGCTACGAAATGATCGAGAAGGCATAAGATGGCTAACCGCAGTGGAAGGGTGAAAGCCCTCATTGGCAAAAACATCTCGGATATCTTGGCCTTCGAGCTCAAGAATCCCCATATTGGGATGGTCAGCGTGAACGAGGTCGTCGTCAATAGCGACTACAGCCTCGCGAAAGTCTATGTCTCCTTCTTGGGGAGCAAATATCCGCTTCAAAACCTCGATGAGCTAAACCGCTGCAAAGGCGTGGTGAGAAGCTCATTGGCCAAGAAGATGGATCTTTGGAAAGTCCCTGACATCGTCTTCATTTATGACGAAAGGTTCAATCGGGCCGAAAGCCTTGAAAAAGCCTTAGCCAAAGAAGAAGACGACATCAACAAAGCCAAAAAAGCTGATTAAGTCACATTCTGAAACGTACCCCAAACTCTGGAACAAACCAAAAAGCGGGGTACTTTTTCTTATATTAGGGTCTTGGATAAAGCATTCGTTAAGAAATTGGCAACCAAATAACAAGCGGTTTTAAGGACCATTTTCAATTGAAGCGCTACACTCTATGGAAGAATCATCAGTTTTTTGATGAAAAGAGGCAAACATGGATATCTTGGACATCATGAAATCCCGTCACGCGGTGAGACAGTATCTAGATAAGGAAATCGAAGAAGACAAAAAATCTGCCATCAATAAGCTCGTCGAGGAAGAAAACTCCCTCAGCGGCCTTCATATTCAGGCTCTCTTTGGTGAGCCTAAAGCCTTCGACACTTTCTCCGCCCATTATGGAAAATTCAATAACGTCAAAAACTATTTGGCGTTGGTGGGCAAAAAGAATGACGAGGAAAAAGCCGGATACTATGGCGAGAAAATCGTTCTTTCTCTCCAAGAGATGGGGCTTAATTCCTGCTGGGTCGCTTTGACTTATGGAAAAGGCAAAACCCCGATCAAGAAAGAAAAAGGCGAGAAGCTTTTGTGCGTTATCGCTTTCGGTTATGGCGCAGCGCAAGGAATCTCCCATCATAGCAAGCCGGTGGCTGACGTTCTCTCGCTTGATGGCGACAAGCCAGACTATCTCGATAGGGGAGTAGAGGCTGCTTTGTTAGCTCCTACCGCCGTCAACCAGCAAAAATTCGTTATCAATTCCAAGGATGGCAAAGTCACGATTTCCAACAAAGGATTCGGTTTTTATCAAAATATCGATCTCGGTATCGTCAAATGCCATTTTGAGATGGCCACAGGGGTCAAAGTAAATGACTGACCTGTCGGTGAGGATTTTGGAGACCGGGACCGTCACGGTCGACAAAACCATACAAAATAGGGGCCTTTCTAAAAACAAGTTGGCTTTCGTCGGCTTATTCCGCTCCAAAAAGGAGAGAATCACCATTCCTGTGAAATGCTTTTTGATTACTCATCCATCAGGAAAGCGGATTTTGGTTGATGCCGGCTGGGATTCCAGAGTTAGGAAGCACCCAATTTCAACGATTTCTTTTCCTTTATATTTCACGAGCAAACCAACTCTTCCGATAGGTGAGGCCGTCGATGAACAGTTGATTTCAAACGGAGTCCAGCCCAAGGACTTGTTCGCGGTGATCATGAGCCACATGGACATTGACCACGCCTCTGGCTTACGCTTAGTCAAAGACTCCCCGAAAATATATTTGAGTCCCGAAGAAAACGAGGCCATCCATTCTTGCGATCCACGTTATTCCAAAAAGACTTATAAAGGCCTTTCGTTGACGTCTATTGCTTGGAATGGAACCTATGGGCCATTCGAGAAGTCGTGGGATGTGTTTGGAGACGGAAGCGTCATCGTCTTTCTGAGCTCAGGCCATAGCAAAGGATCGCTTTCGATTAAAGTCGAGAAAGACGGCCGCTTCATTTTGGTGGTCGGTGATTCCGGATATAACGAAGAATCCTGGGAAAAAGGATATTTGCCAGGTCCGGTTTATTCAAAAGAAGAAATCAAAAAAACTTTGGCATGGATCCAGGAGCAGAGGCAAAAGAAAGGCTGCGTGGCTTGCCTTTGCGCCCATGATCCCAGCGAGAAAACCAAACCTCAGCTGATTGTTCTATGAACAAGCGACCGGTTAACAATGATGGTTGACGACCTTTTATCGTTTTGGAAAAAGAGATGAATGCAAAAATCCAATAATTTACAAACTTAGAATATCGATATTTTGAGTTCATATCCTTGCCTTTTTGGAAAAAATAGCCTAGTTTAAATAGTAAGAACTATCATGAAACGCATTGATAACGCTGACATAGATAATAGGATTCTCGATGAAGCGATAGCTGAGAGCTATGAGTGTGGTCTTTCCAAAATTTCCACCAAGACAATCGCTTCGAGGCTCAATATTTCCGAACCCGTGATTTTCACGCATTTCCATACGAAGAAAAATCTCATCTCCTCTTGCTATCCAAGAGCCTGGAAGATGATGGATACGATGCTTGAATATTTCCCTAAAAAGCCATGGAATGAGATATCGTCCAGCGACATATACGATTCTTTGGAACCTTTTGTGAGCTTGATTCTTTCGAAACCCAAGGAACTCTCGTTTTTGGCCCAATACGGGGCCAGAAGGTATATATATGGCGATAAAATCGTCATTAAATCCCAAGCTTCTTTAAGAGAATACGCTTTAGGTGTCGTCAAAGTTGCCTATGGGGTCGCCCCTGATAATTTCGATGATGTCTTAGATGGCTTTTTCCAAGTCATCGTGACTAACCTTTCTCTTTTCTCTAGAGTTCCAGAGTTCTCCACCGAGAGAGCCAAACGTTTCCTCTCGAATTTCATTTTGTTTGGCTATAAGAGAAGCTTCCAAATTGACATGATTCATTATGGGAAGGACGCAAAATGAGACGCGATTTAGGAAAAAACATCGATAAAAAGATCCTCAATGCCGTTTTGCAAGAGGCCATGCGTTATGGCATAGGAGATGTTTCAACGAAGGAAATATCAGTTTCTCTTGGCATTTCCGAGTCTGTAATCTTCTCTCATTTCGGCGACAAGAAAAACCTTATGAATTCCGCGATGGTTTTCGCTATGGATTACTTTTCCCATCCAGAGAACCTTCCGATGGAAATATTCAAAAAACCGGTCGACGATTCCTCAAGACACGAAATTTTCCTCAAGTTCCAGCCTTTGATAAAGAAAAAGAAGGAGCTGTCCTACATTTCTCAATACGTCTCTTCGGGTTTCTATGATCATAAGGTGGTTGCTGATGTTCTTAGCGAAGACCGCGAGGCGGCGAAAAAAATCATCTTTTCCATAGCGGAGATCGATCCATCGCTGAAGCTTGACTACATCATCGACCTTTTCCTTGGCGACTGTTTCATCATCACGGCGAATATCGCAAACAAGGTTTACAAGAACAACGAGGAAAACATCGCCCGTCTTTGCAACTTCCTTGTCGGCGGAATCAAAGCGGCCGTCATTTTCGCCAAATAATTATTTCTTTATCCGCAAAATGTAGTGGGGGAGCTTGATTCCAGGCTCCTCTTTTTTAATGAAACCTGCTTCAATGGCAATGTCATTTCGGGCGCCGCTCAAGACAAAGGTGACAGGATTGACGTCTCTGGAAATCAAATGAATGAGGCTAGAAATGCCCATCAATTGGCTATTTTTGTCTCCGGAGATGTTGAATAGCATAATTCGGTGATCATTGAGATGAAGATAACTTATCTCGCCGCATTTAAGATGCTTATGAAGGATGAGGAAATCTTTTTCTCCGATTTTCTTTCTTTTTTCTGATATAAGGCTCCCGCGGATGTCATCGGCGAAAATCATCGGTTTCAAAGCGTAGGAATGGTCTTTCTCGTTTTCCATTTCGATGTCGTTGAAATACAGCTGGAACGGCTCGTAGTTCGAAAGCATGCTCCGGAAGTTGTCACGGGCCTCTGGATGAGAATGATAGACCTGTTCCAAAAATTCTTTCGTCGTCTCTCTTTCGGTATGGCCGTTAGCCGGGCATCCGGTCGACAAGACTGACATGTTCTCTTCGAGCGCCAGATTCTTCAAATCGCTTTCGCGCGCGTATATAAGAGGACGGATGAAGGTGATGCCGGCTCTTTCCAAAGTCATTTTAGGCTCAAACGTCGCGACTCTTCCCCCATGGACCATGTTCATGAAAAGAGTTTCGACTGCATCGTCGTTATGGTGGGCGAAAGCCACTTTGGAGAAACCTAGTTCATGGGCGATGTTGTTCATGGCCGCTTTCTTCATCCTTGAGCAGATGGAGCAGGGGATGTGATGGCCTTCTTTGGTATGGGCCTTCAAGACATCGTAAACGAATCTTGAATCGCTGACGTAAAGATCGTAACCAAGCGATGAGACGTAGGCTTTTAAGCCATCGAGGTCAACGTTTGCGAAGCCTAGATCAAGATAGACTGGACGGACTGTGAAGTTCTTGCCGGCGAATTTTCCATAGACGGATAGAGCCCTTAACAATGACAAAGAATCCTTGCCTCCTGAGAGACCGACAAGTATTTTGTCGCCCTCATCGATGAGCGAGAAATCACGGTCTGCTTTTCGTAAGGCAGCAAGTACGTTTCTGATGTATTTCATAATGGCTATTCCCAGTTGAAACATTATAATGGTTTGGCTATGGACAGCGGTATTATTTTTCTTGATAAAGAGGTCGGAATGACCTCACGATACGTCGATAACGCCATCATGAAGCGTTTCAACACAAGAAAAGTCGGCCATCTCGGCACTTTGGATCCTTTTGCCAGCGGTTTGTTAATCATCGGCATCAACAAAGGCACCAAAGCCTTAAGCTATCTCGACGATTCGAAAAAGAGCTATGTGGCCAGCCTGGTCCTCGGAAAGAAAAGCACGACTCTCGACATAGATGGCGAAATCAGCGATGCGGGAGCGATCCCCTCATTGACGGAAGAAGATATTAAAACCGTCCTTTCGTCATTTTTAGGCGAAAGCGAGCAACTTCCGCCGATGACATCCGCGATCAAAATCAATGGGACTCCCTTATACAAACTGGCCCATCAAGGAAAAGAAATCGAACGCAAGAAGCGAAAAGTCACCATTTATTCGATCAACCTTATCTCTTATAAAGACGACGTCATCGTCTTTTCGACCACCGTGTCCAGAGGCACCTATATCAGGGTCTTAGGGGCGGACATCGCCAAAAAACTGGGGACTGATGGCTATCTTTCATCCTTGAGGAGAAGCGCGATTTCCACCTATCTTCTTTCTCTTAGCCACAAATTGGGCGAGCTTGATGAAAATTCCATCGTCGATCCGACGATATACATCAACACCATGAAACACCTCGAAGTCGACGAAGAAGGCCGTTCATACGCCATGACCGGCAAAAGCATGTGCTTGGATGAAGACTACGGGGAGAGGATCCTCCTCACATACAAAGGGAGCGCCTTGGCAGTCTACAAGCTTCTTGGCAAGGGCACCTACGCCCCGGAAAGAGGGCTATTTTGATGCAAACATTTCGTTATTCATTAGGAGAGGTGCCGCCTTTAGGATATAAGACGACATTGTGCCTTGGGACTTTTGACGGCTTTCATAAGGGCCATCAGTCTTTGATTCTCGAGGCTAGGAAAAATGGCGAGGGCGATGTGGCGGTTTTGTTATTCGACCATTCGCCGACTGAATTCTTCGATACCGGAAAATCACTCGATGTCCTTACCTCATTGGAGGACAAGTGCCGTCTATTCGAAAGCAAGGGTGTGGACATCGTCTATATCCTCCATGTCGACAAAGGCTTCTTTTCGCTTGGGAAAGATGAGTTCATCGAAAAGGTCCTAAAGCCTTTGTCCTTAGAGAGAATCGTCGTTGGCGAGGATTACTCATTTGGAAAGAACGCCGAAGGAAACCCCACCTATCTCAAGAAGTATTTCGATGTGGATGTCATCCCTCTCATGATGATCGATGGCAAAAAGATCTCGACCCAGTCGATCGTCTCCTTTATCAAGAATGGCGATATCAAAGACGCCAACACCGATTTGGGACGTCCTTACCAAATTGAAGGCGTTGTCAAACATGGCTACATGAATGGCAGGAAAATTGGTTTTCCGACCGCGAATCTTTCGCTTCTTGACCGCTACGTCCTCCCTAAAGACGGCGTTTATGTAGGGCTGGCGTATGTGCACGGAATGCCACACCCATCTTTGGTGAACGTTGGCAAAAACCCCACGGTCGGCTTACTTAAGGAAAGCGTGGTGGAATGTTATATCAAAGGGATCGATGAGGACCTTTATGGCTCTTTGATCTACGTGGAGTTCCTTTTCCGCCTCCGCGACGAAATAAAGTTCGCTTCTCTTGATGAGGTCAAACAGCAGATTGAAAAGGACCTCAAATTTCTTTGAGTTTGTAGTAAGATAAATCCATGAGTATCTTATTGAAAAACGCCCGCATCCTCACCATGGTCGACGGTGAGGGGATTAGGGAAGGCGATGTTTTGATCGATGGCGACACCATATCCTACGTCGGCGAGAAAGCCCCACGCCAAGATTACGAAAAAGTCATCGACTGCGAAAAGAACCTTTTGATGCCGGGATTCAAGAACGCTCACGCCCACAGCGCCATGTCTTTTGCGAGGAGTATCTCAGATGACCTCCCTCTTCAGAAATGGCTTTATGACAAGATTTTCCCAATCGAGGCCAAGATAACCCCCGAAGACCAATACCATCTTTCAAAAGTGTCGATTCTGGAATATCTTTCCAGCGGCATCACCTCATGTTTCGACATGTACTATAATCCGATGATGATGGCCAAGGCCTCAATCGACACCGGGTTCAGAAGCGTGATGCTCGGCACCGCGACCAGATACCGTGAAAACGTCAAAACGATGGTCGATGACTATAAAGCCATCAACGGCTTAAACAACCCTTTGGTCTCCTACATTTTGGGCTTTCACGCCGAATATACGGCCGATGAAGGAATGCTCATTGAACTAAGCAAGGCGGCCCACGAGCTTCATTCTCCGATCTTCACCCATACGTCCGAAACCCCAAGCGAAGTCGAGGCCTGCAAGGATAGACACCACGGCTTAACGCCGACCGAATATATGGACAGCCTCGGGCTTTTCGATTATGGCGGTGGTGGTTTCCATTGCGTGGCTTTTTCTAAACACGATATCGAAATCTACAAAAAGCACGGGCTCTCGATCGTCACTTGCCCCGGCAGCAACAGCAAACTAGCCAGCGGCATCGCCCCTTTGAGCGACTTCGTGGCGGCTGGCTTGAATTTAGCCATCGGAACCGACGGGGCTGGGAGCAACAACGGGCTCGATTTCTTTTATGAGATGAGGCTTGCCTGCGTCCTTCAGAAGCTTCTTCTTGGCAAGAGCGAGGCTTTTGATGGGTCTTTGGCTTTGAAGGCGGCGACCATAGGCGGAGCGAAGGCCATGGGTCTCAACGATTGCCTATATCTCAAGGAAGGGCAAAAGGCCGACATCATCATGATCGATCTTTCACGCCCGAATATGCAGCCCCTCAACAACATCGAGAAAAACATCGTCTACAGCGGAGCCAAAGACGACGTCAAGATGAGCATGGTGGGCGGCAAGATCCTTTATATGGATGGGATATTCCACTTGGATGAGGACATTCATTCGATTTATGATAGAGCCCAGCAGATCACCGATAGGATAAAGGGGTAAACGATGAGCGATATCACAAAGCGCGCGATGGCCACTTCCTTGAAGAACCTCTTGGCCAAGAAGCCTCTCGACAAGGTCACCGTTACCGACATCGTCGAGGACTGCGGGGTCAACCGTCAGACCTTTTACTATCATTTCAAGGATATGGGCGATCTTGTGGAATGGACTTGCATCGAGGATGCCGACAAGGCTCTCAAAGACAACAAGACCTACGCGACTTGGCAGGAAGGCTTTCTTTCGATCTTCAATCTCATGAAACTCGACAAACCCTTCATCATGAACATTTACCATTCGATAAGCCGCGAGCAACTTGAAAGATATCTCTACAAACTGGTCTACAAACTTACAAGAAACGTGGTCGATGAACTATCGTCATCGATGAAAGTCCGGGAAGATGATAAGGTCTTCACCGCGAATTTCTATAAGTACGCCTTCGTCGGCCTAGTCTTCGAATGGATCAACCGCGACATGGTTGATGACCCCCAAATAATCATCGATAGGCTCTCCATTCTCATCAAAGGCAGCATGGCGACTGCCCTTGAGAACTACCGATACGACAAATAGCCAAAAGTGTATAAATTTTAGATAATAAACTCCTAGGTGCACGT
>DHAP01000035.1 GCA_002397465.1 Caryophanales bacterium UBA4951 | reverse complement strand
TAAAATAAAAACCAGTTCTTTTGGTTTTTAAATATTCGTTGATTTTTCCCATAATTTCCTCCTTTTTCTTTTGAAAAGCGCCACTAAGAAGTTCCGCAACTACCTCGTAGAGACGTTCTTATGAGAATGTGAAAGGGCTTCCACGTTTTGGATTATCACATAGAAGGGACGTCAAAAGAATCGCAATGTTTACGCCCTCTATTGCAAAATTGATTATGCGAAATATTGATAAATCAGTAATAATAATTAGCCACGGCGTCCTAACAATTGTCTATACACTCTCGCGCGTGTAGTTATTAATTAAGGATAAGAGATTGGGCCAATTATCGCCTTTTTATATCGGATATTTAACCTACCGTTGTTTTCAAAAGGCCGTAACGAAACACGAACGTTTAGTTACAGCCTGTTTTGGTTACTAAGCTACATCGGAGGTCAAAGAGGCGGCTATCGGAGTTCCACTCATGAATTGAATGGATGGTTTAGAGACAAGATAGTCGGCACCGCTATTAGGCGTGTTCCTGACATTGAACTGGAGGAACTGATTTTCGTTAAGCGTCTCCACCACGACTCCGAATCTGTACGTGACGCCAACGTTGAAGTTGAGAGTCACATCAGCTAACGTCGCGGCATTGCCCGATTCAGTCAGCGATTGGATGAAGTAACCGACATAGAGTTTGGCGGCACTCTTGCTATAGGATCCCTTTGCGGCCGTGACTTTGAAGTCAAAGCTGTAGAGATACTTGCCGACATAGGCGCTTCCATCTTCCTTGGCGGGGATGTAACGCATGAACTGTTTGTTGGCTTTGTCTTTGGAACTTGAGGCTAAGCTACCGCTAAATGAGCCAGAGTCCATTTTCATTGTGCAGTTGGCACAATTCTGGAAGACCCAATAACCAGGCGCCAAAGCCCCGTTGACTGTGGCGGCTTGAGTGCCGTTCCAAGCGCTGCCATCCTTGACCCGTTGAGTTAGCTGATGGGATCCGCAAACGCTGCAGACACCATTGACATAACTATGCTGATGGACCGAATCGCCGGTAATTGCATTGTTCCCAGCCTCGTCAGAGTAATAGGTGTCGCAGGTCGGACAGTGATAATAGGCGCTGTGGCCATACGTGTAGGCGGTCGCGGCAAGCTCAGGCTCAGACACGATTGAGTGTCCAAGTTTAGTGATGAGATAAGAATCGCTGATGTCATTCGTGGCTTCTTCGTCTGAGAAGTATTTGCCACATCTTGAGCAGTGGTAATAAGCAACGTTGCCATCTTCTGTGCAAGTCGCTTCCTTAGCTGGGACGAGATCACCAAGAACATGGCCCTTTGGAATAATGACGGTCGTTAGTTCGTTGGTTCCAGCCGCATCAGAATAGTATTTGTGGCAGGTCTCGCACTGGTAATAAGCGACATTGCCGTCTTCGGTGCAGGTGGCATCTTTAGCCGGAACAAGCGCTCCCATCGTATGGACGTGGCTCAAGGCCTCGGCAAGGACGTACCCACAATCAAGGCAAGTCTGGGCAGTCGTCTCAGTGGCGGCCGGCCCTGGGCGATGTTCGCCCTCGTCGAGATGTTCACCGCATAAGGCACATACTTTGTAATGGCTCGTTGAGGTCATGACCCAAGGTCCTGGCTCATGTGCTTTAAGAGGAAGGATTGGCAATCCCGAAAGCGGCATCTTTTCAGAGTCGAAGTACTTTCCGCAGACTGAACAATGGTAATAAGCGCTATGCCCATTTTCGGTGCAGGTTGACTCAACGGCTTCGATCAAATCACCGTAATCATGTTCGATGGTTGGGGCGATGACGCTGGTTAAGACAGTGTCGCCGTCAAGGTCCTTGCCACATCTTGAGCAATGATCGTGGGCGATGATGCCCGTCTCAGTGCAGGTGGCAGAAACTTTGGCAACGGAGCGACGGTAAGCGTGTTGGCAGTCCTCGTTGGTAAAGGCGATGCCATCAGGATCCCCAAAATAGAGAAGTTTGCTGTCGGCTTTACCTAAAGGTGTCTCAGAAAGTGGAACTAAGTGTAGATTAGACAAGGTTAGGGACGCCGCTTTGACGCAGGTGAAAATCTGAACGATCTGATTTTCCGCGGTGGTCTCTAAGTCATAGGCAAAACGGTAAGTCTTGCCGCCTTCGAAAGCGCGGTCAGGATTGTTTTCCTCGCTGGCGTTGGTGCCTAATAGCTTGTCTTGAGTGCTTTCGACGACCGAAGCGGTGTTTGAGGCGATCTTCACGCCAAATCTTGTGACGCTGACGGTCTCTGGAACCTGAACATCAAAGACCATGAGGAAGCGTCCGACATAAGAAACATCGTCGATGCCATAATGGAATCTGGTAAAGGAGGACTCAGGATTCTTTTCGATGGTCCAGCTATCGCCATCATCGACAACGCTCACATCGCTAGCTTGAGTGGCAAATGTGTTGCAATTGGCGATGAGGCTGTCGAAATAAGTTTGTTTGTCGGTCGCGGTGTGAGCGTTGCCAACCAAGCAGTCTTTGAACTCGACATGATTGACGTCATCCACTAACTGATAATCGCCATCAATGTCTAATTTATAGGCATCGCAGTTGGCGCATTTGACTGGATTCTCTGAGAAATCGTGCGTTCCAGTCGCAGCAATATCAAGGTCGGTTTTGCTCACCGCCTCTCCGTTCAAAAACCATGTCCCACATAAGTCACATTCTTGATGAGCCTGGACGCCTTTTTTGACGCAGCTAGGTTCCACCTTGGCCACATCGACAAGATGGTGGGCCGTTGGGTCAATGGCCAAAACCGTATCAGCTTCTTCGACTTCTTGAGAGTCGATGAAGTACTTTCCGCACTCCTCACATTTTGAATAGCTCTTGTTGCCCTCGCTGACACAGGTGGCCGGGTTGCCATCGATGTTCTCCAAGGTATGGGCGTTCGCATCAACTGGGATGATGAGTGAGTCTTTGCTCACCTCTTCTCCGTTGATGAAATCCTTTTTGCAGTAGATGCATTCTTCATAAGCAAGTTTGCCTTCATGTGTGCAAGTCGCCGAAACGCCTTCGACGTCTTTGAAGACATGCTGGTGTTTGACGCTCCCTTTATCGGAGCAGCCGCTTAGCAAAGCTGAAGCAAAGAGAATCGTCCCAATGCCCCCTAACAATCTTTTGGTTTTAGCTTTCATTTTTATTACCCCCAGGATTATTTGTTCTCAGAATCGGATTTGTTTTTCTTTTTGTCCAAAACGCCTTTGACGATTCCGATGGTCACGATGGAACCATATAAGACGGCGGTCCATACGAAGATCGTGGTTGTGACACGTTCGACCACTGGAACCATCTTCTGCCAGGTTGGGGTGATGACTTTAAAGGTTGATCCACTGTCGATTCCGTTCATCGTGTTGCTGTTGGCAATCGTGTAAAGGATGTTCTTGGCTGATTTTCTCATGGCCCAGGCAAGCTTGCCATGTCCTGTCGAATAAGAGGCGAACCTCAAATCCTTACCATCATAATCCATGCCGGATTTCGCGCCGGCTGGGTTGCCATCTGGCAAATCGTTTCCGTTAAGGACGCCATCGATGGTGCCCATGTATAGACGTGAGGAATTATAGTCGGAGACGACATATCCCCTCATGCCAAATTCCGCTTTCAAGACGGTGTTGCAGAAACCTTGGGATCCGGTCCATTTGGCGCCGAGTCGGTTCATGCCAGTCATGACACCGAGAATCGGTCTTTTGGTGTTGGCACGATCGGTGGACACGGCTACTTCAATAGCGCGGCAATATACTTCTCTGATCGATTGTTCATTGGCCCAGACATTAAGTCCGGCGCGGTGA
This sequence comes from Caryophanales bacterium UBA4951, assembly GCA_002397465.1. Classification (GTDB taxonomy): domain Bacteria; phylum Bacillota_I; class Bacilli_A; order RFN20; family CAG-826; genus UBA4951. Next base: position 10,898 of record DHAP01000035.1, on the reverse strand, counting down.
GTCTCTTGGTCGTTGAGAACGGCATGCTTCATCAAAACGAAGACGCCTTTCTTATGAAGGCCGACGGCCTCATATCCCGCGGCGGTTCCAGTAAGAAAGCCATCCTCGGAATAATATTCGAAGCTACGTCCACAATAAGCGCCTCTATGGATGTTGACGCCAAGACCATAAATCCCGTTATACCCCGCCCAAATGGCTTCTTCGCCCGTCTGGACGCCTAAGCGTTCGATAAGGTCAAGGTTATAGGTTGAGGCCACTATTCCGTTGCAGCAGAAGATACGTGGGGTCTGTGACTTGTTGGAAGGATCGAGGGTCTCAGAGAATCCCCTGAATCCGCTTTGGCTAGGAAGCTCGCTATAAGTACGTGGATGGTTCGGAGCTAAGGCGCCGTTTTGCTCAGCGCTGCTTGGAGCGGCGATGGACTCAACACCGTTCGTGTAACGAAGACCGTCTTGGAGCAATGAGCAGGTCTCGGAATAGCTCATTCTGTTAAGAAGCTCATCCCACATGGGGTCGTTATAGTCTTTGTCACGAAGGTTGATCAACTTGATCTCTTCGAGGCTGTCACCATTCTCGATGAAGGACACCTCATCGTACTTTGGATATTCGATCTTGTCGGTTTCTGATCCGACGCTTGCTTGGGCAAGCTTGAGCCCTGCATTGGCAGTGAGGCTGATCTGCTTGCCATAAGTCCCATCCCAATTCGAACGAGTCATGTAAGACTGGCTGGTGTCAGTAGAAGAGAAGATGCCGGCTTTCTTGAAGTCGACGTCATCAAATTGGTTGGTGATCATGTCAACTCCGTAGTTAGCGACTTCCCCATCATAGTCAGCGACGAAATTTTCGTTCTCGGACTTGATAAATTCGTTGGTTGAATACTTCGTTGCATCATATGGAAGGTGAACGCCATAAACAAGCGACGAACTCCCGTTATCTCTTTCGGAAGAATGGTAGAGTTTGTCATTATCGATGGTAGTTCCGTTGTCTTTCTTGTATTGAAGGATGTTATTGATGGCATCATGGCTGTCTTTAGCGGCGGTCAAAAGGTATTTGTCATTGGCGTCGTCTGATCCAATGACATAGGTCTTTTCCACATTGGCGTCATAGGCGGCGAAATATTTCTCGTCGACATCAATGGTCGCAGTCACGCTTTGATGAGGTTCGACTTCTACTTTGTCAAAGCCGACTAGTTCGACTGAGGCAGTCTCGATGCCGTTGGCGATGTCTTTGGCGGTATAAGGTTTTTGAAGATAGACCTCCACCGCTTCTTTGCCTTTGACGTCGGAATCATTGGTGACTTTGACGCTGACGGTATAGATGTTGCTTTCGCTGGTCTTTTTGACGGTCATGTCACCATAAGTGAACTTCGAGTAGGAAAGGCCGTATCCAAACGGATAGGAAACGACATCGGAATAATTGAAACTCCCAACGTTATCCCTTGAAGTGACCGTATCCTCATAACGGGTCTCAGTATACTTGTAGCCGTTATAGATGCCTTCTTGGTAGACCGAATAGTATTTGTGGTTTTGATAGCCCATCGTCGAGAAATAGCCATTCACCAACTGAGAGTCGGCGTCGACGTATTCCTGAGAACCGAAGTTGAAATAGACTGGATTGTATTTGCTGTCGGCAAAGAAAGTGTCAGATGTTTTCCCAGATGGATTGATCTCGCCTGTAAGAATTTTGCCAACGGCATTGGCTCCGTTAGTACCCACATCGCCAACCCATAAGGCGGCATCAATGCCATAAGAAGCGTCGTTAATAAAAGCACCTTGAAGTGGAGACGAGCTGTTTACCAAAACAACAATCTTGTCGATGGTACCAGCGTCTTTAGCGGCCTTTAAGCCTGACAAAACCGATTTCTCGTTGTCTGACAAGGCCAAAGAATCGCCGACGCTTCCGGAAGGATTATTGTGATTCTTTTTGCTGACGATGACGCGGGTTTGGTCTCCTCCGTCCATCGTCGTGTCCATATAAAGGTCTTCGGCCTCACCAGAGGTTCTGGCCAAAACCATGACGGCAGCGCGAGCTGCGTTATCCTTCGCCGAGGGAAGGGAGGACCACGCAGCATCCGAAACGACAAATTGAGTCTCTTGTCCAGTCGCGGCTCTGAATCCAGATGATCCGCTCACATAAGTAGATTCGGAATTGCCCTTGTACCAGTTAAAGAGGTCTTCGTTCATCTCAAGACCGGCGTTCTTTAATCCGTCATAGAGGCAGACGGCGTCATCAGGAACCGTGTTGCCGCTTGATCCTTGGCCGGTATAAACAGTGTAATAAGAAGCAAAACCATACATTGAGACGCCATCGCCTTTGGTTAATGGGAGTGCGCTGTTCTCGTTCTTTAATAGAACGGCTCCCTCAGCCTCGCTTTCCTCAATGATGGAAAGGCTGGCTTCTTTGACTTCGGCTAGGTTTTTGAAGTCAGTGTTGAAATAGGTGCTGCCGCTGGAAGAACCGCTTTGGGTCTGGATGTGGAAGTAGCTATTGATGATAGAGGCATTGCCTAAGACGATAGGCCCACCGACGAGGGCTAAGCCATTTAGAACGAAGAAAGTATGAAATAGGATTTTAGAGGCTAGATTCCAGCCTTTTAATTTGTTGCTCATTATTTGTTCTCCCCAGCTTGTGTGAGTTCAGGCGTCTCGTCTTTTTTTCTCTGCGGCATATACATGGAAACGGAAGCAAGGATGAATGAAAGAACCAATCCGAGGATGCTGAACCAGACAGATGGGCTTAAGGCAAAAAACTTGCCGATGGAAAAGCCATCGAAGAACTGGGTCGAGAAGAAGTCGATGATACCGTCAGCGCCGACGAAACTAAGAAACGAAAGGAACGAGAAGATCATCAATGCCACTGGGGCCAATGAGGAAGTTACTTTGAAAAGCGACAAAGCGATAAAAGCAGCAATCCCCAACCAGGCGAAGACGATAACCAAGGAAGAGAAGATGCTCTGATCGATCGAACAATAAGAGATGGCATAGCAAAGCGTGAATACCAAGCCGGCCACGCCGACATAGTAACCAAATCGTTTTGCGAGAAAGAAGTCTTTAACCTTTCCTAAAATTGCGTTGATGTTCATAAACTGCTGTCCTCCATAACGCTATCGGACGAATCAATCGAAGTAGCTGGTTCATCTTCATTTTCTAGAATAAGAGCGCTCTTGTCGGATAAGACGTCCTCGCTGCTTGTTAACGAAAGCGCGTCCAAATTGCAGGGATTTGATTTGTTGTATGACATCACAATCGTGTTCATGCCCTTTTGGGCGCTGATTGTGACATCTGGAAGTGTATAAGGAGTGTAGTATCCGGTTCCGCCAGGGATAACGGCTTCCGTCAACAAGGACTGCCCGTTGACCGTGATTGAATAACCATCATCGAAATTGACCGATGCCGGTCTGAGGCAGGCTTTAATGGACAAAGCTAAATCAATGGCTTTTGATGAGACAAACTGGAATTCGAATTTCATGCCGGATGAGAAATTCCGAATAGCCGCTCCGCCACTGCATTCGGCACCATCGGTTATCTCTCCTTTGTCGGAGCGGTATGGTTTGCTGGTGTTAGGAAGGGTGGCTTTGTCCTCTTCGCTAAGCAGCGTCCCGTCAGCGGCGTACAAATCAGCCGTTTCAGCTTCCATAAGGAGGGAGCTGGCGAACGTGGCTGAAGGCGAGAGTTTATACACGCTGACGGGTAACTCTGTCTTAAGGTTTCTATAAACACGGCTCACCAATGAGACGCTCTTCACGAGGCCTGACATGGTGATGGAACTGGCATCTTGATAATATTCATCGCTGTCATTGATCATGAAACCATATTCGCTGGCTGGCAGATCATCAATGTTGACGATTGTCTCTATTTCAGGATCTTTGGCGACCAAGCGAATCTTGCTGGTGTCTTTGTCAAATGAGAAAGCGTCACCATCTAAGTAAGAGCTGGTGTAAACAAGCTCGGTTCCTTTGATGAACCCCTTAACCTCATTTGAGGTGTCGGAGTCCTCAGAAAATTCACCGCCGCCGAACGCCGCCCAAGCGACGCTGCCAACAAAGCAAACTGAAACAATCGACCAACAAGCAATCTTTACACCTTTGTGGTGTTTGCTGATAAAATCGCCGGTTTTTTGAAACCACCCCATGTTCGAGCCCTTTCATGAATTAAAAAATTATAAGCGCTTCCAGGTTGAGCAGAGTCCATCGGGTCTCTTCGTTTCGAATGAGACTATCCCTAATGCCCCACCAATATTGAAAGTGCTTTCAGTCTATGCCCTTCTGGAATGATTAAAATTGCAATTTATAGAACTATTATTGCAAAAACGATTATCAGCCTTATTGATAAATCGGTAATTACAATTCCCCGTAATCATGACGTTTTGTCAATCTTTCGCGCGCGTAATCTAATTATTGTAACTGTATTATTTCTCGTAACAATTAACGTCAAATATTACATTTATTTCGTTTTAGTTCGAGTAGAGTTTTAAGTCCCTGATCGAGGAGTCAATCGTCTCCTTGACCTGTCGTTCCACCGAGTCGGTGTCTCTTTTCCTGATGCCCTCAAGGAGCCTGCTCTTTTCTTGATACAAGGAATCGATCCCCAAGTGCTTGTAGCTTAAGCCCCAAAGGTATTCCGCTTCTTCTTTAAAGGAATAGTACATGAGGGGCAATAAGACGTTGTTGGACATCACGGCGATCTGATGATGGAAATTGAAGATGGCTTCCGCGGCTTCTTTGGAGTCATGTGCCTCATGGATCTTCTCTAACGCCGTCCTGAGCTTTTGGTATTTGCTCTCGGTCAGATTAGCAATGGCGAGTTTGCAGGATAACTGTTCCAGCGAGCCTCTTACCTCCAACAAGGAACGGACCTCGTCCTCTCTCATCGTTCCCCCATGGTAACGCATGATGGCCAATAAAGTCTCGATCGTCCCCTGCTCCCGGTAATCGGTCACATAGACGCCTTCCCTCGCCTTGATTTTGACGAAGCCAAGCTGTTCTAGTTTGATAAGGCCGGCGGTTACCACTTGCCTTGAGACGCCCATCTTTGAGGTAAGGTCCCTGCTTGAGGGAAGCCTTTCTCCGATCGATAGTTCCCCAGAGAGGATTAAGTTCTCTATCTGCTCCACGAACAAATCAGTCAATGAGACGTTGCTAATTTTATTGAATCCCATGGTTGTCTCCTTAGTTGGTCATACCAGATGCATAAGTAATGATATCTCTCTTAAGATTGGGTGTAAACATGGCGAACAATCGGATGTTTCTAATGACTATTTGCTTTTTATGAAAAACCATTCTACTTTAAAGATGGTCATGCCAATAACATAGAAGGAGGACTTCACATGGATGAATCATATGATGTTATCGTCGTCGGAGCCGGAAACGGAGGTTTAGCCGCGGCCGCCACAACGGCCAAGGGTGGATTGAAGACCCTCTTGCTAGAGAAACACAACCTCCCTGGCGGCTGCGCCACAAGCTTTGTGAGGGGGCGCTTCGAATTCGAGCCATCCCTTCATGAGCTCTGCATGGTCGGGGACGAAAAGAAGCCAGACCTCGTCTATAACGTCTTCAAAGAGCTAGGCGCCAAACCCGAATGGCAATATGAACATAACCTCTTCCGCAGCATCGTGAAGGGCGAAGATGGCTATGACGTCACCATGAAAGCCGGAATCACCCCTTTCATGGACTCGCTTGAAAGTTATTGCCCAGGCTCAAAGAAAGCCATCAAGAAATTATTCGAATATCAGAAGAATGACTGGGAAGCCACACAATACATCACCAAGATGAAGGGCAAGCCAAACCCTCTCGTCATGGCGATGAAATACGGCAACTTCATGAGAATGGCCTCCCATTCCATGGAGGATGTTCTCAAAGCCCTGAAGCTCTCGCCCAAGGCCATCGACATCATGTGCACCTACTGGGGTTATCTAGGGGTGCCGACCGATGAGCTCAGCGCCTTCCATTACTGGAATATGATGTCCACTTATATCGTGGACGGGGCCGCGATGGGGAAGTACCGTTCCCATGAGCTTTCCCTGTCCTTATGCAAAGTCATCTACGATAACGGAGGCGACATCTTCTATAACAGCGAAGTCACTTCCTTCTTATATAACGATAAAGGCGAGGCCATCGGGGTGGAGATCAACCACGACAAGAAGATCTATGCCAAAGAGATCGTCTCCAACCTCATCCCGAACCGCGTCGCCAATATGTCGCCGTCCAAAGACGTCCCAGAAAGAACCAAGAAGCTCATAAACGCCAGAAGCTTTGGCATCTCGACCGCGACGATATATCTAGGCCTTGATTGCTCAAGGGAGGAGCTGGGCTTTGATGACTACACCATCTTCATCTCCGGGAGCAGAGGCGCCAGGGCCCAATACGATAAACGTGACATCTACATCGTCAATTGCCTCAACAAGGTCATCCCGGACGCAACACCAGAAGGAACCTGTTCCTTGTTCTTCACGATGCCGGTTTTTGGTGAGGACATCCCAAAGGACATGACGCCTGAGAAATATGAAAAATGGAAGAATGAGCTCGCCATGCGTTACATCAAAGACGCCGAGGAGACCTTGAAGATATCCATCATCCCCCACATCGAGGAGATCGAGATCGCGACCCCAGTCACGATGGCAAGATACCTTGGCACCCCGACGGGAACGATATACGGCTACAAGTTATCTAGTTGGGATAACCTCATGGCCAGGATCGCCGAAGAGAGAAAGGACATCACCGTCCCTAACCTCTCCTATTGCGGCGGCCACTACATGAGGGGCGATGGCTTCAACGTCGCCTATTACACTGGCAACCTCATCGGGCACCGAATCGTGAAGAAGCTAAAAGGCGTCGAGAGCAAACAACTCCAGCCCGGAGAAAGGAAATAGGAGGTAAAGGAATATGCCAAACATCCGTTCATTGAACAAGATGGACTTCGTGAAGACCGTCCCTAACAGGGAGGCCAAAATCGAAGAGGCGTCTAATAAGGACGCCCCGTCCGTCGATACCTATATCGCCAATAGATTAGCCAAGGCCCTTCATCCTAGCGTCCAGTATCTGAAGATCAAAAAGATCATCCCTTTTGACGCCAACACCAAGACCTACATTTTGGTGCCGGATGGCGAGAAGACGAAGGAACTCGCCTATTTCAAAGCCGGAAGTTACCTCTCAGTCGAGGTGGACGTAAAGGGACTACAGATAACCCGTCCTTATTCCTTATCCTCATCACCTAAGGAGTCGACTGAGGGCGTCTATTCGCTTAGCATCAAAAGAGCCAGCGGAGGCTTATCTTCCAACTATATCCTCGACAACTGGAAAGTTGGGGACATCGTCAAGACATCAGCCCCGTTAGGGACCTTTACTTATTCTCCGATCAGAGACCAAAAGGAAGTCATCGGCGTGGCTGGCGGAAGCGGCATCACCCCATTCTATTCATTGGCCAAAGCCATCGCGGATGGGGACGAGGATTGCTCCCTCACCCTCATCTATGGCACAAAAATCCTGAAAGAAGCCCTCTTTGAGAAAGAGTTCAAAGAGATCATGGAACGGACTCCGAAGTTCCGTCTCGTTAACGTTCTTTCCGACGAGAAACTCCCAGGCATGGAGACAGGATTCATCAACGCCGGGATCATCAAGAAATACATCCCAGAAGGCGAATACTCCCTCTTTATCTGCGGGCCTCAGGCCATGTACAAGTACCTCGATGGCGAGACACCTAAGCTGGGTTTGCGGAGAAAAGACATCAGAAAAGAGCTATTTGGCGAAGTCCATTCACCAGACAAATGCCCCGATTACCCCAAAGAGAAAAAGGCCGGGGAGTTCGATCTCACGGTCCATATCGACGGAGTGACCAAGATCATCAAATGCAACACGGAAGAGTCGCTTCTCGTGGCGATGGAATCTTCGGGCATCATGGTGCCGGCCCATTGCCGTTCTGGCTTATGCGGATGGTGCCACTCGCGCCTCATCAAAGGAGAGGTCTATATCCCAAGCGAAGTCGATGGGAGAAGGATGACCGATAAGATATATGGCTACATCCACCCCTGCGTAAGCTTCCCTCTTTCGGATATCGAGCTCGAAGTCCCAAGCTTCAAGCATTAATTTCGTCAGCTTATCAACGATTGATCTCCGGATAGTTTTTCTTGTCGAGATAGAGGAGGGAGTCGGCTTGGTTGACGATCTCATCGAAGCTCTTGCCCTCTTTTGAGGAGGCATAGCCAAACGAGGCCATGTATGGCGTTTCTTTCAAAGCCTCTTTGGCTTTTTCTATGTACGCGATGGCTTCTTTCTCGCCTAAGCCTTTTCCGATGGCCACGAACTCATCGCCGCCCATCCTAAAAATCCTGAAGGCGTTCTTGGCGACGTCACTCATGGTGTTCGCCAATAAGCATAAGGCCTTGTCGCCTTCCTCATGGCCTTCGGTGTCGTTGATGCTCTTCAAGCCATTGAGGTCCACCGCGACCAATGAATAACTCTGATGGGTGAGGGACTTGCTATAGGCGTAGAAGCTATAACGGTTATAGACGCCCGTTAAGGCATCGCGTTTTGATATCTCGACGTAAAGGAAGATGTAATAGACGGCACAGGAGACGATCATGGCCCCTGGCAAGATGAAACGTCTGTCCGTGAGCGTCTCAATGAGCGTGGCCCCTAAGACGATGAAGATGATGAAAGAGATGACGACGATCTCGCCGGTCCCGACCTTCTTCTGCATCTTGAACATCAGATAGATCATGAGGATGGCATAGGCTCCGCTTAGGATGTGCGGCAAGAAGCCCAAGACCCCACGTTGGAAGGTGTTGTCATCGGTGAAGTAAAACACCCAATGGGTAAGGGGGTTGATGGCTAAAAGAACCGCAAGAACAAAAACCGGGATCCAAATGTAGTAATTGAACTTCCTGTGACGTAGCAAGATGTCGATGACGATGACCACGGATGCCGGCCTTAGACAATAGCCGACCGCGGATGATAAATACCTCATGTTGTTGAGGCTCGGCAAGCTTGAATAATAAGCGTCTGCCATATCGGATATATCAAGCAACAAGGCGATCAGGATAAAGACCAAAAAATAGGTGTTGTCCCTTTTGTCGAAGTTCTTGTTCATGAAAATGATAAGGCCCATGCCGACGATCAGGAACAAAGTCACTATGTTAGGCATTATGATATCGAGTATATCCATGGCACACCCTTCTTGTTTTGATATGCTGCCCAAAGGCATTTAAAGATCGTTAAGAACAATAACGGCGAAATAAAGGGCATGTTTGATGTGCGTCTTTATGACCTATTAATTATAAATATGTAAAGCCTATTGTTCTAGGTAATTCCTCATGAAAACACAAAAAAAGAGAACCGAGGACGAGCAAGATGTTAGGGGCCTTCTTGCCTTTTTACGGTTCTCCGTGCGTTTATGATATCGGAACGATTCCCATTATGAAATCACAAAATAGCCAAGCTTAGGTTTCATCGATGATTAATTCGGCAATTCAAAGATAATAATCAAGCACACACGTACTCAAATTTAATGCTTGTGATTTTAAAGTCGAAATAATGGTTCACATCATATGTGAGGTTGTCGTTATTGTAGAATGAAGGTTCGAATTTAAAATAATATTCGTTTGCCCACGGATTACAGTCGAGCGTTGTTTTGGAAATTATTGTGTTCCCGCCGCCAGTCCCATCTGAATCTAGCGTGGCAAAACCGAAATCGACTGTTGGATTTCCAGTTTCGCTGGTCCAAGTAAGCGAATAGTCAATCTTCACGCGCTTCAATGAGCGAAAAGGGCTGAGGTTAGTCAACCTTGAGTAACCATCTTTGCCGTTTGTCCAAACCGGTATGTCGTAATCAGTGTCATAGTGGGAGTTGTTTGAGCGGAGCAATACACGATTGTTCGATCTTTGGTATAGATAGCCATCCTGGCATACCTTAACCGGCTGATCGGTGGTGTTCTTGTTGCAGTAAACGCTGAAGGGGTTCCCGAGGTCCGTGGTCCCCGAAATGACGTTTGAGCCTTCTTCAAGAGTAAGGCCGCTATCGCCATCCCATGTAATCGTCTGGTATTGAACCGCGCCGGACAGCCTGTTGTCGCCGTTGATCCCAGAATACGCAAGTAACGACGTGGCTGTGCAGGCCGCGAAGGCTAGCGATGCAGTAAGGGCAATTTTCTTTTTCATAAAAGTTCCTCTTTGTTTATGGTCGGTAGGAAAAAGCGAGCAGCGATCAGACGCACTCGTATCCAAGTGTCATGCTCTTAAGTTTGAAAGTGTAGTATTGTTCGACATCTAAGGTAGTGCTTTCGTCCGGCAAGAAGTTGATGTACACATAGAAATACGGAGTGCGGTACTTGTCAGTGATCTCAGTTTTGGCTCCTGATGAGGTTTTCACAAATTGAGCGCTGCCGCTGTTATAACAAGCGCAATAAAAGTCGAAGTCTGGGTGAACGACTGTGTCGCTACCCCACACTATGCTGAAATCAAAAGTAACATATTTTAAGGTTTGAATAGGGCTGCCCGTATCACCGCCTAGCAAGCACCCGGTGCCCCACCAAAACTTAAAAGAAGTGCTTGTGTCGATTCCCCCCTGTTCGTTTGTCGTCGCTTTAACATAGCAATAAGATACCTGTTCGAGATATCCGTCTTGGCAAATGGAAACGCCAACGCCGCGAGTAAGAGATGGGCAAAGACAAGAGAATGGGCTCCCCTGGTCTGTTTCCCCAGAAACCGAACTAGTAAAAACCTTATTGTCTGTTTTTTGTGAGAACGCTGTTTCCGTTCCACGTGATACTTTGCAGTCCACTGGTTCCAGATAATTTTGTCTGGCTGTTGGCGATCCCTGAGAAACCTAGTAGTGATATGGCAGCGCAAGAAGCGAATGCCAAAGATGCAGTAGCAAAGAGTTTTTTATTCATAAACTCCTAGGTGC
>DHAP01000021.1 GCA_002397465.1 Caryophanales bacterium UBA4951 | reverse complement strand
GCCACCAGTTTAAGGCGGTGGACATGGACCCCGTTGATGTCCTCGTCGACGACGTTCTCGTAGCCGTCCGCGATCTTGCCAAAGCCATAATTGGGTTTCCCAGTCACGACAAAAACCTCGTGGCCCCTTCTCACTAACGACTCGCATATTGGAGTGATGACGAAATTCTCTGGGTAGTAATATTGGCAGACGACCAAAATTCTCACGGGATGATTATCTCACACGGATGGCTCTTCATGAATAGAAATGAGCATATGTTTATCTAGAAGCCCCGCGAAGTTAATTCATCCTTCTTGATGAGAATAAAAAGCGGACCCAAGAGGTGTATACTTTCACTTATGCTAGCAAAAAGACTCCATGAGAATAAGCTCAAGCGGGCTTTGGTGAGCCCCTTCCGGGGAATCGTGAAAACCTTATCACCTACTTCTTACGTGAAATACCAATACCAATACATCACCCACCACAAACTCAATCTCAAGAATCCGGTGCGCTACACCGAGAAGCTCCAATACCTCCGTCTATACGTCTATCCAAAAGACGATGAGGTCTCTAGATGCGCCGGGCGCGTCGGAGTCAGGGAATACCTCAAAGAATTAGGCCTTGAGCAATATCTCGTCCCCATCTATGGCGTCTATGACTCTTTTGATGACATCGACTTCGACAAGCTGCCTGAGTCTTTCGTCATGAAGTGCAGCCACGCCTCTGGGTTCAACCAAATCGTCTACCACAAGAAAGACTTGGACCTTGAGAAGAGCAAAGAATACTTTGAGAAGTGCCTTCATACCGACTATGGCAAAAAGACCATGGAGAGGCACTACAGCAAAATCAAACCGCAGATCATCATCGAGAAGCTCTTGATGGAAGATGGCCATCTCCCCATCGAGTACAAGATTCATGTCTATAACGGAAAAGCCCGAAACCTCTATGTCGTGACCAACCGCGGAAAAGACATCCGTTACACCCAGTACTACATCGACTGGGCCCCGTTTGATGGCTCCCAGTTCAATGGCTGGCTCAAATCAGATACCCCGCTTAAGAAACCCGATAATTTCGATGAGATGGTTGTTTTAGCGGAATCACTAGCCAAAAGATTCCCCTTCGTGAGGGTCGATCTCTATGACGTGAACGGAAAAGTCTATTTCAGCGAGATGACTTTCACGCCCGCCAAAGGGACTTTGATATTCGATGACGACGAAGCCGATTTCATCCAAGGGAAATGGCTTGATATCTCTAAGTATCTGAAACCTAACGCCAAGTAGAATCCGGGAACATGACCTCATAGACCATGAGGGCGAAATAATTGTCGACTTCAATGGTTGGGGTCGTGCTTTCGTCATGTGATGGATCGTAGACGCCCGAGAAGTACATCTCGAAGCCTTTGATGCCGACCGGGTCAATGCCGATACTAGAGAAAGAGAAGGCGAAGAAGATGTCGCTTTCGCCGCTCACGTCAGTGGTCTCGTGAACATCGTTGGCTTTGATGCTGACGTATTCATAGCCGCCGTCAGCCTCGTAGATAAAACGAAGGTTGAGGTCGACGTAGGTATTTCTGCCATCCCCAGCCGTGGAACCGCCCCTGAAGGACATCAGGAAATAATCTCCGGTCTCCAGAGTCTTTGGGAAGATGGTCGAGAAGCCATCGCTCCCAACTTGGAACAAGGCGGCATTATGATAACCGCGGCAATACATCTGTCCGTTATAGAGTTTGCTGGTGACGCCGTATTTGAAGGCAGGGTCAGTCCGTCCCAAGCATTTGGTGCGGCCAAAAGACTTGCCGATGAAACTGGAATCATCGCCTTCATTAGCAGGCGTCCAATCCTTGATCGAGGCGGTCTCCAAAGTAGAGCTCTCGCCAGTCGTTGGGTCGGTGTAGTTGAAAATGGATGGGAAGAGGCTCTTGGCCCCTTTTCTATCGATGCCGCCATAAGAAGAGTCATCGCCTCCGATTCCTTCGGAGAAGCTTGGGTAATAGATATCGGCGCTCTTCTTTTCCTTGGTGAGGTCAGAATCCGTGAATTCATGGATCGTATAGTAATTGTCCTTGAACTCATTGGACGTGTAGCGTCCCGCCACGACGAAGGAAGATTCCGAGCAGCTGGTCAACAAAGCCAACGGCAAAACCAAGAGCAATAGGTATTTTTTATTCTTCATAAGAGAGGTCCCCTTTCTTGCGGAGCGTATCTTTCTTCGGCATGTAGATATACCCAAAGAAGTAAATCATGAGTGAGAAGAGGAGGTTCTGATATAGTGGGCTCACATAGGTGGTCGATTGAGACTTAAGGGGCTCCACGTCATTGAAGATGGAAGAGGAGAAGAAGAAAGCCAGTAACATCATCGCGATGATGATTTTCTCCGGCATGTTTTCTTTGTTTGAGAACAAGAACTTCCTGGCGGCGATGATGACGACGACGAGTAAGGCCAACAAGCTCACAAAAGAGAAGATGCCACCCTCCGACAAAGCGGAGAACTCAAACATGATGTTGTTGCCCAAGATGCCCGAGGTGAACGATGAGCCATTCCAGTAGCCTTCAGCGGAACTGCTCATGCCAAAGATCCCTAGGAAGAGGAAGCTGTTTCCTTTTTGATAGAACATCCCCTGCAACATCTGGTTGATCGGAAGGATGAAACGGTTGTTGAAGATCTTGCCAAGGAACCCGCTATTGAAAGCGGAGATCTCGAAGATGCCATTGATCAATATCAATAAGATGTAAAGGGCGCCCAATGAGAGGATGACGATGCCGACGATCTTCTCCCACTTCGGGGCTTCTTCCTTGTGCGGCAAGAACCTGAAGAGGATGGCGATGACCACTAAGAAGAGGAAGAGCAACAAGTAGGATTTGTAGAACACCAGAAGCAAAGAGAGAAGGCCAACGCCGCCAAAGACGGCAGTGATGATGAAGTTCTGTTTGTTCTCTTTCGGCGACATGAAAAGAAGAGCGGGCAAAGCCATGGATAGAAGCAAGGCTGGCTTATAGCTATAAGAGGCGGAAACGAATGCCGCGCTGAAGCCATTGAGTATCTTGGCCTCATCGCCGATCGTGTAGGCGATGCCGTCATAGAACCTTTCATAGTTCGCATATCGAGCCATGTAGAAGAAACCATATTCGGATAACGAGATGATGGTGTTGATCATCACGATCAAAGCCAACCCACAGAGTATCGAGAATATGACATATGAGATCTTGAATCCCTCGATCTTCTTGGAGAGGATCCCTAAGGCGAAGAAGGAAAGAATCCCCATCGCGTTGATAAGGCTCATCGAGATGCTGGAAAAACCTGAATTAAGCCAGAATTGAGAAAAAGAGCCAAAGATAGCGTAGATAATCAAAGGAATCGCATAGATCAAAAGGCTCTTTTGCTCGTCTTTTGAGAACTTGATGTCTAGGAAAGCATAAGAGATGACAGCCACGATGAAGGCCAACGCGTTCATCAAGTAGCCGTAGTTTGTCCCGCCGAAAGAGAACGAGGCCAGGAACAATAAGCCCATGATCACGAACGAGATGATCTTGTCGTAATTCTTTTTTGCAGCTGTTTCTTTCACCAGTAAGCCCCCTTGTCGATTTTCATGTAGCCCTCAGGCTTCTTCTCGCTCCGTATCCAGTATTCGTTGACGTGCTTGGCGACGTGTTCCCTATTTTCCCATCTTTTGCCCATGATGCCAAATAGGGTTTGGGTGGCCCCTCCGGTTTGGAGGGCCATCTTGCCAAGGCTCCGGCAATAGAGGGTCAACAAGCTTCCATAGGCCCCGCATCCGATCAAGGCGATGTCGAAGTCCGTGTTCTTGATGGCTTCTTTCATCTCGTCGAGCGACCTCATGAAACTTGGGAAACGGTAATCGGTCCCATCCCCCATCGTGAGAGGGGCTTGGAGGACCTTAAGCGTGAACTCCGGCAAGATAGACGGGTCATCCGGGAAAAGCTTTTCCCTTCTTCCGTATTGGAAGCTGACCTCATCGGCGAAGGCGGTGACGACCAGAACCTTCTTGCCTTTAAGTAATGGCGTCCAGCCACCTAACAAAGGCTCAAGGGCCCAGTTGGTTATCACTTTGGCGTTCGGGGTGAGTTTCTTGTAGAAATAGTCTTCCATGTGAAGGCCGCTGATGGCGAGGATGTCGGTGGTCGGAGCCACCTTGTTGAAGTATTCGCAATACTCATTTAGATGGGCGTCATCAGTTGGATAGTAGCCAGCCCTGACCTTCATGGCCCAGCGGGCGCTCTCTTTATAAGTCTTGGCTAGCCCAAGCCTGATCTTCTCATTGTTGTTGAGACAAGAAAGCTCGCTCCCGCCGAAACGGATGGCGGAGAATGGCTCTCCTTTCTTTATGTATGAGGCAATGAGCTCCCCAGACGAAGGGATGTCAATGCCCTTTGTGCCCATAAACTTCGATGTGCTCTTTTGTTTATGAAAGAGCCTCTCAATCATGGAAGAGGGGACGTTTTTAATGAAATAAGATATATATCTAGACTTATCTTTCATTTGTTAATAATTGTATATCCATTCTTGGACGTATAGGAACAAAAAAGGCTTCAGGAGGAGGTCCCAAAGCCTTTGCTAAAGACGTCTTAACGGACTTTGTATTCGTCGAGGGCCGGCGTGGCCTTGCCATCATAGTCGAACAAACACTGGTTGGCCCATTCGTTATGGGTCGGCTTATGGGTCTCGTGGATGTATTCCTCGCCCTCTTTCGAGGCCCATTCAAGGCCAGGGAGAGGAAGCCACAAAGGCTCCCAATAGACGATGCCTGTCACATGGAGTTTTTCGCTGAGGGCGATGAGCCCTTTGACGAAGTCCTTCTGCCCCTCATAAGTAAGAGGGAAAGGCTTGTAGGCGTGGTTCTCGGGGTTGCTGAAGAAATCCTCTCGGATGAGATTGGCCCCATTGTTGCCGGTATTGATGAAATCCGCCATCGTGAAGCCGTATCCGGTCTCAACGATCATGACAGGTTTGGCGAAACGGGATTGGAGATTGGTGATGTTCTTGCTGAGCATCTCAAAGGTCCCATGCCAATAAGGGTAATAAGAAAGGCCGATGACGTCGAAGTCGACGCCGCGCTTAGTGATCTCATCGAAGAACTCCTGATGGAGCAGGTAGTCGCCGCTCTTCTCAAGATGGATGATTCTCTTGGCGGAAGGGATTATTTCCTTGCAGGCTTTTAGGCCGGCCTTAAGGAACTTCGAGAGTTCGTCGTAGCCAGTCCGTGGCTCCTTGTCGTTATGCCAAACGAGTTTTCCTAAAGGCCAAAGCATCCCGTTTGTGATCTCGTTCCCGACTTGGATGTAAGAGATGTCGAGTTTCTCTTTGACGCACTTCTTCAAAGTCTCGACCGTGTATTGGTAGAGCTTATCGCTCACCTCATCAACGCTTAAGCCAGCCCAGGCTTTTGGCATGGTCTGTTTTGAAGGGTCGCACCAGAAATCCGAATAATGGAAATCGAGCATGACGCTATAGCCGTCTTTGTTGGCTAGTTTGGCCAGCTTAAGGAAAGTCGGCCAATCGTTCGTGCCGCCATGATACGGATGGCCGTCTTTGTCATACGGGTCAAGCCAAAGCCTGATGCGCATGATGGAGACGCCATTGTGGTCATGGAGAAAAGACAAGGGTTCGATCTCTTTCCCTTCATAGGAATAATGAGGGCCTTTCTCAAGAACCTCAAAATAAGTGGAGGCGTCGATCCCTAGTTTCATTGTTCGCCTTTCTTGTAGGTGTGATGATGGATGGGTTCATCGTCCTTGCCGATGGCATCGACTCGCTGATCGATCATCTTGTAGCGGAAGCGGGCCATCTCATTGAGCTTTTTGACCTCTTCCTCGGTGCCGTGGTAGCAGCATCTGAGGCAATAGTATTCCTTCTTCTCCTCGTCATAGAACATATCCATGTCGATCTCGCGCATGAAGCAAGAGGGGCAGCGGTAATTCAGTTTGCCTTTTTTAGACTGAGACATGTTTTTAGTCCTCCATTGATCGTCGTCTTGGTTGCGGATAAGCGGAACATCGGCGAGAAGGCGATGCCTTCCTCGATGCGTGGCGAGGCATCGTCGCTCGATAGTTCAAGCGTGGTGTTCACCTGCGGGATGATGGCTCTCGCAAGCCCTTTGTCTAGTTCCAAGGAACGGCACTTATAGGCATAGGACAACGACTTCTTTTCCTTGCCTTCGACCTCGAGGGTGATGCCGCTCATGTCGAGGGAGTATTCCTCTCTCCCATAGCAGCCGACCAGATACTCCTCGATGCTCACTTCTTTGGAAGCGGAGTTCGAGAGGATCTTTCTTTCGACCTCGATCTCTCCTTTGCCTTTCTTGAAGGTGAAGATGGAGACCATCTTCAAGGTGGTGTCCGAGAAGACGACATCAAAGGGGTCGGTGGTGAGAACGATGTCCTCGCCGACTTTCGAATAGGTGGCCATCGTCCTTTCAAGGGCTAAGTCCACCACTTCGTCGCCACGTTTTACTTGGCAGCTCTTGATGGTCCCCTGCCCGGCGTAATGGGTGAAGTAACCGGCCCTGTAGTTGGCCTCGATTATGTAAGGATAAGAGGCGTCGTAGGCGTTGCCGGTCCCAATGCCGACTGGGATGTCGAGCTTGGCGACATATGGCCTTAAGTCAATCATCGCGCCGCCCTGATTGAAGTCGAGGCAGGTCCTCATGAAGGGGTCATAATACCAGAAGTACTCTTTGTTTGAGCCATAGAGGACATCCTTCCACAAGGCGACCTCTGGCTGCATATACGTGTGGGTTTTGCGGTAATAAATGGCAAACTCCGACATTGTCATGTCAATCAGCTCGCCCTTCTTTTTGAGTTTGGCATAGTAATCAAGGCCATCCTCATAAGACTTCTTGAGAAGAGGATATGAGGCTTCCCATCTCCCAGCTTTGTTAAGCCAGCCCGGCCCCACGAACATCATGTTGTAGCTATAGCCATCGTTATACTTTGCCTGGTGGCGGTACATATCGACGAGGTTATAGAAATAAGGGATCTCGTTGTCCTTGTATATCATCCCGCGGAGAACGTTCTGCGGATGGGTTCCGAAGTTGGAGCCATTGCCATCGTAGCAGGCGATCAAGTCCCTGCTTAAATGAGGGATGCAGACCATCCCAGAGTCATCCTCTTCTGAAGAGGCTGGGATGGCGGAGTTGACCTTGCTTGGGATCCAGGGGTTCCATGGGCCCCCATCGATGAAGGTGTACCAGGAATTGTTGGTGGTGTGATAGGCTTTGACGCCCTCCTCCCAACATGTGGCGACCGCGGAGATGACCGAGGGGTATTTCTTCTTGATGTAGTTGATCGTATAGGCATCGAGATAATAGCTGCCGGTGCTCATAGGATAGAAGCCGAACTTCTCATAGAAGAGCGAGAAGACGTCATCGACGATCCTCTCCTTGTCCTCGTTTGAGAACATCCAGATGCAGAAGTCCTTGGTCTTGTATTTGTCATAGAACTGCTTGCATGGAAGCCCTAGCAAGGTCAAAGCGATCTCGTCGCCATAGACCTCGTGGTCATGTTTGGCCATCTTGACGACCTCGTCGCTATATAAGGAAGCGTAAGTCATCTCAATCGTGGTCTTGAGGCCGCGTTTATGGGCCGCTTCCTGCTGGAAGGCGAATATCGAAAGCGACTCATCTAGCAATGATGAGCTTCCGACGTTATCCTCCTTGCCGCTTTGAGTGGTCTTTTGGGCGTACTCAGGCGCCATCTCCGGACGATCGATTAGATTTAGAATGAATTCTGCCATATGTTGCTCCTATTGATGATTAAGCCAAACTGCCCGTCTTGACCAAGGACCATAAGTCGTTATGTCCCCAGCTGGCGGCTCCTCCGACGCAACTTAAGCCAAACGTCACGCTTGAGCCGGCCGGTATCTCAACATTCTCGATCTTCACTTCTTTCATCCCGGACTTGAGGTCGCTGTTCCATCCGACGCAGGAGTCGAGGATGGAGACGCTTTGCTTGTCCCCATTACCGACTTTGATTCATAAGTCGAAGGATGTGTAGCCCCCGGAATTGGCCATGATGTAGGTCCGTAGACGGTACTTGCCCGCCCAGTCGACCGTCAAGGTCTGCTCCAAGGTGAAGGTGAAGGCGACGCTGTTGTACCAATGGAAGTACTTGTTTCCGTCGAGGTTGCCCTCGCCTTTGCTTTCGATGTGGCCGGTGCCATAGTTGCCATAATCGGTGTTGTCGCTCATGCTCCAAGGAGAGGTGACCGCCGCCTCTTGCGAGGTCATGGCCTGGTTCTCGAAGGAGTAGTCTTGGACGAAGTTGCTCTCGGCGGTGACGGTGCACGTGACCTCGAGAGACCCATCTTTCGTGGTGCCATGGACGACGTATTCGCCATCCTCGGTTATCGCTGCGACTTCAGTGGAGTTCCAAGTGACTTCAAGGTCACGGTAGGCTCCGGTGTTCGTGTAGGCTTGGACGGTGCTCGGCATGCTCCAAGTCCCTTTTAAGTTCGCGGTGAGGGTTAGGTCTCCATCGACCAAACCTGTCACCGTCTCATCCGCGCACTTGTCTTTGTTTTGGATGTGCTTATAGACCGAGGCGCTAGGAAGGGCTTTGCCAGAGTAGGAGAACCAAGCTTGGTTGGCCCAGCTTTCTAAGCAAGAGGCATCGGTGTAACTGCCGGTCCCGTCAACGCCTTTGTCGTTATAATACTGCCCGGCTTTGGTGGCCCAGTTGGTGCCGCTCACCGGAAGCCAGTCGGGCTCCCAGTAGAAGATCCCCTGCCCCATTTGGTTAGGAACCTTGGAAAGGACATCGACCAGATCCGCTATTTCGGTGGCCTGACCCTGCGGAGAGGTAAGATATCCGCCAGCCTTGCCGAAGCTCGAGGTGGAATATTGGTTCACGCAGTTGTCGTTTTGCTCATCGGTGAAACCCCAAGCCGTCTCAACGATCATGACGGGTTTCCCAGTCGTGGAGGCCGCGGTGTTCAAGACGGTCTGAAGGTTGTCTTTGGTGCCATGCCAATATGGATAATAGGAGAAGCCGCAGATATCGAAGTCCGCCCCGTTGCTTTGGAGGTTGCTCAGATACTGATAGATGGCTTTGGTGCTCTTGATGTTCGTGAGATGGACGATGGTCTTGACCTCGGGGTAGACCTCTTTGGCGGCCGTGATGCCTTTCGCGATCATCTTGGCGCATATACCAGTCCCGGTTCCGGAGACGACTCCGGCGATGCCAGGGTTGATCTCGTTTCCGATTTGGACGCTGGAAACGGTGACGCCCGCCGTCTTGAAGCCCTCAAGGCTTTCTTTGGTGTAGGTTGCCACTTGGTCTGGGAGATTGGCCTTCGTGACGCTTGACCAGCTCTTCGGGCACCAGTAATGGCTGGGGTCCGACCAGAAATCGCTGTAATGGAAGTCGACCATGACCTTGAGTCCGGCCGCGTTGGCACGCTTAGCTAGAGCGATGTCGGTGTCCAAGTCGTTGGTGCCGCCGCCATAATCCTCGCCCGATGCGCTATGGGGGTCGACCCATAATCTAAAACGGACGTAATTGACGCCATCGTTTTTGAAGATCTTGAAAACGTCTTCCTCGTCTCCGTTTTCGTTATAGTAGACGCCGCCGTTCTTTTCGACGTCGCTAACTATCGAAGCGTCGACTCCATATGCAAAATCATCACATAATGCGTTGGTTGGCGCGTTGACTATGATGTTGTCGTAGTCATATTCTTCAGAGTTTGTGCGCCCTTCATTGCTGTAGAGCTCATATGAAGAATTCTCCGATTCGCTTGGAGAGCAACCGCTTAGTAGCCCCCCTAACATCACGACGGTCAATAAGAGAGCTGCTTTTTTCATATGTTTATTCCTTCTTTATGTATTTAGATGGCGATAC
>DHAP01000054.1 GCA_002397465.1 Caryophanales bacterium UBA4951 | reverse complement strand
CGTGCACCTAGGAGTTTTTAATTTTATATATTTCACTCTGAAACCATTAGTTTTAGAATTATCGAAGTCCAGCATAGGGGGACTTCTATGAGCGCTACATTCTCCTTCGACAAAAAGGAGCTTAAGAAATTAAGCTGTTTCTTTTCCGACATCGATGGCACGCTTCTGGATTCCAAGAGCGAGATCTCACCGCTAGCCATCCAGGAAATAAAGAAACTCAGTCACAAGATCCCGTTCTTCCTTTGCTCGGGGAGAAACCCCAAAGGCATGAAGAAAATCAAGGACGCCTTGGGACTTACCACTCCATTAATCAGTTTGAACGGCGCGCTCATAAGCGACGACAAGCATATCATCTACAGCGAGCCTCTCGATAGAAAAGCGTCTTCTGACATCATCTATACCCTTCTCGTCCAATTCGGGGATTCCATTTCCATCGAGGGTTATGACGCCCATAAGTGGTATTGCAACACCACGGATAACCAATACTTTGCCTATGAGGCCAAGGTCTTAGGCTTTCAGCCGGACGTGATATTCAAAGACGTCTCGTTCTTAGATGAGGTTGAGCTTAACAAGATACTCGTGATCGCCTCCAGCTCCGTCTGCGATGAGATCATGAATGGGTACAGGTTCTACCGTGAAAAGGTCCAGATAATCCGCAACCACGACACCTATATCGAGATAGTCCCTTTGATGGCCTCGAAGGGGAATGGCATCACCAAGGCCATGGAAGCTCTGAACCTTGATAAGTCGCATTCGTTGGCGGTGGGGGATTCTTCCATCGATCTCAGCATGCTTGAGGCCGCCCATTACAAAATAGCCATGGGCAACGCTGACCACGTCATCAAAAACGCCAGCAACGCCATCATCGACAAAAACGACGATGACGGGCTTGCCAAATTAGTCAAAGAAATCAATTTGCAGATGGCCGATTAAGCCTGATAGACACGTTTTTCGAGCTTCTCTTTTTTGTCTAGCTCTTTGTTTTCTTTTTCAACGATAGCGAAGAAAGAATCAGCTAGGGCGATTCCGCCATAGCTTATCATGTAATAGTTGCTTCCGTCCTTTGCCTCGCAATGAATGGCTTTGAAGGCTTCAAGGAGCTCGAGAGAGTCAACGACTTCCTTTTGGAGGGTTGATTTTGTTTCGGTAGGAAAAGTTCCATCGCCCAATTGTCCGAGGACCCATTCGGTGAGAGCCTTCTCACTGACTGGGGCGGTGTTTTCAGGCGAGAAATAAGATAAGGCGAGGCAATCGATGGGCGTGAACCTTTTCATGAATGCGGCGAAGTGATCGTTGTTCTTGAACAAGTTTCCGCTGAGCTTGTTGAACTTGTTTCTGGTAGTGGCCCTATTCAAAGTGAAAAGGACCTGCAAGAAGGCCTCTTCGAGTGAATATGGCTCGAACGTGCCTGAGGCCATGATGTCAAACATCATATCATTGTCAGTTATAAGGACGCCTTGTAGAAACAAAAGAAGATAGATATTCCGGGCGGCAAGCTCATTCAATATCGACTCTTTGAGCTTTGGGTTCTTTTCGTAGCGGTAGATGTCGTTGACCAACGTGAAGGAGAGGCTTTCGCTATCTTTGTAACGTTCTTGAAGAAGCGTCTGTTTTCTTTTGTCGCCCTTCACGAAATATAAAACGGCTAGTTGATCCCTGATTCCGAGATTGTCGCCCTTGCAAAGGCGTAGCATTTCCTCGCCCTCTTTGATCGCGGAGTCGAGGTCTTGGTTTTCGACGTCCTCTTGGAAGATCTCTTCCATGATCATCATCAAAGGCCTTGTCTCAAGAATCAGCCAATAATCTCCTATGTCCTCATCGGTCGCCCATTTCTTGTCCTTGATTTGCTTGATGGCTTTCTTTTTGAGTTCCTGAAGGTCTTCTCTGATGTCTTCCTTGGAGGATGCTAAAAGAAGCTGTCTTTCGTAATCTATGTTATCGGGGTCCAACTTGGCTAACTTTGTCAGGTATTTTGTGGCTTCATCGTCGTTTTTGGCGGATGATAGCTTATTCTCCAAATCCAATATCTGATCTTTGACGTCTTTGTTTTTATTTGTCATGTTCCATCCCTCTTCAATAAAACTATACGACATCCGTTTTCCTCTTTCTTCTTAATGTTGTGTAAGCGTGATGGTTGGTTGAGCGTTATTTTTCTTTTGTTAACCGATGGAGATATACTAATGGCAAGGAAGCCCAATAAGCATATTTGTTCTTTTTGGGCAAAGGAGACATATGGACAATAAAAAACTTCGTCGTCTCACCAACGAAGCCGGCGCGCCGATCGCCGACAATGAAAACGCCATCACGGCGGGACCCCGAGGACCAGTCGTCCTCTCTGACGTCTGGCTTTTGGAGAAGATGGCCCATTTCAACCGCGAGGTCATCCCTGAAAGAAGGATGCACGCGAAAGGATGGGGCGCCTACGGGCACTTGGTTATCACAAAAGACATTTCCAAGTACACCAAAGCCTCGGTTCTTCAAAAAGGCGAAAAGACCGAATGCTTCGTGAGACTATCGACCGTCGCCGGCGAAAGAGGCGCGGCCGACACCGAGAGGGACATCCGCGGATGCGCCTTGAAGTTCTACACCAAAGAAGGGAACTGGGACCTCGTCGGAAACAACACCCCGGTCTTCTTCTTAAGAGACGTCCACAACTTCGTGGGTCTCAACAGGGCCGTCAAACGCGACCCGTGGACTGGCTTACATGATGCCAATAACACCTGGGATTTCTGGACGATGCTCCCAGAGGCCTTCCATCAGGTCACCATCACGATGTCTGACCGTGGGATACCAGCCACCCTCCGGAACATGGACGTGTTCGGAGAGCATACCTTCTCCCTCATCAACAAAGAAGGAAAAAGGACTTGGGTCAAGTTCCATTTCAAGACGGAACAAGGCATCAAGTGCATGAGTGATGAAGAGGCCAGCAAGATCGCCGGCATGGACCGCGACTACCATGGCCGTGACCTCCATGACGCGATTGAGAGGGGCGACTTCCCAAAGTGGAAGCTCTACGTCCAGCTCATGAGTGAGGAGCAGGCCGAGAAGATGCCGTATAACCCATTTGACATCACCAAGGTCTGGTATCACAAAGACTTCCCACTTATCGAAGTCGGCGAATTGACCCTTGACCGCAATCCGGATAACTATTTCGCCGAGGTTGAGCAATCAGGCTTCACCCCAGCCCACGTGGTTCCGGGAATCGGCTTCAGCCCCGACAAGTTCCTTCAGGGACGACTCTTTGCTTATGGGGATGCCCAAAGGTACAGACTAGGCGTGAATTACAACCAAATCCCCGTCAATCGTCCACATGTCATGGTGAACGACAACTCCAGGGATGGCTATATGAGATGCGATGGCAACTACGGCGGAGATAGGGGATACACCCCGAATAGCCTAGGCGAATGGTACTCCTCCCCAGACGTGGCCGAGCCACCTTTAGACATCAAGGGCGCCGTGTGGGCCTATGACCCGAAAGACGATCCGAGCGACCACCCGTTTGAACAGGGCGGAAAGCTCTACCGCTTGATGGACGAGGCACATAAGAAGCTACTGATTGAGAATACCGCGAGGGCCATGGCTGGCGTTCGCGAGAACATCCGATACCGCCATGCGACGCATTGCTATCTCGCCGACAAGGACTATGGCGAAAGGATGAGCAAGGCCCTCTCTCTTGATCTAAAGAAAGTCATTGCCTATTCCAAACTCACCAACAAAGAGCTGAACGTCGAGACAGCCGACAAGAAGTAAAAAACGAGGAGGCCTACAACCGTGGGTCTCCTCTTTTTGCTGCTATTTCAAGGCTTCTTCGATGGCAGGGCCTAGATTATTCTTCTCCATGTTGTAGGCTTGGATGATGCAGTGGTAGAAATGTTTCTCATTGTCGCCTCCATGGCCTTTGACCATGGTCTTTTTGACTCCCAAGGTCACGGCACCTCCATAGTTGTTGTAGTCCATGAAGTCCTTGATGCCGTATATGTCTTTCTTGAGGAACAGAGCGCCGATTTTGTTCTTGAGGTTCTTGAAGAAAGTCCTCTTTAGTAACTTCAGCATCTCTAAGCCCGTCCCTTCGGTCGATTTGATGAGGACGTTGCCAGAGAAGCCATCCGCGACGATGAGGTCGTATTTGCCAGACAAGGTGTCTCTGGCTTCCATGTTGCCTATGAAATTAAGGGATGAGCCCTTCAATAACTGATATGCCTCTTTATGGAGGGTGTCGCCTTTAGCTTCCTCGGTCCCTATGTTGAGCAAGGCCACGCGAGGTGATTTGACGTCAAAGGCCTTCTCTAGATACAAAGAGCCCATGAGGCCGAACTGAAACAGTTCTTCTTTGGTGGCTTCGCTTGAGGCGCCAGAATCGCAGACGGCCACATAATGGCCGTCCATGCTTGGCATCAAAGGGCAGAAAGCCGGGCGGAGGACGCCGGGGATTTTGCCGACTTTGACCACGCCCCCAACGAGGATGGCGCCGGAATTGCCTAGGCTCACGAAGCCTTTGACGTCATCGTCATTCTTCAAGATGTCGAGGGCCTTCACCAAAGAAGAGTCTCTCTTATGGAACAAGGACAAGGTCGGGGCTTCTTTGCAGTCGATGACCTCTGGGGCATCGACGATAGTCAGCCTATCTTTTGGATAATCGAGTTTTGAAAGCTCATTCTCCAGATCTTCTTTTTTACCAGTCAGAATCAAAGAGAGGTCATCTTTTTCCTTCAAGGCCTTGACGGCCCCGAGGACGTTGACGGAAGGGGAGCGGTCGCCGCCTTCGCAATCGAGCACGAGTTTGATCATTTTGTTATCTTTCTTTTTTCTTAGTCTATTCTCAGGATCAATATTGCTCAATAGCCTTCTCTACAAACTAGGGGAAGGACAATAGAGGCGTTTCATCGAAGAAAAATTGACAAAGAAATCACCAAAATTGTACACTAATCGAAGCATTCACCAAATAGGGGGACACCCATGTACGACATTTACACGGATTGCGACTGCGACGTGACGCCGGAGATAGCCAAGGAGTTTGGATACCATTTGATCTCGCTTCCTTACATCATCGATGGGAAGGAAATATACCCTTACGAGAGCTGGCAGGTCTATGAGTGGAAGAGTTTCTACGCTTTGCTTAGAAAAGGCACGATACCTTCGACAGCTGGCTTGTCGCCCCAACGCTACATCGAGTATTTTGAGCCATCATTCGCCTCGGGGCATGATGTCCTTTACGTCCATTTCTCCTCTTCCATGAGCGGGACTTTCAACGCGATGAACATCGCCGTGGCCGAGCTCAAAGAAAAATATCCGAACGTCAATTTCTATACATCGACACCAAAGGCATCACGATTGGGGCCCTAAACATCGTGATGGAGATCGGTGACCTCTACAAACAAGGAAAATCCATCAAGGAGATTCAGGATTGGGCGAAAGAGGAAGTCGATAGGTTCGCCATCTATTTCTATGCCGACAACCTGAAATTCTTTGGGAAGTCAGGACGTGTCTCCGGCATCAGCGCCACGATGGGCAATCTCTTCGGCATCAAGCCTTTGATCTACATGAATAGCGATGGCCAGATGGTCTCGATTGCTAAGGCCAGAGGGCGCGTCGCGGCGATGAACAGGCTCCTTCAATACGTTATCGAGCTTCAGGATCACATCCAGGATCATCGGATTCTCATCGCCCACACCGATTGCTTGTATTTGGCCGAGAGGATGGGCCACATGATAAAGCACGTCTTCGGCAACAACCTCAATATCGAATATGTCGTCGTCTCGGCCGTTCCGGGATCCCATTGCGGGCCGGATTGCATCGGAGTCAGCTTCCATGCCAAACACCGTTGATATCAAAGAGGTCTCATCTAAGAAAGAGCAACGCTCCTTCGTCTCTTTTCCCAATAAGCTCTACAAGGACTGCCCTCATTACGTCCCAGCCTTCTACTCCGATGAGATGAAGCTCTTTTCCAAGGACTATTTCTATTATGAGGACTCCGAAGCCGTTTATTATCTAGCTTATAAAAACGGCAAAGTGGTGGGCCGCATCTCCGCGATCCTCCAACGCGCCTCCAATAAGAAATGGAATCAGAAAAGGGTGAGGTTCACCCGTTTTGACTCCATCGACGACTTCGAGGTCGCGAAGGCCTTGTTCGAGAAAGTCGAATCATGGGCCAAAGAGAAAAAGATGAACGAGGTGGTGGGGCCTTTGGGTTTCTCTGACATGGAAAAAGAGGGGATGCTCGTCGAGGGCTTTGACGAGTTATCGACCTTCTGCGAGATGTACAACTACCCATACTATCCAAAGTTCCTTGAGAAGCTCGGCTACACGAAAGAAGTGGATTGGCTTGAAAGGGAGCTGCGGGCCCCAAAGGTAGTGGATCCGAGAATCGAAGAGATCTCGAATAGGATGATGAAGAAGGCCGAGCTTCATTTTGCCAAATGCCGAAACGGCAAAGAGATAATGGACAAGTATGGCGAGCAGTTCTTCGACATCGTCGATGACACCTACAAGGACATCTACATGAGCGTGCCTTTCACCAAGAAGGAAAGGGAGAACATGATGAAGAGCTTCGCCCTCGTCTTATCCCCAAAGAATCTTGCCATCATCCTCAATAAGGAGAATAAATGCGTGGCCTTTGGCTTATGCTTCCCGTCATTATCCAGGGCCTTGCTTAATTCTGGCGGCCATTACTACCCATGGACTTTATTTAAATTATTAAGGGCCATCAAGCATCCTAAGTACATCGACATGGGCCTCATCGGGGTCAGGGACGAATACAAGAACTGCGGCATCGACTGGGCCATCCTCTCCTACACGATGAAGATGCTTTCTAGCGGCGTCTACTACGCCGAGACCAACTTGAATCTTGAAGACAACCTCGCCATCAACAACACCTGGGCCAAGTTTGACAACCGCATCCACAAAAGAAGACGCTCATACGTCAAAAAGATAGTCTAATCGCCTCTTTTATTTGGGCTATTCGTTTATCAAAAACCGGCTTTAGGAGAATGATGGACAGTCCTTGTTTTTAAATGAAACAATGCTAGTTTTGTCACGTTTTACTTCACGTATTCCAAATAGATTCCGCCACTGGACAAGACGGAGTGGCCCTTAAGTTTGTAGGCCCTTGGGCTCGCCTCATCTGACAATGCGATTGAGAGGTCGTTTTTGCCACCATCATAGACAGGCGCGATCACGATGGAAATCTCATCGACGAGGTTCTCTTTGAAGAAGGACCCATTGATGTTTCCGCCTCCGCATAAGGCGAATCTCTCGACTCCGAATTCCTCATGTAATTTCTTGAGGAACAAAGGGATATCAAGGTCTTTATCCCCGGCAATAATGTAGGGGATGCCGATTTTGCGGAGATAAAGCAGATATGACGGGCTGGCTTCTTTGGTCACGACTTCCAAGACATGAGGGTGATAACCTTCAGGGTATTCGACTCTATCGTGGATCCAGTTGAGGCGTCCCTTTCTATCAAAGACGACACAGTAGGCATCGTCGTCTTCTTTCTTAAGGACATAATCCCCTTCTGGGAGAATGCCTTTCTCATTTATTAGGAGATTCTGATCTAGATCATCGGGGTAATTGAGTAGATAAGTAAGCCTTCCGCATCCCCAGGCCATCGGGGCTAATTCACGGTTCTCTCGTCATAGAATTCCCCGCTTGGATAGCTTTCTTCAATTCCGAAGAAAGGACCGGTAATCTTGCCATCGAGCGAAGTCATCATATGGCAGATGACATAAGGTTTGTTCATAAGGACAGATACTCCTTTTCACTGATCATCTCGCACCATTCCGTGTGACTGGTTTTGGAGTTTATCGCGATGGCGATGTGGGCAAAGCTGGAGTCTTTGCTGGCTCCATGCCAATGTTTGATTCCTGGTTTGATGTCGACGACATCGCCTCTATGCAGCTTGACCGCTTTCTTGCCAAATTCCTGGTACCAGCCCTCCCCATCGGTGCAGATGAGGATTTGGTGGTTGCTATGGATGTGATAGGCGTTGTATGAGCCCTTATCAAAGGTCACGTTGACGATGGAGAGGTCATCGCTATTAGGAAAGGCGATAAGGGGGTTCAGAAAGCTCTTTTTCGAAAAGTATTGCTGATAGGCGGCGTTATATTCGCCTACCCCAAACATCGAATCTATTTCATTTTTCATTTGATCTCCTTTAGGGTGTATTCCCGGCTTCCGATGCCTAACTCCGCAGCCGCTTCGATGGTGTGGATGCCATGTCTGGAATTTACTCTTTCCATGAAGTGGGCCTTGCCAGGGTCGTTGGATTTCATCACTAAGTCGATGCAGGCTTGGTCGACGGCGACGGGGTCAATAGAGGCTAGGACTCCGATGTCTTTTAAGCAGGGGTCTTCGGCCACCGAGCAGCAATCGCAGTCCACAGACATGTTCTTCATGACGTTGATGAAAGCGACGTGGGGATAGAAATGGTCATAGACGGCTTTCGCGGCGTCCGCCATCGCTTCAAGGAAGTGGTCTTGGATTGGCTGCCAAATCGAAGTCTCGCCATTGACGGTGTGAATCTCTTTCTTGCCATGGCTGGAGGCACATCCGATCGAAAGCTGCTTGAGAGCTCCGCCATATCCGCCCATCGGATGGCCTTTGAAATGGCTGACGACGAGCAAGGATGAATAGTTTTCAAGGTCTTTGCCGACGAAGTCTTCTTTGAGGCGTTTGCCTCCATTGACGGGCCAAGCCACCTCGCCATATTCGTCTAATAGATCAACATTGAAAGAGGTGGACCAGCCATGCCTTTTGAGCAAGGCCAAGTGTTTTTCATTCGTGTCTCTTTCGCCTGGATATGCCGTGTTGGCCTCAACGACCGTGGCGTTTAGCTTCTTAACGATGGACTTATAGTATTCGGGTCCGAGATAGTTCTGGTTGCCTTCTTCTCCGCTATGGAGCTTGAGGGCGATCTTCTTAGGAAGCGAAACGCTTAAGGCCTCATAGATTTTTTCGATTCCCTCAGGTGAGATGTCTTTGCTGAAAAGGACTACCGGTTTCATAGGGCGCTCCCTTCCATGAGTTTGGCGATTGATGCGACGATTTCGTCACTTCTCTTCGCTACCTCATGGCCTTTGAATTCGATCCCAGAGAGGATGTTCGCCGGGGTGTTGTCCTTCAAGTCTTTTAATGAA
Source organism: Caryophanales bacterium UBA4951 (assembly GCA_002397465.1). GTDB lineage: Bacteria > Bacillota_I > Bacilli_A > RFN20 > CAG-826 > UBA4951. The sequence continues at coordinate 6,992 of DHAP01000054.1, read as the reverse complement.
TGCCCTAGTCCGCTTCCTTCATTGGAGACGATGGGCAGGATGTTTTTGTTCTTTAGGTCGTGGTTCTTAAGGAAGGCCGCAATCAGCCTTGGATAAGTGCCCATCCAGCAGGGGAACAAAAGGACGATGTTCTTATACCCATCGATGCTGACGTCTTCTTTATAAGTGGGATAATCCTTGTTTTTCTCTTCAAGGGCCGCTTGTTTGACGCAAGCCTGATATCCGTTTGGATATGGTTGCTCGGGGACGATCTCAAAAGAAGGGATGCCCAGCGATTTGATGATTTCCTTGGCGAGCAGTTTGCAATTGCCCTCTTTAATTTCTTTGATTCCGCCGGGGAAATAGTTTTCCCCGTCTTTCGAAAAATAGACCAAAATTGTGTCAGCCATATTTTGCCTCCGAGCCCATTGTAGGACTTGGAGTCAACTCTAAGTCAATGGCGACATTGAAAATATTGTTTGCTAGATTTGTTTTATCGCTCAAAAGGATAACGGAGGTCGATCTTTCTTCTTATCTCATCCAATAGTTCCATGACTTTGATGATGTCAGAATGAGGTATTTCCGGGCATTCGAGTTCGCCTTCTTCAAGAGCCTTTTTGCAGGCGTAGAGTTCATATTCGTAGCCATTGACGTCTTCTTTGATCTCGACGCGCTTGACTAAGGACTGATCTTTTGCGTGGACTTCGATGGCTTCGGGATTATTGATGTTGAACACTTTGATGTAGCCGTTATCTCCATAGATATATCCGGTTCTATCGCTTGAGACATCCATCGAGGTGTAGAGGATGGCCTCAACATTCGAGGGGAAGCTCAGTCTCATGAAGGTTGTCTCATCGACGCCGGTCTCGCTTTTTAGGCAGGTAGCCTCGACTTTGTCTGGATAGCTTCCTAGGGCCATCAAGGCAAACGTAAGAGGATAGATGCCCATGTCAAGCAAAGCTCCGCCGGCAAGATTAGGATCATTTAAGCGGGCGTGGGATTTATTCGGATAGCAAAGATTGGCCTCAAGCAAGCTTATCTTGCCGATCAGATTCTCTTTGATTATGTCGTCTATGATCTTCCTACTAGGCATGTAGCGGGTCCAAATAGCCTCGGTGAGGAAGAGATTCTCTTTCTCAAACCTTGCGATGATGTCCTTGGCTTCTATGGCGTTGGTGGTGAAGGCCTTTTCATCGAGGACGGGCTTATGGTGCTTAAGGGCCAGTAGCATGTTGCGGTGATGCTCGCTATGAGGGGTGGCGATGTAGACGAGATCGACGTTCTCGTCTTCCATCAGCTCCTCGTAGCTACCATAGGCTTTCGTAAAGTAATTGTCGTTTTTGAAGGCGGTGGCCTTATCGAGGCTCCTTGAGGCGATGGCGTAGTTGGTGAAACCATCCAGCTTCTCGATGGTGGCGGCAAGCTTCTTGGCGATGCCTCCGGCGCCGATCATTCCGACGTTTAGGTTTTTCATTTCCTCTATCTTATCATGAAGGATAAATGAATAGGCAATAGGAGGCCTAGTTATGGACAAGAGACGAAAGAGGACGATAATAGGCCCATGAAGAAAACGAAGATCGTCCTTAGAATCCTCTCGATAGTCATGATGGCTGGGTCGATAACCGGCTTATCGATGTATGCGGCCAACAAAGACGTTTTGACGGTCGTTGATTACGCCTACACGAGTGACAAATATACTGGCTCTCCATATAAAATCGTCCATTTAAGCGATATCCATAACCATTCTTTGGACTATGAAAACACAAACCTCATCGAGGCTATCGACGCAGAGAACCCCGACATAATCGTCATCAGCGGCGACATGGTCGATGACCATACGAAGGACTACACGAACGTCACTGAGCTAGCCGCCCACTTCAAGAGCAAGAACTATCCTTTCTATTACGTCGATGGGAACCATGAACGTCACGCCCCAGACGAGATAAGAGAAAAAGAGTATTCGATATTCAACGAGAATGGCGGGGTCTATCTTTATGAAAACTCCGTCGATTTAGGCAATAACCTCGTTATTTCAGGGATAAGGGACCCGGCTGGCAAAGGGAGAGACCCTTTGCTTCTAGGCACTTACTATGGTGATGTCCCAGACCAGTTGGACTGCATGTCATCATCTCTCGACACGAGCAAACTGAACCTTATGGTCTGTCACCGTCCTGAGTATTTTGACATCATCAAGGATGAAGGCTACGACGTCACTTTCAGCGGCCATACCCATGGCGGACAGGTCAATGTGGCGGGCTGGAGAGTCGCCTGCTACCCATGGACCAAATACATATCGGGATCCTACAGCGATGGCGATAAATCACTCTATGTCAGCAACGGCCTAGGATATTCGTATTCACTGCCTCTTCGTTACAACTGCCCAGCCACCCTTTTGAGCGTCACGATAAAAAGCAAGGCTTAGCAATAAAAGTTTGATACAATAGACGAGAGTCTTTAGACTCTTCTTTATAAATGGACGATTCAAGGCCATATCAAGGCGATAATAACCCCAAAAAGAAAAAGGGCGCGAAAAGCTACATCATCTCGGTGATGCTTGTTTTGATATTGACCGCCTTGTCTTTGCTCTTGTCTCTATATTCCGCCGGCGATGGGGACATCGCCTCCGGCTCTTTATTGATCGGGAACGCCATCGGGGGCTCCAACCCATGGTGGCTTTTATGCATTGCAATCCTCGTGATTCTTTCATATTTGTTAGACGGCATCATCATTCAGGTCTTCTGCCGTCTATATACGAGACATTACTACCTCCACCAGGGCGTCGCCAATTCTTTGATTGGGGCTTTCTATAGCGCGGTCACCCCAGGCGCGAGCGGCGGGCAGGTCATGCAGGTCTACACGATGAAGAAGCAGGGCATCGAAGTGTCAAACGCCGCGTCCATCATGGTCATGTGGTTCATTCTTTATCAGGTGTCTCTGATCGCCTTTGACATCGTCTCCATCGCTTTCGAGTGGAACACCATCGCCTCGATTAAAAGTTTCACGATCCCAGGCTTCCACATCGGGGACTGGAACGGGGAGATAACCATCGTCCCTTTGATCATCCTCGGGTTCTGCCTTAACCTCGGAGTCATCCTCTTGCTCTTCCTCATGAGCTATTCCCATCGTTTCCACAACTTCATCATGCACTATGGCATCGGCTTCTTGGCCAAGATCAAGATCATCAAGAACCCCGACAAGTCACGCGAGAACCTCAGGGTCCAGGTCGAAAACTTCAAAATCGAGCTCAAGCGTCTTCAGGCTAACATCCCAGTCACTTTGCTGATTTTCTTTTTGTTCACCCTCGTTCTCCTCATCCGTTTCTCGATCCCTTATTTCGCAGGTCTGGCTTTGAGCGCCTATGGCCCCGATGAGGGTTTCTCCTTTTCGAGGATGATGGATGCCTGCTTCAAGAGCTCCTTCCATCAGATGGTCTCTGGACTGATTCCTCTACCTGGCAGCGCCGGTGTTTCGGAGTTGGTCTTCAACGCCATCTTCCAAGGCTTCTACATCGAGACCCAAACGATCACCAGCGCCGGCGTCGTCATCACCAGAAGCGCCTCCGCCAACATCGCCGCCGCCCAGATCATTTGGCGTGTCGCGACCTTCCATATCGTGGTGGTCGTCTCCGGCTTTGTCGCGGCTTTGTATCGTTCCAAGCCCAAAGAGGATTACCATTACGCCAACCGTCAGACCTTCGTCGATATCCAGCTCATGACATATGACGAAAGAAAGAAGACGGTCGACACCCTTTACGAGACCAAGCAGCTTTCAAGGAAAGAGATCCAAAAGAAGCTCAAGAGCTTCACCCCATGGGGGCAGGAAACCGGCGATGACGCGGTGAGTGACACCAGCCTCAAAAACAAGAAGAAAGAGCCGGACAAGGAGAAAAAGAGCCAGGACTGGGACTCTATTGAAATCAAATGAGGGCAGCCATCTTTTCAGACACCTATCCGCCAGAGATCAACGGCGTCGCCACGAGCGCCCGCAACCTTTACCATACTTTCGTCGACCACGGCGACAAGATGCTCGTCGTGACCACGAATCCCTATAACACCGAAATCAGCTATGAGAAAGACATCCTTCGCATCCCCGGAGTCGAGATGAAGAAACTTTATGGCTACCGGGTGGCTGGGCTCTATAACAAGGACGCGATGAAGATCATCAGGGAATTCCAGCCTGAGGTCATTCACATCCAGACCGACGCCGGAGTCGGGCAGTTCGGCTTCATCGCCTCGAACCTTTTGCATTGCGCTTCCGTCTACACCTTCCACACGATGATGGAGGATTACACCTATTACGCGACGAGGGGATTCATCCTCGATAGGGCCGCGAAGGGCTTAGTCAGGGGCTACGTCCGTTATAAATCGAGATCGGCTGATGAATTCATCACCCCAAGCGAGAAGATCAAAGAGTATATGCGTTCGATCGGCGTCGACGCCTACATGAACGTCATCCCGACAGGCATCGATTTCAGCGCCTTCAAGAAAGAAAACATCAACCAGGACGTCGTCAACTCCTTAAAGAGGAAATATGGCATCGGCAAAGATAATTACGTGATCCTTTCCTTAGGAAGGGTCGCCAAAGAAAAGAGCATCGACGTCTGCTTAAGGGGCTATGCGAAATTTTTGAAGGACAACCCCGACAGCAAGACAATCTTCCTCGTCGTCGGCGGGGGGCCGGCCTTAAAAGAGCTGCAGGAACTATCCCATTCCTTGGGCATCAACGAGAAAGTTGTCTTCGCGGGTCCGGTGAATCCTGATGATGTCCCATATTATTACCAATTAGGCAATTGCTTCGTCTCCGCCTCAATCACCGAGACCCAGGGCCTCACCTTCATGGAGGCCATGGCTTCGTCATTGGTGTTATTGGCCCGTTATGACGATACCTTGCTAGGGACGATAAAAGACGGCGAGAACGGCTATTTCTTCCTTGATGAGGATGATTTCGGGAAGAAGCTGGAGGGCATAATCGCCTTGAGCCCCACTAAAAGTAAGAGCATCAAGGAAAACGCCATCAAGGGTCTCGAGCCATATTCGCTTGAGAGATTCTATGAGAGCGTCCACGAGGTATACGAACGTGCCATCAAAAAGAACTGGTAGACTGATATCTTCGATTAAAACCGATAAGAAGGGGCGTCATGTCATCGTTTTTTCGTCCACCGAGAAGATGGTCCTTGATGATGATGCCTATACCGAGGTTCCTTTATACGTTGGGAAAGAGCTTAGCGAAGATGACTATCTTCATCTTAAGGGTTTGATCAATGAGTCAGCCTTATATTCTTATGGCCTATCACTAGCCATCAAGGGCTGTTACAGCGAGAAAGACGTGATGGATAAGCTCTTTACCAAACGCCCTCATGATCGAAGCGTCTATGACATCATCAAAAGGCTTAAAGGGGCCGGGTTATTGGACGACAAGGAATTCGCCGATAATTACCTCGAGAGCATGGACGCCCAGAACTATGGCAAGAAGAGGATAGAGGATGGCTTGCTCAATAAGCATCGAGTTGATCCTGATATCGTCTCAAAACTGAAATTCGACCATGAGCCCACAAAGGCCAAAAAGGCCGCGGAGATGATCGAAAGGCGATATCCTTCCTTGACTTTGGAAATGAAGAAAAGAAAAGGCATCGACGCCTTATCAAGGCGCGGATTCAGTTATGAAGTGGCCTCATTAGCCGTCTCCTCATATAAGGAAGACAGAGAGAAAAGCCAAAAAGAATTGGAGAAAGTTGCGTCTATTCTCATAAAACGTTACTCAAGAAAGTATAATGGCTATGAGCTTAAGAATAAGTGTTTCCTCTACTTAGCCTCAAAAGGGTATAAGAGTGAGGACATCGAGCGCATATTGGAGGAATATCTATGAAGACAATATCAGAGTTAGAAGACGGCGACCATATCATCGCCCAGTTTTTGGTGAATGGCTGCCTTAAGGGCGTGACCACGGGCTCAAGAAGCTATCTGACGGTCAACTTTCAGGATGCGACCGGCACCATGGACGCCAAAAAGTGGGACGTGGCCCCGGGAGACGAGGAACTCTTCGTCCCAGGCAACATCGTCGAGGTCGAAGCGGAGGTCATCTCCTACAAGAACGCCCTGCAGATGAAGATCATGGATGGGCGCCCACTAAGCCAAGACAATATCGACTTCACACGTTTCGTCCCCTCTTCGCCAGTCCCAAAGACCGAGCTAGAAAAGAAACTCAACGCCTATCTCGCTTCCTTAAAGAACGAGGACGTCAAGAAACTGACCGAGTACCTCGTCAAAAAGAACTATGCGGCTTATCTGGATTATCCGGCCGCGGTCAGAAATCATCATAACTTCGCCTCTGGACTTTTATTTCATTCTCTTTGCATGGCGGATGCGGCGGAGAGTTTGTCCAAGCTTTATCCCTCTTTGAACAGGGACGTCCTCATCGCCGGATGTCTGATCCATGACATCGGCAAGACCGTCGAACTGTCGGGGCCCGTGGCCACCAAGTTCACCCTTGAGGGCAAACTCATCGGTCATATCTCCATCATGCAGGCCATGGTCAAAGAGGCCGCGGACGAACTGAAGATGGAAGGGGAGATTCCTTTGCTCATGGAACATATGGTCCTTTCGCACCATAACAAGGCCGAATATGGTTCACCGGTCCCACCAGAGACCCGCGAGGCCTTGGCTTTGTCGATGATCGATGACTTCGATGCCAAGATGAACATCCTCGACAAAGCCTATCAAGGCGTGACTCCAGGGGAGTGGACCCAGAAAGTCTTTGCCTTTGATGACCGTTACTTCTATCTTCCCTTGTACACCAAAGGGAAATAAAAAGGCCTTCGATCTCTTAGCGGCGTCCTCATGGATGAATAAGCCATGATAAGACGCTGCTTTTTTCTTCGACTATGGCTGAAAATACTCATATATCATTAATTTAATATGCGTGCGCGTACGCGCGAGCGGGCTCCTGGCGATTACCAATAATCAATAAGTTGATAAAAACTTTACAATCTTTTGTTTTATAGTATTTTCTAGCGA
>DHAP01000026.1 GCA_002397465.1 Caryophanales bacterium UBA4951 | reverse complement strand
TCGAAGTCAAATGACATCGCGGCCTTCTCTTGGCCTTGTCGGATATCATTGGCCACGTTTCCACTGACTGGAAAACCAGAAAGCATGGCTTTGAGAATCCTTAAGCTTTCAACCAAAGCGGTTTTCCCAGAACCGTTTTGGCCATATACGCCAATGACGTCAGCGTTCTCAGCCAGCGATTCTGGCTTGTCTTTTGATGGAAAGGAAATAGAACCGCCAACAACGTTCTTAATGTTATGAAGTGAAAGCTTTTGTAGTCTAACAATCCCATCTATAAAATTCATGGCTATATCATAGCCCTTACTATAATATTGTCAATCTTTTTATCAAAAACGGGAATATTTTCCCTTTTTTAAGAGAAAGTTTTGCGTTTTTGGGCAAACTTTTTTCCGAAAGGTGAAAACGGATGTCTGCATCGCACTACAAATTTGTGTCTCAAAAAGGATTACTTTTCGCCTTTGTGGGTGAGCCGTTCCCTGATTCTTTGGATGAGGAGTTTATGTTTCTCCCTCTCCCCTGCCACATAGAAAATGCCATAGACAAGCGGACCGATGTGGCTGCCAATCAAAGGATCAATCTGGATGATTGGGAGGTTTTGATGCTCTGGATAGGCTTTATAAAAGAAGTCGGTGGAGAAACGCTCCAAGATGCTCTTCTCGCTGGAATATAAGAGATAGCAAGGATAGTCCCAGTTCACTGGGTATTCCTTGCTCTTCTCGATGATGAACTTCATCGCGTTGTTGGTGCCTAAGGCCTTGCCTGCCAAGACGACGGAGCCATCGTCTAAGGTTCCGATGGCTTTGGCGTGCATGAAGATGCCCAAAGCAAAATGGAACTTCGATAGACGCCCGCCCTTATAGACATACTCAAGGGTGTCCATGCCGGCGAAAACATGAATATGGGGACGGAGTTCTTCCAAATCCTCAAGAATCACCTCAATCGGCTCCTCTTTGATCTTTTCGACCTCGTTGAGGAATATCAAGATTCCGCCAAAGAATGACAAAGTGTCGAACAAATGTATTTTTTCAGGATGCTCGCAGTCATTTTTGGCGATGTTCGCGGCCTGAAAGGCTCCGGACACCTTGCTGGATATCGATAATAAAAGCACCTCATCCCCATCTTTGGAGGCCTTATCAAAGACTTCCTGGTAGAGCATCGGGGAGGGCTGGCTCGTATGAGGGAGCTCTCCTTTGCCCAAAATGGCGTAGAACTCGTCGGCGGTGATGTCCACCCCTTCCGTGTAAGTCTTACCTAATAAAGTTATCTGGAGCGGAACGTAAAAATAGCCTTTGGCTTCGGCTTCTTCTTTTGAATATCCGCATGATGAATCGACGATGATCTTAAGCGCCATAAGTCTCTCCTTAAGCCCCACAAGGATATTATTCCTATAAGAGGCAATTAGCCATAAGAAAACGGGGAAGCGTGAGCCTCCCCGTCTTTCACTTCTTTATAAACCGAACTTCTTGATGGCAGCCCAACGATCCTTGGCGTATTGCTCAGACTTGGTGAGCAATTCCTCGGCGTGTTCTGGGTTGACGATCGGAAGCTGGCTGAAGCGGGTCTCCTGCATCACGAAGTCACGGAACTTGGTGAAGTCTGGCTCTGGGCAGTCGATGCTGAGTCCAGGTTTGCCTTCTTTAACAAGACGTGGATCGTAACGGAAGGTCGTGAAGTATCCGCAGGCCACCGCGTTCTTCTCCTCTTTGATGGAGTTGACGAGGCCGCCTTTGATGTGCTGTTCAGCGCATGGGCAGTAGCAGATGACGAGTGATGGGCCATCGTAGCTCTCGGCTTCCTTGAGGGCCTGAATGGCCTTCATCGGATTGGCGCCAAGGGCGATCTGAGCCACGTAGACGTGGCCATAGCTCATGGCCATGAGAGCGAGGTTCTTCTTGGCTTCTTTCTTACCAGAAGCAGTGAACTTGTTGATGGAACCGGTCTGGCTGGACTTGGAAGCCTGGCCTCCGGTGTTGCTGTAGACCTCGGTGTCGAGGACGAGGACGTTGACGTCAGCCTCGTTGGCAAGGACGTGATCGAGTCCGCCATAGCCGATGTCGTAGCTCCATCCGTCTCCGCCGACGATCCACACTGACTTGTCGACCAAATCCCTCTCGTAGACCTTGAGTTCTTTGATGGCAGCGTCTTTGGAAGCGTCAACGGCCTTGATGAGTTCAGGAACGATCTTCCTCTCCTCATCGCGGTTCTTGATGTTGGCTAAGTACTTTTCGATAAGCTCTTTGGTCGAGGCTTCGACGTCGTCGCTATTCTTGGCGGCGGTGAGGATTCTCACGACCTGAAGCATCTTGTAGTCGGAAGCGATTCTCATGCCAAACCCGAATTCGGCGTTGTCCTCAAAGAGGGAGTTGGCCCAGGCTGGGCCTTGCTTGTTCTTATCGGTGACGAATGGGGTAAGCGGAGTGGATCCGCAATAGATGCTGGAGCAGCCGGTGGCGTTGGCCACGAGCATGTCTTTGCCGAAGAGCTGGGTGACAAGGCGGTAATACGGGGCCTCGCCGCATCCGGCGCAAGCGCCAGAGACTTCCATGTATGGCATCAAGAAGCCAACGCCTTTGACGGTGTTGAGCGGGTAGATGTCGCTCTTGTAAGAAGTATGTTTGTAGAGATAGTCGGCTCCGTCTTGCTGAGCGTTCTCAAGCTTGGCATCGACCATCGTGAGGGCAAGGTTCTTGCTCTTCGGGTCTTTGGCCTTGGCGGCTTTGTTGGCTAAGCATTCGGAAGCGCAGAGACCGCATCCGACGCAGTCCATGCTGGCGACTTGGATTCTGAACTTGAGTCCTTTGGCCGCTGGAAGAAGCGGCATTGGGTCCTTGAGTCCCTCTTTGACGCACTCTGGGGCGTTCTTGAGCTCTTCTTCGGAGATGAGGAACGGACGGATGGTGGCGTGAGGGCAGACAAAGGCGCAGGTATTGCACTGAATGCAGAATTGCGGGTTCCAATGTGGGACCATGTCGGCGATGGCGCGCTTCTGACGGAAGGTGATGTTCGGCTCCATGGTGCCATCGATAAGCTCATGCTTGAGGAAGGCGCTGGTTGGGAGATCATCTCCATCGAGACGGTCGATGGTTTCAACGTATTCGTCAAAGTAGGTATCTTCGCCGTCGCCTTTGTTAACGACTTTGCTGACGGAGAGTTTGACCCACTCTGGGTCGACTTTGACCTCGCGGAGGCCTTCGGCACCCATGTCGATGGCTTTGTAGTTGAGGTCGACGATGGCCTGTCCCTTCTTGGAATAGGTCTTCTCGGCGAACTTCTTCATCCACTTCTGGGCTTCGGCGTAAGGCATGATCTGCTCAGAGAGTTTGAAGAAGGAAGCCTGCAAGGTGGTATTGGTGTGACGTCCCATACCGATCTGCTGGGCAAGCTTGTTGGCGTCAATCACGTAGAATTTGGCGTGCTTCTCGGCCAAGAGGTGCTTCATACGGTTCGGCATGACTTTGTAGAGGGTGGCGTCATCCATATTGGTATTCAATAAGAAGGTGCCGCCGTCTTTGAGGTTGGCGATGATGTCATAGCGCATGATATAGGAATCAAGTGAGCAGGAGATGAAGTCCGCGTTCTTGACGTAATACTCGCTATGGATCGGATCCTTGCCAAAGCGAAGGTGGCTACGGGTGGTGCCGCCGGCTTTGCGGGAGTCATATTGGAAATAGGCTTGAGCATACTGATGGGTCGCATCGCCAATGATCTTGATGGAGCTCTTGTTGGCGGAGACCGTGCCATCGCTGCCTAATCCATAGAACAAGCAGCTGGTGTAGTTGTGCGGGACCTTGAACGAGGTATCAAGAGGGATGGACAAGTTGGTGACATCGTCGACGATGCCGACGCTGAAACCGGTCCAGTTCTTTTTGGCATCAAGGAAGTCAAAGACTGACTTGACGCAATAAGGCTGGGTGTCTTTGCTCGATAAGCCATAACGGCCACCGATGATTTGCTCGAACTTGCGGCCTTCTTTTTGCATAGCGGCCACGACGTCGAGATAAAGCGGCTCGCCTTCGCTGCCGGGTTCCTTGGTCCTGTCGAGGACGGCGATCTTTTTGACGCTCGAAGGAATGGCTTTGGAGAGAAGCTTGCTGGAGAAAGGACGATAGAGGTGGACTTTGACGAGACCGACTTTGGCCCCGGCCTTGTTCATCTCATCGACGACTTCGCCGGCTGTCTCATCGACGCTGCCCATGGCGATGATTACTCTTTCGGCCTTCGGGTCGCCATAGTAAACGAATGGGGCGTATTCACGGCCAGTCAAGCGGCTGGCTTCTTTGAAGTACTTGGTAGCGACTTCGACCACGTGGTCGACGGCGCTGTTCTGGGCCTCGCGGGCCTGGAAGTAAATATCATCGTTCTCGGCACCTCCGCGGGTAACCGCGTGGGTGTGTGGGTTGAGGGCTCTTTCTCTGAAGGCCTCAACCTTGTCCATCGGAATGAGTTTCTTCCATTCTTGTGGATCGACGAACTCGACGTTCTGGACTTCGTGCGAAGTTCTGAAGCCATCGAAGAATGACATAACTGGGAGCGAGGAGTCGATAGCGACGAGGTGGGCGACCGGTGTGAGGTCGGCGATTTCCTGAACGCTGTTCGAGCAGATCATCGTGATGCCAGTCTGACGGCAGGCATAGATATCAGCCTGATCGCCGAAGATCGAAAGGGCGCGGGTGGCCAAACTTCTGGCCGCGACGTGAACGACGGCCGGTAAAAGCTCGCCGCACCACTTGTAGATGTTCGGAATCATGAGCAACAAGCCCTGTGAGGCTGTGTATGTGGTAGCCAAAGCGCCACCCTGCAAAGCGCCGTGAACGGCGCCTGCAGCGCCGCCTTCGGCCTGCATTTCAACTACTTTGACGGTCGACCCATAGAAGTTCTTGACTCCTTTGGATGCCATAACATCGACATTTTCAGCCATCGGTGAAGATGGGGTGATCGGATAGATAGCCGCTACTTCAGTGAAGTAATAGCTCTCCATGGAAGCAGCTGTGTTGCCATCCACGGATTGAAACGTCTTCTTGATTTCTTCAGACATTTTCCTTTTGTGTCTCCTTATACGTTTTTAAGTATAGTTTTTTCGGATATAAACTACAACGCGAAACCAAAAGAAAGCCCCCTTTAAGGGGGCTGTAACTGCTATCAGCAAATATAAGCGATTAGGCTTCGAATGGTTTTGAGTCGCCACGGCTACTTGCCCAAGCCGAATATCTGGCTCTGGCACTTGTCAAAGAGGCTTCTTCGCCAGTGTGGGCAGTCTTGAACAAATCTTGCTCAGCCAAACCCATGGCTAAGAACTTTTTCTTTGCCAACGCATACTTGGTGGTGCACTGCCCTTCAGTGTCGGCTTCCATTACATATGTAGCAAGAGAAGCAGCGCTTTCGATAGCGGCGTTTTGGGCAAAGGTGATAACCAAGGATTTCATTTGCCCGTTACGCGCGGTGCCATCGTTATCAGCTTGTCCATTAGAAACATTCATAAATCCTTTTTCATCCGTCGACGACGTTTCAAAAGAGTGTGTTCCATTGGCCACAGCTTTTTGTGCTGTAGTGCTGTTGGTTATCTGATATGCATCCAAAGTCGTGGTCGAGAATGAGACGAGATTGTAGGATTTGGCGGAAGGGCCACCACTCCACGAAAAAAGGGCAGAACTAATTTTTCCTAGTCCATCGACATTGTAAATATATCCACGAGTGGTAGCTTTAGAAACCACGGCACCTTGAAGCATTACATAGCCATTTCCAGATTTAATGTTTGAATAGCCAAACCTGTAAGTCAATCCCAAAGTTGATTTAATATTAGAAGATTATACAAAGTTGT
>DHAP01000029.1 GCA_002397465.1 Caryophanales bacterium UBA4951 | reverse complement strand
TTGTATTTTCTTCCCATATAGAGCTCAGTGGCGCCAGGAGCCTCTTCGCAGCCTCCGAAGATTGCGCCCATCATGACGCTGTCGGCACCAGCGGCCAAAGCCTTGGTGATGTCGCCTGAGTATTTGATTCCGCCATCGGCGATGATCGGGCAATCGTATTCGACGGAAGCCCTATGGGCCTCCATGATGGCCGTGATCTGCGGCACTCCCATGCCAGAGATGATTCTCGTCGTGCAGATGGAGCCAGGTCCCATTCCGACTTTGACGGCGTCCGCCCCTGCTTTCATAAGATCGCGGGCCCCTTCATAAGTGGCGACGTTCCCGGCGATGATGCTGACATCCGGGAAGGTCTTCTTGAGCTCTTTGAGGGCGGTGACGACGTTCTTGCTGTCGCCATGGGCGCTGTCAAGGACCAAGACGTCCACGCCTTTGTCGACGACCGCGTGGGCTCTTTGGAGCATGTCTTTCGTGATTCCAATGCCAGCCCCGCACAAAAGGCGGCCGTATTTGTCTTTGGCGGCATTCGGATACTGTTTGATCTTCTCAATGTCTTTGACGGTGATGAGGCCGCAAAGTTTGCCTTCCTCATCGATGAGAGGAAGCTTCTCTTTCTTGCACTGGGCCAAAATCGACTCGGCCTCGATGATGCTCGTCCCCTTCTTGCCGGTGACAAGCGGGCACTTGGTCATCACTTCTTCGACCGTTTTGGAGAAGTCAGTCTCAAACTTCAGATCACGGTTGGTGATGATGCCGATCAGATGGTAGCCGTCATCGACCACGGGGATTCCTGAAATATGGTATTTGCGCATCAAGGACAAAACGTCGCTCAGCTTTTTGTCTTTGCTGACGGTGATGGGATCATTGATGACGCCGTTCTCGCTTCGCTTTACTTTATCGACCTCGTCGGCCTGACGCTCGATGGTCATGTTCTTATGGATGATGCCGATGCCGCCTTCTCTGGCCAATGAGATAGCCATCTCGCTTTCGGTGACGGTGTCCATCGCCGCGCTTAGAAACGGAATGTTGATGGTTAGCTTTTTGGTTAGCCTTGTCTTTAAAACGACCATGTCGGGGGTTACTTCGCTATAGCGAGGCAAAAGCAAGACATCGTCGAAAGTGATGCCGGTTGCAACGATCTTATCGTCTTTTTCCATAGGTTCATCATCCTTCTCCATCGCTGAAAAAGGAAACTCCTTTGAATAATTATAAAGAGGGCAAAACTAGAAATAGAGGAAATTATTGACTTAAGCGCTTACAAAAATCCAAGGCCGAAGGATTATTCGAGCTCGATCGTTGAGGGCGGTTTGGAAGTGAAATCATAAAGGACGCGGTTCACGCCTTTGACCTCATTAACGATGCGGTCGCTTACTATGGAAAGTAGATCATATGGCAAAGCCACTGGCTTCGCCGTCATGAAATCATCGGTGGAGACGGCTCTTAAAACCACCGCGTAATCATAGCTTCTGCTGTCGCCTTTGACCCCGACGCTTCTCATGTTCGACAAGGCCGCAAAGTATTGGGACGGCTTCGGATCAAGGCCATATTTGGCAATCTCCTCGCGGAAAATGCTGTCGGCCTCTTGGACTATCTCGATTTTTTCTTTGGTGATCTCTCCGACGATCCTGATGGCTAAGCCAGGGCCTGGGAAGGGCTGGCGGTAAACAAGTTCGTCAGGTAAGCCAAGTTTGACCCCCACTTCTCGCACCTCGTCTTTGAAAAGATCGTTCAAAGGTTCGACGATGCCATCGAAGTCAATATCTTTTGGAAGGCCGCCGACGTTATGATGGCTTTTGATTTTGGCCGAGATTCCAAGGCCACTTTCGATGCGGTCTGGATAGATCGTCCCTTGGGCGAGATAACGGGCCTCAGGTATTTTCTTTCTTTCTTCGACGAAGGAATCGATGAAGGCTTTGCCGATGATTTTTCTCTTGCTCTCAGGATCAACGACGCCTTCTAGTCTCGAGAGGAACATCTCGCTTTTGTCGACTGAGATGAAATTAAGCGAGAAACGTTTTTTGTCAGAGAAATAGGAAGTGACGGCCTCAGCCTCGCCTTTTCGCAAAAGGCCATGATTGACGAAGACACAGTAAAGGTTCTTGCCGATGGCTTTTTCCAATAAAGCCGCAGTGACGCTTGAATCAACGCCGCCCGACAAAGCGCAAATGACTTTCTTGTCCCCCACCCTGTTTCTTATTTCCTTTATCTTCTCGTCGATGAAGGAATCGCTCCTCCAAGAAGGCGCGCATCCGCAAACCTTATAGATGAAGTTATCAAGGATCTTCTTCCCTTCCTCGGTATGGATGACTTCCGGATGGAACTGGGTGGCGTAAAGATTCCTTTCCGGGCATTCGAATGACGCATTATGGCAGTTCTCGCTAGATGAGGTGTTGACGAAGCCTTCGGGAAGACGGCTCACTTGGTCGTTGTGTGACATGAAGACGACGCTACGTGGCTTAACGTCATGAAAGAGAACCGACTCATGGTTTACTTGGACTTCTATTTTGCCGTATTCGCTCTTCTCACAGCTTTTGACCTCGCCGCCAAGTTCATAGGCCATCAACTGAGCCCCATAGCAGATTCCGAGTATCGGCTTGCCTAATGAAAAGACTGATTTGTCGATATGGGGCGAAGATGCGACATAAACGGAATTCGGGCCTCCGGTGAAGATGAAACCCTTGATTGAGGGGTCGGACAGCTTTTCTAGCGGCGTCGAAAAAGGAAGTACCTCGCTATAGACATGGGCGTCCCTGACTCTTCTGGCAATCAGCTGATTGTATTGACCGCCAAAATCCAAAACGATGATTCTGTCCATCACTTTCTCCTCAAGATGATATTTCATTATAGGATAAGCGTGGTGACGATAAAGTTAAAAGCGCTTTAATCAAGGCCGGAGAAGAACGAATCGGCCTTCTTGAAGAACTCATCAGGCACCACGAAATCCCCTATCGCGTGGGGGCAGTCCTTGATGAGCCAAGAGGAATCCAGCTCTTTCGATTTTCTGATATCGAGATGGTGTTTCATGTTCATGACTGGGACGAAAGTGTCCTTTTCGCCATGAATGAAAAAGAACGGGGTCTTGCAATTTGTTAAGGCTTTGTCAGTATGCTCATCCATTTTCTCATGGAAGCGGAGACGGTAGAAAAGCCTCGCGCTCAAAAGAAGGAACGAAGCCAAGAACCCCGTCTTGAATCTGATCTCATAAAGCATTTCGTCCTTTATGGAAGAGAAGCCGCTGTCGGCGATGACGCCTTTCACGCTGGAGTCATATCCATCGGCGGCGAAGATGACGGTCGCGGCTCCCATGGAGACACCATATAGATAGAACGTCGCCTCTTTGTCAGTTTCCTTGATGTGTTTGATCCAGCGGAGCAAGTCCTCGCTCTCGAGGTTGCCTAAACTGCAATAAGGATACGATGATTCTTTGTCGCCCCTCAGTATCAGCATCAGGGAATTGGCCTTCAACGATGAAGCCATCCGATGGACCATCTTGGTGTGCGAAGCATAAGAGCCACGATACCCATGGACGGAAATCAGATAACGGTGCGAGCCGTTTTCCTTGATCATCATCCCCTTGCAAGAGACTCCGCCATCTAAGAAAGAGACGGCCTCGGCCTGGGGCAGCCAATCCATGTCAGGCGAAAAATCGATTTTGCTTGAGAGGTCGTTCTTGAACTTGACGGGCTTGTTCTTTCTTTTGAAGAACATGAGAACAAAGACGTACCCGAACACGAAATACAAAACTATCAAAAAGGCTAAAATCCCCAGCGCGACGTATAGATAGATCATGGCTTTTTACCCCCTATTGTTTTTGTGGCTCGGCAACGGCTGAAGCCTCTTTGCCATCATTGCCTTTAGGCATGTTAATCGTTTTGCTTTGAATGTTCCAGAGCAAGGAAAGGATCAGCAAAATCACCGTCAAACCCGTTGGAACCCACCAATAAAGGGTCGTAAAGGCCGTCAAGCAAGCATCGTTTTGGGTTTCGGCCCCGGAGATGTAGCCGCAGGCGGATATCGTCCATAAGACCACCGCGGACCCAAGGCCGCTGCCGATCTTGCAGCCGAAGCTGTTGGCGCTCGCGGCCAAGCCTTCGATTCGGATGCCTTCTTTTTTCTCGATGTAAGTGACGATGTCAGGGGCCAAGGTGAAGAGTTGTGACATGACGACCGCCGAGCCAAAACCCTTGATCATGACGGCGACGAAACCGGCGACGAACGAGGTTGGAAAGCAGGAGCCGACGATATTGCCAAGGAGAACGAACCCGATGGCGATCGAGAGGGTGTTTTTCTTATTGATCTTCTTCACCAAAAACGGAGTGAGCAATAAGCCTACGGCCATGCTCACCATCGGGACGGTTCCAAAGATTGAGTAATAGTTGACGTTGCCCAAAACGTATTGGGCGAAATACTTGCCGACGGAGCTGACAGAAAGAGATATGTAATAGTTGATGGCGAACATTGAGACGGCGATATAGAAATACGGGCACTTGAACAAAGCTTTGAGCCCTTTATGAAGATCCGCTTTGCTTTGATGCTGCTTGGCTTGGACCGCTATGTTGGCTTTCTCTTTGACCTTGATGAAGCAAAGGATTTCGCCAAGCAAGCAAATAGCGATCAAGATGAGGACTAGATAAGTCCATGATGGCTGAAGATTGACTCCCCCAAACCATGTGAGGATCGTGACGGCGACCGAGCTCACCAAACCGCCGACGCTTGTGAAGACGGAATCAATCGTGCAGATGTTACTTTGGTCAAATGGGTCATTGCTGATACGTGGAAGCATCGCGTTGAATGAGACGTTATTCATCGTGTAGAAGATGACGGTAAATAGGAAATAAAGGATGCAGATCGTCACGATTGAGGCCGTTTTGTCGAGGCCTGAGACGAAGAAAAGGAAAAAGAAGACGATGGTTAGAGGAATGATGCTGACCCCAAACCAGAAACGGGCTTTGCCGTATTTGGAATTGGTCCTCTCGATGATTATGCCCATCAGAATGTCGCTGAAGCCGTCAAATAGACGGCAGATGAGTATCACGGTGCCCAATATTGAGATCAGGGCGTCGCCAGGCTGCAGGCAGTCGGTTACGTAAACCGTCACATAGACTCCGACGAAAGCCCAGAGGACGTAACTCCCCATGTTTCCAAAGGCGTAATAGATCTTTTCCGACAACGTGCTTTTGACTTTTTCCATCTTGGTTCCTCGATTAATAAAGTCTATATAAGCCAAGCTGCCCTCGCTTGAAGTATTAAATTATAAACTAGGCATGCGCCCAACCTATAGGTGCTTTTGAAGTGTAAATAGAAAACGTCTTAATCCATCCTATAATTAATAGAAAAATAACTTAGAGAGACCAAAAGAAAATGGAAAAAGAAAAGCTTCAAAACACCAATTATGACTTAAGGAAATTCTGGAATGAGGCCTACAAAGAAGAAAACGCCCCTGCCACAATAAGCAAAAACGACATCGAGATAAGCGATGCGCTTGATGAGTGCCTTAACGAACTGGCCAAATCTTCAACCTCCATCCTCGACATAGGCTGTGGGGATGGGATCATGCTTCTCGAAGCCTCTTTTTTCGCCGATGAGAATGCAAGATTGCTCGGGATCGACTCCAGCGAAAACGCTATCCGTTACGCAAACGCCACCGCCATCAACTCAAAGCGGAGCAATATAAGTTACAAACTAGGAGGCCTCGAAACGCTCAGCAAGATGAAGGATGGTTCCTTCGATGGCATCATCTGCTCAAATTTCCTCGACGTGATACCAGTAGAAAGTGCCATCCCCTTCATCAAGGAAATCCAGCGTCTTTTATCCAAAGGAGGCCACCTCCTCTTCAAATGCAACTTCATCATCGGCGAGAAGAGCGCCAAGGCCATGAACGCCAAGGTAGACGATGAGGGAAACGTCTATCTTTCAGGCATTCTCAGAAGCAACAACCGGATAGACGATGAATGGGTCAAATCTTTTTCTCCGCTCCGCCTACTATATAAGAAGGAATACGCGCGCCTAGGCGAAGATAGGCCCAAAGACCGAATCTTTTACTTCGAGAAATAGTCTATTTTGTCAGAAACAACAATGAATTAGTCAGGTGTGTAAACGCTTTTTTAAGTTTCTATAAAAAATAGTTTGACATAGAACAATCAATAAATATAATAGTTCGATGTAGAACCACTACAGGAGGTCAACTATGGAAAGAAAAATAGGGATTGAGGTAAGAAACCTTCAGAACATGATCATGCGAAGAATGGATTCCATCGCCTCAGGATCAACTGGCGCCAACATTTCGGCCCAGAACGTCTTCATACTTTCTCATCTATATGAGAACCAAGGGAAAGACATATTCCAAAAGGACTTGGAAAGGGCGATGGCGGTCTCCCGCTCCACCTGCTCGAAAGTCGTCTCACTCATGGAAGAAAAAGGCCTTATCAGGAGAGAGGGCGTCAAAGACGCGCGCTTCAACAAGATCGTCATCACCGAAAAAGGCACGTCAACCATTGCCATGGTCAGAGAAAAAGTCGACGAAAACGAAACCCTCTTGAAAGAAGGGCTGAGTGAAGAAGACATGAGAAACTTCTACCGCATCATCGACACGATGGAAGAGAACATCAAAAAAGGCTAGGGGCCTCTTTTGATTTAGACAATTAGTTCGACATAGAATTAAAGAGGACAGGTTATGAAAAATGTCAAAAGACTTCTAAGAAGCTTGCGAGGCAACAAGAAAAACACGATATTGGCCATCGTTTTGGTTGCCTTCGAAGTCGTGTGCGAATGCATCATGCCGTTAGCGATCGCCGAAATGATCGACTCAAGCGGAGTCGACTGGGGCAACTTGCTCGGCTATGGTGCCATCTTGATCGTCTTGGCCACCGCTTCATTGCTCTGCGGTATCTTTTCGGGCAAGTTCAGCGCCAAGGCCGCTGCGGGTTTTGCCAAAAACCTCCGCGAGGACATGTTCAAGAACATTCAGGATTACTCTTTCTCGAACATCGACAAGTTCTCCTCGTCCAGTTTGATCACGAGGATGACGACCGACGTCAACAACATCCAGAACGCTTTCTCGATCATCATCCGTATCGCCATCAGGGTTCCTTTGATGATCATCTTCTCGCTGGTGGCCTCATTCATCATCTCGCCATCACTCGCCTGGATATTCGCCATCGCCATCCCAATTTTGGCTGGACTATTGATATTGATAATCTCCAAAGCCACACCGACCTTCAACAAAGTGTTCCGCAAATACGACACTCTCAATAGCTCGGTCCAAGAGAACATCGACGGCATCAGGGTCGTCAAGACATACGTCCGTGAGGATTATGAGAAAAAGAAGTTCTCCAAAGCCGCGGATGATGTCTGCAAAGACTTCACCAGAGGCGAGAAAATCGTCGCTTGGAATACCCCGCTCGTCAACTTCTTCATGTATGCCGCCAGCGCCATCATCTCCGTCCTAGGCGCTTACATCATCATCGGAGTCCTCGATTGGGGAAGCCTTACCACCGGCGGTCTTTCGTCCTTGATCAGCTATGGCATCAACATCCTCTCGGCCTTGAGCATGCTTGGAATGGTCATTGTCATGATTTCCATGTCCATGGCCTCCGCCGACCGTGTTGTCGAAGTCCTTGAGGAATCAAGCGACATCGTCAATCCAGAAAACGCCGTCTTGGCCGTCAAAGACGGATCAATCGATTTCAATGACGTCAGCTTCCGCTACAAAAAAGAAGGCGAGGAAAACGTCTTGGAAAACGTCTCGCTTCATCTAAAGAACGGCGAAAGCCTAGGCATCATCGGCACGACAGGAAGTGGCAAGACCACTCTGATAAGCCTCATCTCCCGCCTATACGACGTGAATGATGGCTCGGTCGAAGTCGGCGGCCTCGATGTCAGGAAATACGATTTAGTGACCTTAAGAAACGAAGTCACGACCGTCCTTCAGAAGAACGTCCTCTTCAGCGGCACCATCATCGACAACATGCGCTGGGGCAATAAGGACGCCACCATCGAGGAGATCAAGAAAGCCTGTGAGATCGCCCAGGCCGATGAGTTCGTCTGTTCCTTCAAGGACGGCTATAACACCTTCTTGGAAGAAGGTGGCACGAACCTCTCAGGAGGCCAGAAGCAAAGGCTTTGCATAGCCAGGGCCATCTTGAGAAAACCCAAGATCCTGATCCTCGATGATTCCACGAGCGCAGTCGACACCAAGACCGACGCCCTCATCATGAAAGGGATAAAGGAAAGCCTTCCAACCACCACTAAAATCGTGATCGCCCAACGCGTCTCTTCCTTAACGAACATGGACCACATCCTCGTGCTCGACAACGGGAAGATCAACGGCTACGGAACTGAGGCTGAACTCTTGCAAAGCAATTCGATTTACAAGGAAATCAGCCAAGCCCAAAGGAAAAACGGAGGGAACGAAAATGAAAAACAATAACAGCAAAAGCATGAAGAGGCTGATCGGTTATCTCTTCAAACACAACAAACTCTCGATGACTCTTGTGATCATCTCGATCTTCTTCTCCGCCATCGCCTCAAGTGCCTCAGGCATCTTCATCTATTATCTGTTGAACAATGTCGTGGCCCCCGCCATCCAGAACGGATTCGCCTCCGTGGCCGCGACCTTGACGGGTCTGATCATCGCCATGGCCGTCGTCTATGGATTAGGCGTCTTGGCCAGCTGGGCTTACTCATTCATCATCGCCAAAGTCGGTCAGAGAACGCTCAATCTCTTAAGGAAAGAGATGTTCTCGAAGATGGAAGAGCTCCCAATCAGCTACTTCGACAAGAACAAGCACGGCGACATCATGTCCTACTACACGAACGACATCGATTCCATCCGTCAGTTCTTCTCGCAGAGCCTTGTCCAGATCATCAACACGATCTTCACCCTCATCATTCTCACTGTGTTCATGCTTTATTACTCAGTGACCTTGACCGCGGTCGTCTATCTCTGCGCCATCATCATGATCATCATCATCAAGACGATCGGCGGGAAATCCAGCCGTTACTTCGTGAAGCAGCAAACCTCCACCGCCAAGTTCGAAGGCTATGTCACCGAAATGATGAACGGAGAGAAAGTCATCAAAGCCTACAACCATGAGAATGAGGCCATCGCCTCGTTCGGGAAGCTTAACTCCCAGGTTGAGGAAGACTCATCGACCGCCAACGTCTATGGCAACAGCATCATGCCGATCCTTGGCAGCATCGGCAACTACCTTTATGTCCTTATCGCCATCATCGGCGGAATCATGACGATGGTCCCATCCTTCCAGAACCTTTCGCTCACCGGTTTCGGAGCCATGTCAGCCGCCATCATCGTTTCCTTCCTTTCGATGTCGAGACAGTTCGGCCAGTCCATCGCCCAGGTCTCTCAGCAGACCTCAATGTGCGCCATGGCCTTCGCCGGAGCCGATCGTGTCTTCGCCCTCATCGACGAGAACAAAGAGATCGACGAAGGCAAAGTCACTCTCGTGAGCGTCGCCAAGTCTTCCGATGGCTCTTTGATCGAAAGCCCAGACGCCACCGGGCATTGGGCTTGGAAGAAAGAGGATGGAAGCTTGACTGAGCTAAGAGGGAACATCGTCTTCAAAGACGTCGACTTCTCTTATGAGCCGAACCATATCGTCCTCCATGATCTCTGCCTCGACGGGGATCCTGGCAAGAAGATCGCCTTCGTCGGCGCCACCGGCGCCGGCAAGACCACCATCACCAATCTCATCAACCGCTTCTACGATATTCAGAAAGGGACCATCACTTACGATGACATCCCCATCAAGAGCATCAAAAAGAGCTCATTGAGGAATTCGGTGACGGTTGTCCTTCAGGACACCAACCTCTTCAGTGGAACCGTCCGCGACAACATCCGCTATGGCAAGCTAGAGGCTTCTGATGAAGAAGTCGACAACGCCGCCAAGACGGCCAACGCCTATGACTTCATCAAAAAACTCCCGAACGGTTTCGACACTGAGCTCTCCAATAACGCCGCCTCGCTCTCGCAAGGACAAAGGCAGCTTATCTCCATAGCGAGGGCAGCTATCGCAAACACTCCGGTCTTGATCCTCGATGAGGCCACCTCCTCAATCGACACCAGGACTGAGCAGATGGTTCAAAAAGGAACCGAAAAGATCATGGATGGACGTACGACCTTCGTCATCGCCCACCGTCTCTCAACGGTTCAAAACAGCGACGAGATCATCGTTCTCGATCACGGAAGAATCATCGAGAAAGGCAACCACTCAAGTTTGATGAAGGAGCGGGGAACCTACTATCAGCTCTACACAGGAGCCTTCGAGTTGGAATAAAGCAAAAGAGCTGGGCGACCAGCTCTTTTCTTTTACTTATTTTCCGCTTTTGTTTTCGATGTATTGATAACCGATTTCCCGGTCTTTTTCCAATTGGACGACTGATTTGTCGGCGTTTTCTAGTAGAGGAGTCTCCTGGCTGGGACTCAATAGTTTGACCACGATTAGGTAACTGTACTCCCCTATCTCATCGAGGCTCATGGAGTTATGGCCTTCAAAATAGTCGAGATACAGGCTCACGATGCCGCTTGCCAAAACCGCAATCGTCGTCTTGCCATAATTTGATAGTCTTTCTTTGTCTTTGAAATAGTTCTCGATCTCGTTCAGGAACTTTTCCTTCATGTCTCTGAAGAAGTATTCTGGAACGTAATTGACGATCTGACGATAGGCGATCTCTCTTTCCTTAAGCTTCATCGTAACGGTCTTTATGAAATTGTTGATGGTTGAATCCTTGCCTTTGGAATCGACCCAGGCGCTGGCCAGTTCCTTCATCATGTCATCCTCGATGGCGCTTGCGACCTCTCCGATGTTGGCGTAGTGGTTATAGAAGGTGCCCCTATTGAGGCCAGCCTCCTCGCAAAGGTCACTGACGGAGATCGAAAAGAAGTCTTTCTTTTTGCCTAATAGAGTGATGACGGCATCTTTGATCAGTTTGTCGCTACGGCGATATCCGCGGTTGCTTTTTTTGTCCATAATCAAGTTGAAATTATATATTGTTGATTTTTAAACACAAGTACGTCTATTTAGAAACTATTCGATAGTGCCGTAATAACTTTAAACAGAAATTATATTTTTCAACAACTTTTATACTTTGTGTCTATTTTTATACACATTGGCATTGCTTGTATATTGATGAACAGGTGTAAGCCAATATAATACGTCTCGTTAAGGAGAAACTATGGCAGAGATCGAAGTTAAAAACCTAACAAAAGACTATGGTTCCGGACGTGGCGTTTTTGACGTCTCGTTCAGCGTCTCCAAAGGCGAATGTTTTGGCTTTTTAGGTCCAAACGGGGCTGGCAAAAGCACAACTATCCGCCACCTCATGGGTTTCTCCAAACCGGATAAAGGCGAATGCCTGATCCAAGGCAAAAACTCCTTTGACGAATATAGCGAGGTCCTCCACCACGTCGGCTACATCCCTGGTGAGATATCTTTGCCAGCCGGTCTCAGCGGATACGAGTTCCTTAAGATGGAGCAAGACCTTCAAGGAATTCATAACGAGGAAAAGCAAAAAGAGCTTTTGCAGCTCTTCGATCTCGAGGATAACGTCCTAAAAGGCGATACCAAAAGGATGAGCCTTGGCGTCAAAAGAAAACTAGCCATCGTCTCGGCCTTTCAAAACGACCCCGATATTTTGATTCTCGATGAGCCCACTTCGGGACTTGACCCCTTGATGCAAAGGGTTTTCGTCTCTTACATAGAAAAAGAAAAGGCCAAAGGGAAGACGATTCTCCTTTCGAGCCACATTTTCTCGGAGGTCGACGCCACCTGCGAACGAATCGGGATCATCAAGGATGGGAAGATCGTTTCCATCTTCAACGCGAACGATTTGAAACACGCCTCCAAGAAATTCTATGAGGTTGGTTTCAAGAACAATGATGAACTTGAGAGGTTCACGTCCAACCACATGAACTCCTCAGTCATGAAGATATTGGACGTGAACAAAGAAAAGAAATCGCTTTTCATCTCGGCCGAGGACAAGGATATCAATTCGGTGATCGCCCATTTTTCACATTATGACATCGCTTCTTTCACCAACAAGAAAGAAAGCCTCCAGGAATATTTCATGAAGTTCTACAAGGAAGATCAAACCTATGGAGGCGACTTATGAGCGCGGTGATAAAACTTGACCATCTGAGCAAAGACTATGGGAACGGTCGTGGGATCTTTGATGAATGTCTGGAAATAAACAAAGGCGATATGCTGGGCTTCGTCGGAACAAACGGTTCCGGAAAGACCACCACCATCCGTTCCATCATGGGTTTCATCAGGCCAAGCAACGGCTGTTCATACGTTAACGGACTGGAGAGCTACAAAAACGCCTCGGTAATCGCCAAATCAATCGGCTATGTCCCCGGAGAGATCGCCTTTCCGGACTTAGGGAGCGGCAACGCCTTCCTCAAGAGCCAGGCTGAGTTCCTTGGCTTAAAGGACATGAGCTACGCCAACGAGCTCGTCAACATCCTCCAACTAGACCCGAGAGCAGGCTTGAAGAGAATGAGCAAAGGCATGAAGCAGAAGACGGCAATCGTGGCCGCTTTGATGGCCAATCCGCCCATCATCATCCTCGATGAGCCGACGACCGGACTCGATCCGCTCATGCGAGAGGCCTTCGTCGAAGTCATCAAGAAAGAGCACGAGAAGGGCAAGACCATCCTCATGTCCTCACACATGTTTGAGGAGGTCGAGGACACCTGTGACCATGTCGCCCTCATAAGCGACGGCCACATCATCGACTGCGTGAAGATGGACGACATCATCAACCGCCCGAGCCAAGAATTCAAAATCGAATTCAACAAAGCGGACGATTATGAGCGTTTCAAAAAGAGCGGATTCAAGATCATCCGCGACCAAAGCCAATATCAGCAACTGACCATCGCCCTGCCGCGAAACGACTCCAGTTCGCTCTTCAAGGCCCTCTCGGCCTATGACGTCCGTTTCATCAGCGAGGTCAAATACACATTAGACAAGCACTTCCAAGAGGTGCTGGAGGAGAAAAAGAATGTTCAGTAAACCATTGTTCAAACAGTCAGTCAAAGCCAATGGCTGGATGTGGTTGATCATCACCTTGGCCGAATGCTTCATGCTCAGCTGCGTGATGGTCATTTCGGGCGGCGGGAATATCGGCCAGGTCAAAAACGCGGTCGAAGACACCATCGTCGAACAGGAAATCGACGCCTCTTTGGAGAAAAGAGCCCTGTCCTATTACGAATACGCGTCGGATGGGCTTTCGACTTTTGACACATATTACGTCGCTCAATATCCTAGCGATCTCACCGAAACGAAAGCCTATCAGGTAAGTTTCGATGTCTGGGCTTTTTCCAAACCGACCCAGAACAGCGGGGAAAGCAATGAGGATTATCAAGCCAGAGTCGATACCTGGAACTCAGAGATGCCAGCCACAAACAGCACCGCCAAGCAAGTCTATGCCCTTTATTTCACCAATTGGTCAAAACTCATGCCGGTCCAAAGCGACTATTCGAGCCTCAGCGACTATACGACCGCTTATCAAAGCTGGTACCAAAGCAAGCCGACCCCGGCCGCCACATCAGCTGTCAGCGCTTTCGCCACATCAACCTCAAAACTAAAGGATTCCACTCTCAAAATAGCGGAAGATGCCGGGTATGAGGATGACAGCGACTCATCAAACGAAATCCTTGGCAGTGTCATGTACGCCCTCAAGCCGAGCGATGACTTCAACGACATTTACGCCAATCACGACGAAACAGTCCCTGATTCTTATGATGTGACTAGCCTCATCAGCCATATCTCGAGCGGTGACTCCGACACTTACATAACGAGCGATGAAAGAAACGCCTACCGCGAAAAAAGAGCCCAAAACTCCTCGAGCATTTTCTTGGCAGACAACTTCACGAAAGAAAGCGTGGTTCAGGCTTTGCTTGACGCCCTTGGAAAATATGGCGTCAGCGAAGAGAAGTATGAGACGTTCGGCTATAACTATGACGGCATCAAGGAAACGGCCGCCTCGACAATAGTGAGCTATCAGGCCCGCTACGACTACGAACTGTCGGAGATCAACAAGAAATACTCCAATGGCGAATATGGCAGCGTCAGCGAATATCAAGAAGCCATCCTAACCATAAAGGCCTCTCTTGAGGAAGACCTCACTCAGTCACTTCTGACTTCTTTGCCCAGCGAAGTCAGCTCGGCCATCGAAGAAGTAGGGCAAATGGATCTTTATTCATTGATCGTCGGTTCCATCTTCTTCAAGATCGCCGGATTGCTCTTGCCTATCATTTACACCATCATGGCATCCAACAACCTCATCGCCACCCAGGTCGACAGCGGCTCGATGGCCTATGTCCTTTCTAGCGGCACCAAACGTGAGAGCGTGAGCTTCACGCAAGGATGTTATCTTGCCTTATCGCTTTTGGGGATGTTCGTCTGCACGATGATCACCAGCTTCATTTGCTTTGCGTCGGTCGGAACCATCGACACCAGCCTCACGTATGGCAAACTGGCCTTGATCAACGCCGGCGCCTTCTTGGTCTTATTCGCCATCTCTGGCATCAACTTCTTCTCATCGTCATTATTCAACAGAACCAAAAACTCCATGGCTCTTGGGGGAGGCATTTCCATCTTCTTCCTCGTCGCCACGATATTGGGCCTATTCGGATCGCCAGTCATTCCTAGCGTTGTCCGTTTCGATGCCCTCAACTACTTCAACTACGTCTCCATCATCTCCTTGTTCGATGTTATTTCCATCGTCGATGGGACCACCGACTTCATTTGGA
The DNA here is from genome assembly GCA_002397465.1 of Caryophanales bacterium UBA4951. GTDB lineage: Bacteria > Bacillota_I > Bacilli_A > RFN20 > CAG-826 > UBA4951. The sequence goes on along the minus strand of DHAP01000029.1, from coordinate 12,446 downwards.
AATTCGCGATCTTGCTTGCCATCGGGCTCGTGGGCTACATCAGCGGTTCCATTTGCTTCAAGAAGAAGGATTTGCCCTTATAAGGGACTTCTACGGGGCTCTTTGACGCAAAACCCCTCTATTCCGTCTTGCTAAAATGAAAAAGGCCGTCTCCCATTTGATTAGGAAGGCGGCCTTTCTTTATTCGCTTCTGAGGCAGATGACTGGGTCTTTCTTCGCGGCGATTGAAGCTGGGATCAAGGAGGCGATGAGCGGTAGGCCAATGCCTAGGGCCAGCATCGCGACGGTGATGCTCCAACTGAGGGCCGCGATTGAGGTGACCCCGATAAGGTTGCCGATGATCGTGTTGATGATGAAGTTATCAAGAAGCGTGAAGAAGATGGCGATGACGGCCGATAAGGCCCCAAGGATCATGGCTTCGCTCCAGAAGATGCGGGCGATGTCTTTCTTCCTGGCCCCAAGCGAACGGAGGACGCCGATCTCTTTGGTTCTTTCGATGACTGAGGCATAGATGATAAGTGCGATCATGATGGAAGAGATGACTAGCGAGACGACCGAGAAGGCGACAAGGACGTAGGTGATGATGTTGATGACGTTGCTGAGAGCGCTCGTGACATAACTGCCGATGTCGGTGTAATGGACGATGTTGTCGGCATGGTCGTCATTCCAGGCATCAAGGCTGACCTTAATGGAGTCCTTGTCATTGAAGGACTTCGGGTAAATGGTCAAACTCGTCGGAGTGTCCGAATAACCTAATACCTTGAGCTTATGGGAATATGTGTTCGATTGCCCCATCATGCTTGTGCTGCCTTCGCTTGAGAAAGCCTGGCCAGTCGTGACGTCGGTAGTCGTATTGGCCGCTTGGGCCACTGCCACTTTCGAGTCTTTGTCGCCTTTCAGCACCTCCTCGACGAGAGACGGGGTGTAGCCGATGCCATTGTTGATCCAATCGCTGGAAGCCGTGGACAAAGGACGGAGGACGCTTACGATGGTGACGCTGATGCTGTTAGTTGAGTTATAGGCGCTTTCGTATTGGCTCTGATTGGAGATGGAGCGATAAAGGCTCGTCCCACTGCTGTCGTCCTCGTAGTAATACTCATCGTTAAGTAGGACTTTGAATTCCTTCCCGATAAGCGAGTCATAAGGAATCTCGGTGAGGTTAGTGGAGTCATAGTCGATCCCGAGCGAATTTAGCACCGTCGTTGAGAGGCGGTTGTATTTATCGACGACCAAGCAGATCTCATTGCTCTTGGTTGGGATTCCGCTTCCGGCCAATGTCTCATATTGGGTTCCGATGTAATCGGAGTTATTGAGGATCTCATCCCATGAAGATGAGGAGGAAGAAACGTAAGTTCCATCATCCTTTTTCGTTATGGCGTTGATGGAGACGGCATAGGTTTTATCGACGGCGATGACCTTGCCTTGGGTGACCTCATCCACATAGGAAAGGTATTCATCGCTGAGGTTCTGGCTGGTTCTGGTGATCGATGAAGGAGTGTATGGCGTGACTCCTGTCGTGTCTTCAGGATACTCGGTCAAACTTGTCGTGGTCCCACCGCCCATATTGGAAAAGGAAGAAAGATCGGTGTAAGTCTCCGAGACGGTCAAATAGTTGGCATACGTGGAATCCGTCATTGTCTGGTTCACATAATCGGACATCCCTCCGGAGACGGAAAGGATGACGGCCATGCCGATGATGCCGATCGAGCAGGCGAAAGAGGTTATGAATGATCTCTTCTTTTTGGTGAAGAGGTTATGAAGGCTGAGATTGAATGAGGTCAAAAAACTCATCCTGCTCTTTTTGTCTTCTTTTTTCCGAGCCTTTTTATCGAGGCTCGCAATCCGCTGGAGATTTTCATCGTCCATTTTCGACAAAACCTGAAGCTCATTTTGGCTTATTGGATTGGAGTCATGGACGATTTCGCCATCGAGGATATTGATGATTCTGGAGGCATATGAATTGGCCAAGTCAGGATTATGGGTGACCATGATGACCAAACGGTCTTTGGCCACTTCTTTGAGGACGTCCATGACTTGAACTCCGGTCTCGGTGTCCAAAGCCCCGGTCGGCTCATCGGCCAAGACGATCGAAGGGTTGTTGACGAGAGCCCTGGCGATGGCCACACGCTGCATTTGCCCGCCCGAAAGCTCGCTTGGTTTCTTCTTGAGTTTGTCTTTAAGCCCAACCTTGCTCAAGGCCTCGATGGCCCTTTGCTCTTTCTCGCCCTTTTTGACGCCGGCCAAAGAAAGGGCCATCTCGACGTTCTCCTGAATGTTGAGATGCGGTATCAGGTTATACGATTGGAAAACGAAGCCGATGGTTTTGTTTCGGTAGTTGTCCCAATCCCAATCTTTATAGTCTTTGGTGCTTTTGCCGTTGATGTAAAGATCGCCTGCGCTATATCTATCAAGTCCGCCGATGATGTTGAGCAATGTCGTTTTGCCGCATCCTGAAGGACCAAGAATGGCCACGAACTCATTGTTTCTGAAAGAGAGGCTGACTCCCTTGAGGGCGTGGACAAGGTTGTCCCCGGACCCGTAATCTTTGACTATGTTATCTAATTTGAGCATGTTTTTTTCTCCTTAAAATGGTTTAGGCGGCATCTCGATCAGATGAGGGTTGGAGGCCATGATCTTTTGCGACTTTTTGGCTAAGCGGACGAACTCCACCGCATCCTCTTCTCCCAGTTCGCTGAGGAAGGCTGCGCCCATCTCAATGGCTTTCTTGCGGCACCCTTCGCAAAAATCGGAACCGCTTTTGGCTAAGGCTATCTTGACCTTTCGTCGGTCTTTGCCTTCCCTTGACCTTTTGATGAAGCCTTTTTCGGAAAGGGAGTTGATGATCAATGATGTCCTCCCGCTTGAAAGGGCCATCTGGGATGAGAGCTCGCTCGGAGAAAGCTCTTTCCCTGCCAAATCAAGGGTCTGCAGCATCTTGAATTCCCCGTTCGATATCTTCTGAATCATAGGCGGAATAGGCCTTGGCTGAGTCGAGATTGATATGAACAATTCCATCGATAGTTTCTGATAATCCATGTCGTCCTCCAAAAGATGTCTTTTACTAGAAGTATCTTTTAACGAAAGCAATTATATTGATGTCCATATTCAAGTCAATGATTTTTCGTCATGATTTGTTGGTTTTTTATATAAGAACATCATCACTCTTTAGTCGGAAAGCGATTTAGACGATAATGGAAGCCATGAAAGACATCGTTTATCTACATAAAGGCGATTCAATCGAACTGGTCGCCCCTAGTTTCGGATGTGTCACCGAACCCTATAAAACCCGTCTTGAGGTGGCCATTCATAACCTTAAAAAAGAGGGTTTCAAAATCATCGAAGGCCCAAACATCTATCTAGCCAAAGACAAGATCCGTTCCAACAGCCCCAAAGAATGCGCCCGTGAATTCAATGAGGCTTATCTTCATTCGCCCGCGAAAGCCATCATCTCGGTCGGAGGCGGCGAGATCATGGATGAGATACTGCCATACATCAATTTCAAAGCCATCAAGAAGGCCCCTTTCAAATTCTTCATGGGTTTTTCAGACAACACCAATCTGAGCTTGACGCTGACTACCATGGCCGACACCCCTACCGTCTATGGCCCCTGTGCCCCGTCTTTCGCCTTTAAACCTTTCGAATATTCGACCAAGGACAGCCTTGAGTTGTTGCTTGGCAAGAAAAAGAGGTTCGAGGGATACCCCTTATGGGAAAGATATCCTTCCCCGGATAATTCCGACCCTTTGGCCCCTTCATTATTCAATGAGCCAAAAACGCTTAGGCTGTCCCCAAAAGGACCGATACAAATGGAAGGCCGGCTTATCGGTGGGTGTCTGGATTGCATAGTAAATCTATGCGGAACCCGCTTCGATCACGTCAGAGAATTCCTGGAAACATACAAGAATGACGGATTCATTTGGTTCTTGGAGGCTTGCGACCTTTCACCAGTTTCAATTGAAAGAGCCCTCTTTCAATTACGAGAAGCCGGCTATTTCAAATACTGCAAAGGCTTCATTTTCGGCAGGCCGCTATGCTATAGGCAAAGAGTATTTGGCATCAACCACATCAATGCCTACAAAAGAAGTTTAGGAGAGTTGCATCTGCCCATGATCATGGATGCCGACTTAGGCCACTACAACCCCTCGATGCCAATAATATGCGGCGCGAAAGCCATCGTCACGGCGGATTTAGACAATTCATTCGTTATTGAATATTGATCATTCTTCGCCAACTTATTTGTTTGCCGTCCACAAATAGTTTGCCATTCATCATGCCTCGCCATTGTTTTCTACTAAATTTAGCCGTTGACGGGCTGGGCTTGTTTCTTCGTTAACTCTTTATTTCGTTTGCAGATGGCAATCGCCATTTTGCTCCAGTAACTGTATTAATAATGCATTTACTGGAGCATATTTTATCCGATGGTCAAATAAAACTGCCATCCCCATAATTACTCTTCGAATTTCAAAAAGGATAAAGAGTCAATGAATAATTTTGAGTTCCATAGAGATACTTCATTTTTGTCGAATAGAAACGGAATTACATCCTTTGATGCATCATTAAAATCTATTGAAGAAAAACGTTCTGCAAATAAAGAGATGGCTTTCTCTTTTCCAAAGACTTCGCCTTTATTAATTTTCCCGCTTTGAATTAGTTTGTTTTGAAAATAAGAGAGCTTAAGAGGTATCCCCTTCTCCAAATAAAAGAGATAGTCGTATAGATCTCGGCCTTTTACTCGGCTTTTCCAAGCGCGGCAAATCAAAGCGTGAGCTTTCCCGGCAAATAAAGAGGGACCGTCAAATGCCGAAACATAATGCAGGGATGGAAAAGAGTCGAGTCTTTCTTCGTAAGAAGCGCCTAAGGCCGGTTTTACATCGACCTCAAACTTGACTTTGGTTGCTTGGTTAGAAATAATCCGTTTTACTTCTGGGCTTTCCGGAAAAACGCTAATCAAGTGGGCCAGAGTGTCTCCCTTAATGAAAGCCGACCCAACATTTCTTTCATTGATGTTCTCTTTGCTTCCGATTTTTACAATAAATCCAAAGGAAGCAAAGGCTCTCTGTACTTCACCAAAATATGGCTCTAGTGAAAACGCTATGTCTTCTTTTTTCAAAGCAAAATCCAAATCTTCCGAAAAACGTGGCAAACCATAGAAAAGGCGAAGACAAGTGCCACCACAGAAAGCAGCTTTTGAAAAGAAATCTGTTCGCGATAACCCTAAAAGCGCAATTTCCTGAACAACTTCTTTAAGCCCGTTCTCTTTTTCTTCAAGCGTACCATGCGGATAGTGTAAAAGAAGATCCTTCAAAACCATTTCAATTCTCCTTCATAATATAATTTAGTAATGTGAATACGTTTTTTGTCTGATAAGTTTTTGCAATCGAAAGAACTAGTGGCTTATTAAAAGTCAGAAATATCTCCTTGTCTATTCGAAGATCGTCATAAAGAAACGCTTCAAAATTCTCTTTCGGAATTGGCTTTATTTTAGCAAGCAAATCACAAAGTGCTTTTTCCTTAGTGGCGATAAAATATGGAGAACCAAAGTTTTCCATCCACTTAAGGCCCAAACTATAGGCCTTTTCTGGAACATCTTGATATGAGAAACTGCCAAAAGAATTCCGATAGTTCTTGTTTTTCCTAGCGCCAAGCGAGGCTGAAGTAACCACAACCGCTCTCTCAGGAATAAGGCCATAAAAAGATAAGGCTGATTGAAATGAAACATAGGATGGAGCATACAAAACAGAGGCGATGACGAACGGGTTTTCGTCAATGCTAGTTTCATATAATCCCCTCTTGAGCTTAATCAAAGACCCATCTTTGACTAGGAGGCGTATGTGATCATATGGATTCCTGTAGTCTTTAAACTCATATAAAAGGGCTGAGATTGTTTTTATCATATGCTCCAATAACTCTATTACATTTAGAGTTTCTGGAGAAACAATACTTTTCTCCCCCATCTTTTATGTCGAAAAACAAAAAAACTAGGCATTCTTTTTGAATCCTAGTAATTTGCCAGAAATGGTGCCCGAAGCCGGACTTGAACCGGCATGGATTATGCATCCGAGGGATTTTGAGTCCATTGAGTCTGCCAATTGTCATTTGACCTTGGATTACGACAACGAAGGATACTCCAGAAGGCATCGGTATTCCCATCGGAGGTTCCCTTTTTGAGCCCCTCTCCTTTGACGTTGTTTTAAGGCGTTTTTCAGGGGCCAGGCGAGAACATCATGCGAGAACGCGTGTTCTCGCCGATTTGCGAGAACGTTTCCGAAGAATCCCACGGACGCGACATCGGATGCGTTATGCGAGAACAAAGGCCGGCGTTATTGGGCCTGACCTCTGCCCGAAATCATTATAAGGCTATGATCCTTATATTTTGTGAATATTGCGTTTTGCTGTAGAACTTTGACATTTTCGCTTCATTTCGACAGTTATTTTCTGTGACAACGAATATAAGACGCAAACACTAACTAAATATTTCTGTTCCGAAGAACACATATTTGACTTATATAATCGTTTTCAATATACTTAAGTTACAAAAGTGTTCTTAAGAACGCAAATATGCAGTTCTGGAGGTTCAAGTCATGGAAATTAAAAGAGATTATTACCTAAACAAACTAATAGAAAGCAAAGGCAATGGCTTGGTCAAAATAATAACCGGCATCAGAAGATGCGGGAAGTCTTTTCTTCTGTTCACCCTCTTCAAGGACCACTTGCTGAAGTCGGGAGTAAAAGAAGACCATATCATTCAGTTGGATTTCGATGTTATCGAGAACAAGAAATACAGGGATCCCGAAGCCGCTTTCGATTATGTGAATTCAAAGATCATCGATAAGGATGAATACTATGTCCTTCTCGATGAGGTCCAGCTTCTAGGCGATTTCGAGTCGGTCTTGAACAGCTTCATGAAAAGAGACAACGTGGATGTCTACGCCACCGGAAGCAACTCGCATATGCTGAGCTCTGACATCGCCACCGAATTCAGGGGAAGGTCATGGCAGATTCACGTCTACCCTTTCTCCTACAAAGAATTCTTAGACGCCCATCCCGAATACGAAAGCGACAAGGCTTTCGACGAATACATCACCTATGGCGGCATGCCGTATCTATTTAATCTAGGAAACGAATCCGACAAGGTCACTTACCTGAACAATCTATTTAACGAGACCTACCTCAAGGACATCATCGAGAGGAACGGCCTTAGGGCGAATAATTCTCTCAGAAACATCATAAGCGTCTTATGCTCCTCCGAAGGCTCGCTTTCCAATCCCCACAAGATTGCCGAGACCTTCAAGAGCACTTCCGACAAGAGCATCTCAGAGACCACCGTCTCCAATTACATAGAATACCTGAAAGACGCTTTTCTTATATCGGAAGCCAAGCGCTACGACATCAAGGGTAGGAACTACATAAGCGCCACCAGCAAATTCTATTTCGCCGATCCGGGAATCAGGAACGCCATACTAGGCTATAGGCAAGTCGAGCCAAGCCACATCATGGAAAGCGTCTTGTATTACGAACTGCTGAGAAAGGGGTGCTCAGTCGACGTCGGAGTGGTCAACACCTACTACATGAACAAAGAGGACAAGAAGCAGAGAATCTCCTACGAGGTGGACTTTGTTTGTAACCAGGGAAGCAAAAGAACCTATATCCAATCCGCTTTCGCCATCAATACCGAAGAGAAGATGGAGCAGGAGAAACGATCATTAAGGAAAATCGATGACAGCTTCAGGAAAGTCATCATCACCAAAGGCCGGATGAGCCCTAGGTATGACGAGGAAGGAATTCTTCACATCGGTTTGTACGATTTCTTGGAGGGAACGGATATATTAAGCTGATTCTCCGCTGGCAAAAATAGGATTACTTAATTCCCCGCCTCTTAGCGAATGTTTTTGATTACTGCCAACGACTTCGTTCTCGCATAAACGTAGGACTAATAATGTTGCATGTGAGACGTCACCGTGCCCGTATGCCCACGTTTTCGTGGACATTTTTTACGCAATCCGCTTTCCGACCCCGTTTTTGGGCCTCTTACTGGAGGTCATGCGAGAACACTGCGGAAAATGCGAGAACATCAAGCCCATAATAGCTAAAAAGAAAACGCCGGTAATCCAGCGTTTATCGAATGATTTTGGTGCCCGTGGCCGGAATCGAACCGGCATGGATTATTCGTCCGAAGGATTTTGAGTCCATTGTCTCTGCCAATCGTCATTTGACCTTGGATTAAGAGAGCGCTGGATGCTCCAGAAGGCATCGGGATTCCCGTCGGAAGTTCTCTTTTTAGGCCCCTCCCGTTTGACGTTGTCTTAAGGCATTTTTCAGGGGCCAGGCGAGAACATCATGCGAGAACGCGTGTTCTCGCGTAATTTCGAGAACGTTTCCGGAGAATCCAACGGACGCGACATCGGATGCGTTATGCGAGAACAAAGGCCGGCGTTAGATGGGCCTAGGCCATGCAAATCGGAGTTTTAATGGTGGACCAAATAGAGGTAATGGGGTATATCAACGCCCCTATAATGTTTCACCCACTCATCTACCTTCGCCATGCCGAGCCTCTTGGCCACGTTCTGTGAAGCCACGTTGCTGTCTCTGATTATAGAGCAGACTTCCTCGGCCTTAAGAACATCGAATGCATAGTTATTGCACGCCAGCGCAGCTTCGATTGCATAGCCATTGTGCCAGTAATCCTTGTTCAGGAGATATCCAATCTCCAACACCTCTTTATCTTTCCAACCCTGCATCGACAATCCCACCTGCCCGATGAGTTTGCCTGTATCTTTGAGAATAACGGCCAAAGGCCCGAACCCGTAGTTCTCATATCGGTCCATTTGACGAAATAGCCACTCCTTCGCCTCGGCATCGGATAAAGCCCCTTCATAGGCGTACATCGTCTCATCGTCTTGGATAATCCCACAAAGCGAAGGGAAGTCATCTTCCGTCAATTCCCGCAACATTAGCCTTTCTGTCTCTAATTCCATTCCAGTAACCTCTATAGATTAGTAATTTTCCTTTGCCCGATATTGATTATGCTCATAGATTAGAAATCGAACTCCATGTCTGACTTATCCTTTACTAGAATAAATAATGCCCCGTTATCGATGGGCTTTACTACCGTTTTTGCCCCGTTTTCCAGAAAGACGATAAATTCAGCTATCAGTCGTGCAAAGAAAGAATGAATGGCCTCGCGTCAACGACCTTAACCCCATTTGAAAGAGTTATTGGTTCCTGGAGGCCGTCGACCACATAGTACTTGGGAAAACTATCTTTGACTTCGGAGAGTGATAGTGACGATAGTTCGTTATTGAGCCGCGATAGCGAAAGGAGCGGCTCCTTGCAAACCTGGACGTATATTTTCTCGTCGCCTCGATTGGCAACGAAATCGATCTCCAGATTCTTCCTGGATTTTTTGCCGTCTTTGTCGCGCTCAAAGGTAGTGAGCGTCCCAACGTCTGGCTTATATCCGGCTATGATGAGCTCATTGAAGATGATGTTCTCAAGGTTTCTCCCAAAATCAGGCTCGCGGAAGTTGAGCCTGGCGTTACGAAGGCCTTGATCCTCGCAATACAGTTTGTAATTGCTCTTGAAGTACTCGCCTCCTCTAACGTCGTAACGAAGACACTTGGAGAACAAAAAGGCATGCACGAACAAATCGATATACTTCTGAACCGTCTCGCCATCAATCTCTTTCCTTCGGTACGCCTTGATCCTTCGAGCAATATTCTCAGAATTGGTTTGATTCGCGACATTGGAGCAGAGCACATCGGCGAAAGGGTCCATGAGGCTAGACGAAAGCTCGTTCCTGTCGATGATGTCATTGATGTAGGAGTTCTGAAAAAGATCCGCGAGCATCTCTTTTTTGGTTGCTTTGTCACTGGCTCCAAGAAGTATCGGCATACCACCATAGATCTGGTAATCCTGCCAAGCCGCCTCTTCTTTGAAGGTTCCGGAGCTTAAATATTCTTTAAAGGACAATGGGTGAACCATAACGGTGAAGGACCTCCCCCTGAACTCGGTTATGATGTCGCTTGAAAGGAAACGCGAATTGCTTCCCGAAACGTAAATGTTGGTGTTGGGCAAGGCGTTATATTCGTTAAGCGTCCCGACAAACACTTTGGGGTCTGGATGCTTTACCTCGACGATGGTACCGTCTGCCTTCTTTACGAGCTCGCCAAGTTTTTGGATTTCGTCAAAAATAAGAACGCAGGGTCCGCCATCGCGAGGAAGCTTGGCGTTAACGTAATCTTGGAAGGCTCCAACCTCCCGTAAATATGAGTATTTCTGCGAGTCCAAAGGAATGTAGATGATGGTTTTCTCACTGTATCCGTTTTCTTTGAGATACGGCATGAATTCATCACGAAGCAGGGTTGATTTCCCACATCGGCGGATTCCAGCTACGACCTTGATGTCTTTGGACGAGAGAAGGGATATTAGTTTTTTGAGATATAGGGTTCTTTTTACTATCATTCGGTTTTTGTGTTCCTTGCCACATTTTTTCCGATTTAATTATATAGCCAAACAACACATAATCAATCAAAAATCGAGAATATCGGACAGGAAACCAAAAAAAGAAAAATCCCTCAGTTATTGTACCAACCGGCAGTCAATAAATGGGGGAATTTCATAGCGTTGGTGCCCGTGGCCGGAATCGAACCGGCATGGATTATATATACGTTGGATTTTGAGTCCATTGTCTCTGCCAATTGTCATTTGACCTTGGATTAAGAGAGCGTTGGATACTCCAGAAGGCATCGGGCTTCCCGTCGGAGGTTCCCTCTTTCAGCCCCTCCCGTTTGACGCTGTTTTAAGGCGTTTTTCAGGGGTCGCGCGAGAACATCATGCGAGAACGTTTCCGAGAAATTCAGCGGACGCGACGTCGGATGCGTTATGCGAGAACAAAGGCCGGCGCTATATGGGCCTAACCTCTGCCCGAAATCATTATACGCTAAGGATTTAATCTTAATTGTTTATTGTATATCTATTTAATTGCTGGAGGGAAAAGTGGTTTGAGTTCAGACTGTGCATCTGCGCGTCCCCATTCGCTCATTCCTGCTTTCCATACCAGCGAATCAGGAAGCAGCTCGCCTGATGCGGCCATCTCGCCCAATTTTGATATCTCATAAGGACCGGTTGGCTTCCCATTCTTCGCGACGTTGTATTTTACAGTCGGGACAGGAGGGGGATTAGCGCCTGCGGGGTTTGCCCCCGACAAAGCGGTATCCATCGTCCCAGCGATGTTCTTTCCGACCGCGCCGCCCAAAGCGACTCCAGCCATTATGCTGACAGGATTGAATCCCGCTCCGCCACCGCCGCCTCCGCCAATATCGACATTGCCAGCGCCGTTCTCGCCCATTTTTCCAAGGGCTTGGGCACCGGCAACGCCAACGTCCCGCTGAGCCTCGGTCTGAAAGGCTCCAAGATTGCCCTGCCTTGTCTCCATGTGCTGTGCGTATTGCTTCTCCTCGCGCTCGATGCGAAGCTTCTCTTCATAATCTGTAATGTTAGCCTCGGCTCGCTTCGTTTCGATGCCTTTCGTTATCCTCTTTAACTCTTGGTAGACTTCGCTTTCTTTGTCGATTTCAATCGCGCTTATATCGAGGCCAGTAACTGATACTCCAAAGGTGTCGGCTAATCTATCTTTTACGAGCAATTCAGCTTTATCAGTAATTAAGTCGATTTTCGATTCTATGGCAACAACCGGTATGCCGTTTTCGGCAGGAGCTTTGGCCACCGCGTCTTTAACATAACGACAGATAGCGTCGGATACCTGCTGCTTGAATTCTTCCAAATCGAAATCTATGAGCCTGTGACATTTTTCAAACGCCTTGTAATCGTTGATCTTGAAAGACAAGGTGCCACGTACCGCTACCGGCACTTCGAAGTCTGGGTAACGCGGATCCACCACTCCGAAATACGGCACTCCAAATCGAATTTGGATCACCGTCGCCAAATTGACGAAATATACTTCGGCTTGGAATGGTGTGTCGCCTTCGTACCAAAGACCGATGATGGAGGACAGGACGGGGAAGTTCTTTGTTTTTAACGTTCCGTCGTAAGGGCCAACGATATAGTCCTCCGACTGTCCGTCGTGCTGCTTGTAGACGAAGACCGCCACTTCTCCGGTCTTGACCCTGAGAACCGATCCGGTCCTAATCGCTGTATCGCGCTTCAAATCGCCAGAAGCAAATCCGTTCGGATGCCATCTCCAAATTAAAAAGTTCGGTTCGTCACAGCGAATAACATCGCTAAACCCGCCATTCTTCTTCTTGTTGAAAATTCCCATTTGGTTATTTCCTCCATTTCCTAGTTGTCATCATTCTCGTCTTCGTCTTCATCTTCTTCGGGGCTGCTCGGAGAAATCAGAGACCGAAAGAAGCCTTTTTTCTTCCTCTTGGCTTTTTTCTCTTCGTATTTCCGGTCTTCCAACTCTTCTTTTCTGTCTTTTTCCTCTT
>DHAP01000010.1:425-3411 GCA_002397465.1 Caryophanales bacterium UBA4951 | reverse complement strand
TAAACTTGGGGGCAAAATAACCCTAAAATGTTGCAACCCTAAGGGGTTGCGCGTAATATAACACCCGTAACTCTCTTTGTAACAGCTAGTTACAAGGCGAAAGGAGTAAAGGACATGAAAAAAGACATCCATCCGGAGTACCACAAGTGCACCGTGACCTGCGTCAGCTGCGGAGCCACCTTCGAGACTGGCTCGACCATGAAAGAAATCAAGGTCGATACCTGCTCGAACTGCCACCCCTTCTACACTGGCAAACAGCGTTTCGTTCAGTCTGATGGCCGCATTGACAAGTTCAACAAGAAACTTGCCAAAGCCGAAGCCGCCAAGTCTAACGAAAAATAAGACATCGAGAAAAAGAATCGACCCCATCATTCACGTGATGGGGTTTTCTTCTCTACTTAATGCTAGAATCAACCTAAAGAAAATCATTTTAGAGGTCCACCCATGAGCAAAAAGTTCTATATCACCACGCCGATCTATTACCCAAGCGCCTCCCCGCACCTTGGCCACGCCTATTGCACGACCATGTGCGACATCATCGCCAGAGGCAAAAGACTGAGGGGTTTTGACACCTACTTTTTGACGGGGCTTGATGAGCACGGCGAGAAGATCGAGGATAACGCCAAAGCCAAGGGCGTCTCGCCCCAGGCTTTCGTCGATGAGGTCGCCGTCAAATTCCTCGATCTATGGAAGACCATGCACATCTCCAACGATGATTTCATCAGAACCACCGAGCCAAGGCATTACGAGACCGTCCAAAAGATCTTCTCGAAGTTCATAGAGGACGACGACATCTATCTCTCATCATACAAGGGCTGGTACTGCGTCCATGAGGAATCCTATTGGACCGATACCCAAGTCGGAGAGAAACACCTTTGCCCTGAATGTGGAAGACCCTGCGAAGAAAAAGAAGAGCCGGCTTATTTCTTTAAGTGCGGCAAATACGTCGATGGGCTTTTGGACTTCTACGAGAAGAACCCCAAGTTCATCACCCCAGAAGGCCGCAAAGCCGAGATGATTAACAACTTCATCAAACCAGGGCTCAATGACCTCTGCGTCTCCAGGACCACCTTCGATTGGGGCATCCCCGTCAAAGAGGCCCCCGGACATGTCGTCTATGTCTGGCTCGATGCCCTCACAAACTACATCACTGCCTTAGGTTATCTCCAGAAGGATGATTCCAAGTTCCAGAAGTACTGGATGGATCCCGACACTGAGATCGTCCACATCATCGGTGCCGACATCACGAGATTCCACACCATCTATTGGCCGATGTTCCTCAAGGCCATGAACCTCAGGGAACCGACGAGGGTTTTCGTCCACGGTCTCATGATGATGAAGGATGGCAAGATGTCCAAATCCAAAGGCAACGTCATCCCAGTCCCACCTCTTGTGGACCGTTTTGGCGTCGATGCGGTGAGACTCTATCTTTGCCGCGACATCATCTTCGGACAGGATGGGCAATTCACGCCTGAGCAGTTCGTCGAGAGGCTTAATGCCGATTTAGCCAATAACCTCGGCAATCTTTTGAACCGCACCGTCTCGATGATCAACAAATACTTTGATGGCCTCATCCCAACCTATGAAGGGGATCTCAACGAGCTTGACAAGAGCCTTCATGAGTTGGCTGAGAAGACCATCAAATCCTATGAGGTCTATAACGACGACCTCAAGGTGAGTGAGGCCTATGCCTCGGTCTTTGAGCTTGTGAGCGCAGCCAACAAATACATCGAGGACAGCGCCCCTTGGGTCTTGGCCAAAGATCCGGAGAAGAAAAACATCTTGGCCAGCTGCATGTCTCATTTAGCCAACGTCATCTATTTAGCCGGAGTCCTTCTCTCGCCGGTCTTAGTCACCAAGAGCGAGAAGATCTACGACCAGCTTGGGGTGCCGGCTGCCTTAAGAAACTACGAGACTGCCACAAAGTTCGGTTCGATATCCGGGCTCAAAGTGAACAAGGGGGACCAACTCTTCCCACGTCTTGATGAGGCCGCGGAGGTCGAGTTCATCAAAGAGCTCATGGCCGCGCCTAAAGAGAAAGCCGCTGCTTAATGGACCCTTTAATCAAACAAATACTGCATCTAAACTGTGTAGACCTCAGCTATGAGGGGCGTGGCTTTTGCAGGGATTTAAACGATAATGTCATTCTTGTCAATTATCTCTTCCCAGGCGAGGAAGCCTTGGTGGAGGTGGACTACAAGAGGGCTGGCCTTTACTACGGCCATATTAAGAAACTGGAGAAAGAAAGCCCGGAGAGGATTAAGCCTCTCTGTCCTTTTTCCTTCCGTTGCGGGGGATGCGAGTTTCAGTCGCTCAGCTATAAATCGCAACTCGCCTTCAAGAGCAAACTCGTCAAAGACCAACTGAAGAAGATCGCCCATCTAGACGTCGATGCCAAAGAGACGATCGGGATGGATGATCCTTATTATTACCGCAACAAGATTCAGATGCCTTTCGCTTTGGATAGGGATGGGCATGTCGTCTATGGCTTCTATAAAGAAGGGAGCCACGAAGTCATTCCTATCTCCAACTGCATGATTGAGGATAAACGGGCTAACGCCATCATCAGCGAGATCAAAACGGCGATGGATGAGCTTGGCGTCCTTCCATATGACGAAACGACACGCAAAGGTTACATCAGACACGCGATCGTCAGGACCAGTTATGTCTACAAAGAAGTGATGCTGATCTTAGTCAGCGCCAAAGAAGGCTTTCCTGAGCAGGACGCCTTGCTTCAAAAGATCGTCTCAAATTGCCCCGAACTTACTTCGGTCTATTTGAACGTCAATTCTTCGTTCGGGAGCAAGATCATGGGCGAGAAGAACGTTCTTCTATATGGCGAGTCTCACATCAAAGACTCATTGTGCGGCCTTGATTTCATCATCAGCCCATCATCTTTCTATCAGACCAACCCCGTTATGACCTCCATCCTTTATCAAAAGGCCATGGAAGGGGCTTCCTTGAAGAAAGACGATGTTGTTCTCGA
>DHAP01000010.1:0-191 GCA_002397465.1 Caryophanales bacterium UBA4951 | reverse complement strand
GATAATTATGAGGCCTATGTCGATGATGCCTCCAACTTCATTGAAAGAATGGCAAAAGAGGGAAAACGCCTAGACGTTGTTTTCATGGACCCGCCTAGAAAAGGGTCTGATGAAAGATTTCTCTCATCCCTTCTGAAGATGAAACCAGACAGGATAGTTTATATTTCATGCAATCCTTTATCTCTAGCAAG
>DHAP01000013.1 GCA_002397465.1 Caryophanales bacterium UBA4951 | reverse complement strand
TTAAAATATTTGATAAATCCGATTGGTGCAAAAACATATTCCAAGTTGCCAATCAAGTCACGATTCAGGGCAAGCACGAGAACCGCTATGACGTCACGATATTGGTCAACGGTCTCCCTTTGGTCCAAATAGAACTGAAAAGAAGAGGCATGGACCTCCAAAGGGCCTTCAACCAAATCTGCCGATACCAAAGGGAATCGTATACTGGGGTGTTCTATTATCTGCAAATATTCATCATCTCTAATGGGGTGAATACTAGGTATTATGCAAACAACACCGACATAAACAAGGACTTCGTCTTCACATGGCAAGACATCAATAACAAGCCCATTAACAATCTGATCACTTTTGCCGGGGAAAGACTTGTCCCATGCGCTTTGGCCAAAACCATAAGCGAATACATGGTGCTAGACAATTCGAATAAGAATCTAATTGCAATGAGGCCGTATCAAGTCCGCGCCGTCGAGGCTTTGGTCAACCTGGCCAAGACCACAAAAAACAACGGATATATTTGGCATACAACGGGGTCTGGAAAAACCATCACTAGTTTTAAGGTCGCCCAAATCCTGCAGACTCTTCCAATGATTAAAAAAGTGGTGTTTCTCATTGATAGAAAAGATTTGAACACTCAAACGGCCGGAGAGTTTAATAAATTTGAAAAAGACTGTTTTGCCGACACGCCAACAGGGAGAGATTTGATCCCTGCTTTCCAAGATAGTACGGCCAACCTAGTGATGACCACCATCCAAAAAATGGCAAACGCTTGTAAGAGGTATCCGGCCTCTTTTGAAGAATATAAGGATTCCACAATCTTTATCATCGATGAATGCCACCGTTCAAATTTCGGCGAAATGCACAAAAACATCCTCAAAGTTTTCACCGGAGGACAATTTTTCGGCTTTACCGGAACGCCAATCTTCGAGATCAACAAGAGCAATCTTGACTTCACCACAGCGGCCGTATTCGGAGGAGAACACGGTTGCAAAGATAAGTACCTAATTGGAGACGCGATACGCGACCACGCGGTTCTTGGATTTAACGTTTCTTACTATGAAACTCTCCATCAAAAGACGCTGCCACGACCTTTGAATCCCGATGAAATACATGATTGGATATTGAATCCCGAACGAATTGAAATCGTCTCAAAAGAGGTTTTGAAAACATATAGCCAGGTTACCTTTGACGAAAGATACAACGCTCTTTTTGCCGTAAAGGACATAGAGCTGCTTTTGGAATACTACAAAGAATTAAGAAAACTCGATAACGGAAAACACAAGATATGCGCTTGCTTCACGTTTGAACCTAACGATGAGTTGGAAGAAGGCGCAACGCAATCGCAAAGAGACTATCTAGAGCAGATTATTAAAGACTACAACGAAATGTTTGGAACGAGTTTCTCAACCGACAACGGCGGGACCTCTTTATATTACGTTGATGTTCAAAAGAGGATGAAGTCTCGCGAAATCGATCTGCTTCTAGTGGTCGACATGTTCCTTACTGGCTTTGATTCTAAGAGGCTATCTGGTTTGTACATGGACAAATCAACCCAATATCATCGTCTCATCCAAGCTTTCTCAAGAACGAACAGGCTGGACGGAGACGCCAAGCCAAACGGCAACATCGTTTGCTTTATGTCTACCGTTCAAATTGAAGGCAAAGACAAGCCGCAAAGAATCCTTGGAACATATAAGGACGATACCGATGAGGCAATCAAACTATATGCCAATAGCGAAACCAAGGACGTTGTTTTAGTAAAGCCTTTGGAAGACCTAGTTGCCGAATTTATCTCCAAAAAACAGATTCTTGATGGCATAGCTCCCACTCCACAAAGCGTAGACGAACTTCAAACAAAAGCGGACAAGATCAACTTCCTTAATCTTTTCAGGGATTTGGTAAAGACCGTTAAAGTCATGAACACTTGCATCGATTTTGAATGGGGAAAAACCAACATAGGTATGACTCGTCAAACATATGAAGACTATTTGTCGAAATACAAAGATCTCGCCGAATCCATAAAGAAACACGATCCCAATGATAAGCCAGAAGAGATTCCTGCCGAGTTCTACCTTGAGCTCGTTCAAAACGACCGTATTGATTTTGAATACATAATGAACCTTATAAAGGGGGTCACCCATGTCGAGAAGGGCGAGAATCGTTTAGCTGAAATCCAGAAAATCCTTAAGCTCCTTCAATCCACTAGTTCGGAGACTTTGGTCTATAAGAAGGAGCTGTTGTCCAAATTCTTGCAAGAAATCGTCCCAAATCTCGACAAAGAAGCGGACATCGATTCGGAATTTGACAAGTTTGTGGAAAAGGAAAAAGAAAGCGACATTCGGAACAAAGCCAGCTCATTGAGCATCCAGTACGAGGAACTCGAAGAAATAATTAAGGAATTCTCCATCTACGAATATGTTTCTGACAAAAAGATCGAGGACCTTCTGAGTAGACAATCCATACAAAGAAGAAGAGAACAGTTTCATAACAGCGTTCCTTTTATGAAGGTTAGAGGAAACCTTATCGACGAGATAAAAGCATATGTGGAAGAGGTTTGCAAAAAGTTCTATTGATGCAATTTATCTAAATTTCAATGTTTTGCCATTGACAAGAACTATTAGCTTAGCTATGATATTTGCGTAAGTTGCAGGAGGCAAGATGAAAATTTCTGACATTGCAGATGTAAGTTTGGGGACAATACTAACCCGTGTGAAACCGTCTTCGCAGTATGACGATACTGTTGAGGTGCCTTTCATAAGCATGCAAGAGGTTAGCTATGTTTCTGGAGGCAACATCGAAGACAAGCCAGAGGTTTCCGCCACCACCTCTATTCTTTCGTCAAAGAAAGACCAATGCGCTTACGCCGAGTTAAACGATATTCTATATGGTCTTACTCAGTTCAGGAGCGTTATTGTTACAGAGGATTCTGCCGGAAAGCTTGTTCCATCCAACCTGGCGATAATCAGGGTCAAATCCAATGAAATTGATCCAGGTTATCTGATGTGGGCTTTGAATGAAGGCCCTTGTTCAAAGGAGTCAATCTCCAAAATGATACAAGGATCCACGGTCGTCAAGATGGTCAACATTTCTTTCTTGCGAGAACTAGATTTAGGGAAGATCCCGAAGCTAGAGACTCAAAAGAAAATCTCTTCGCTCTATCAAGCCCTTCTCTCTAGGGAAAAGGTAGAAAAAGAAATCACCGATAAGAAGACTTCGCTGATAATAGACGTACTAAACCAAATAAATATAAAAGGAGAAAATTAAAATGGATACAGCAACACAACAGGC
>DHAP01000051.1:50544-175753 GCA_002397465.1 Caryophanales bacterium UBA4951 | reverse complement strand
TTTCTTTTTTAAGCGTCAGTTTCTACCCGAAACCATCCGAGGAGAAAGCCGAATACCAAGGCTTCGTGGTTGAGGCTAGAAGCAATTATTTCATCTTTATGTCGGATTTGAAGCGTTATTACGTCTACGAAAAGGAGAGCGCAAGGGAGTTTGGCGATTTTCTTTCGATATATGGCGAAAGCAAACCCTACAAGGAAATGAGCTTTGAAAGCCGTTTTTCCTTTAAGGAGCATCTTCATTCAAAAGGGGTGGATTATCAGCTGTCGGCGTATAAAATCGAAGAGGTTTATCAGATGCCAATCCGCCTAAAAGAAAGAGAAAGGGATTTTCTTTCGGCATTCTCCAGCGAAAGCGCAACGTATTTGGATGCCTTGCTATTTGATCATAAGGACTATTCGTCTAACCTCATCAAAGACGCTTCGTCGTTAGGGTGTCTTTATTTCCTTTCTTCGAGCGGTCTTTTGCTCTCGAGTTTTATCAGAATCTTTGAGAGGATCCTCGACAAACGGGTTAAGGAAAAGAGTTTGAAGAGCATATCCTTCTGCTTATGCTTTCTTTTATCCCCTTTTCTCTTTTATAAAATCGGCTTCTGGAGGGTTTTCATCATTAAGGCCCTTCAGTTGATCGTTTTGTTTTCTAAAGGTGAAAGAGCGCCTCCCCAATATCTCTCATTATTGAGCCTAAGTGGAATCATCATTTGCCTAACCGATCCATATCACGCCGTCTCATCGTCTTTTTTAATTGGCTATGGGCTGAGTTTTTTCCTTTTGTTTTCGAGGTCTTTCCTTGAAAGGATCAAAGGAAGAAACAAAGGGCTCATCGAAAAAAGCCTCATGCTCTTGTTTCTTCTTCCGATGTTCGCGTCTAACGGGAGCCTCCATTTGCTCACGCCTCTTTATTCGATATTGCTTTTGCCATTCTCGATATCGTTTTCCATAATCGGTTTCGTTTCGTTTCTTATCGTTCCCTTTACTGGTCCCATCAACGCATTTTCGTCATTCCTCGCATCTTATGTCGGAGCCATCTCAAAGTTTGACCTTTCCATCCCCTTAGGTGGCTTTTCCGATCTTTTGACTTTCTCCTATTACTTGGCTTTGCTGCTTTTCGTCTATTTCTCTGAGTTGGGCTTTTTCCCATACAGGAAAGTCCTGATCAGCCTGACCTGCATTTCGTTTTTGCTTAACGTCATCCCTCTATATAACCTCATCAGCCAGCAGGTCAGCTTCATCAACGTCGGGCAGGGGGACGCTATATTGATTAGGGACGGCTGGACCAGCGTCATGATCGATACCGGGGGTTCCTTATACTTCGACATGGCCACGGAAGTCGACATTCCTTATTTCCGCAAGAACGGGATTTATGACATCGACTGTCTTATCGCCAGCCATGGGGACTTCGACCATATCGGTGCGGCCCCGTCCTTGAAGAAGAACTTCCGAGTCAAAAATTATGTCGATGACGCGGCGTTTTTCCCTTTGGATGTCGGAAATCTTCACTTTGAGAATCTCAATACATATGGCTATGAGGAAGAGAATGATTCATCTCTGGTCCTAAGCTTGGATTTCATGAACAAGAAGTGGATATTCACCGGCGATGCCCCATCCCTCGTCGAGAAGCGAATCGTGAAAGACAACCCTAACCTAGACTGCGATGTATTGAAACTCGGCCACCATGGTTCAAAAACCTCCTCGTGCCTAGAGTTTCTGCAGGCTCTCACACCGGAGGTCGCCATCATCTCAGTAGGCGAGAAAAACACCTACGGCCATCCAAACGACGAGGTTTTGGAACGTCTGGACTCGTTGGGAATTCCCTATCGGAGAACTGACCTTGAGGGAAGCGTCACCTATTCTAGCAACATTCTCTTTTCTTCATTTTCATTCTGAGAGGAAACATACGATAATAGTTGCATGATTCAAGTCCTCTTCTCATCACAGCCACGTATGGCCCAAGGAGCCCTAAAAAAGGTTCTTCATAATTCCGGGGCGACCATAGGCAGTTTGAATTTTGTGACCCTCAACATGAGGCAGGCCACTTTGAACGATGTCACCAACGAATGTGAGTCATTGCCTTTGGGATATGACAAGAAAACGGTGGTGGCCGAGGATTTCTTTTATTTGGAAAAAACAAGGACCAAGGCCAAATCCGACCCCGATGCCAAAGAAGCGTTGATCGATTACCTTGGGAACCCTGATCCGAACATCGACCTTTACATCCTTGTCTATAACGACAACATCGACGAAAAGGGAGACATCGCCTGCGCTATTAAAAAAGGCGATGGCAAGTTCTCCCAAGTCGCCTCGTTCACCCCTGAACAATGGAGGCAGTTCGCCGGAAACTATTTCTCTAAAAGAGGATTCGAGATCGAACCATATGCCATAACCATGATCCTTGAAAGGACCAAAGGCGATTATGCCAGTTTCTTAAACGAAGCCCAGAAGCTCACCAACTATGCCAAAGACGAGAAAATAACTTCGGCAATGGTCGACTCTTTGGTCTCGGCTCCTTTGGAGGATGACGCTTTTCATCTTTCAAACGCCCTTTCTAGAGGAGACGTCAAAAAGGCTTTGGCCATCTACAAAGATCTTCAGGTCCGTTCCGTCGAACCTATATCATTGATCAGGCTTTTGGCCACCCAATTCCGTTTCATCAACAGCGTTTACTATCTAAACAGCAAACACTATGGTCCGGCTGAGATTTCCAGCACCTTGAGATGCTCCATGGGAAGAGCCAACGTCACGGTCGACAGCCTCCGGAAGATGAATGAGGAAAGCATGAACAGAGCCTTGGACCAACTCTATAAATGCGAATATGCCATCATGAGTGGAAAAATGAGCGCCGATTTGAGCTTCTCATTGTTCTTGAGCAATTTCTCTTTATGAAAATAGTTGTGATTTCTGACACACACGGCGATTTGAGCGCGTTACGCCGAGTGGCCATGATTGAAAATGACGCCGATTTGTATCTCCATGCCGGTGATGTTGAAGCCTCACCGGGGGACATCGCTCCTTTCGCGGCCGTCAAAGGCAATTGCGATGGGGGATATAACGAATATCCGTTCCGTTATGAGATCATGACGCCTTTTGGCAAACTCCATATGGAACACTATCCGATTTATGGAAGTGCCATGATGAGGTCTCTCAAGGATGACGGCGTCCGCATTTTCATCCATGGTCACACTCATGAGATGGAAGAGGACATAAAAGAGGGGATCAGGGTTTATTGTCCGGGAAGTTTGGTTTTCCCGCACGATAGCGACACGGGAACCTACTTGGTTCTCGATGCCAAAGAAGGGGTTTTAGACGCCCATTTCAAAAAGATCGTCGTTTGATCGGTTAAAAAGAAAAAGCCCAGATGAACTGGGCATTTTTTTAATTGAATCGTCGAGCTTATTTGACGCTGGCGACAACACGCTGAAGGTGAGCCTTCTTGCGGGAGGCGCTGTTCTCGGAGATGATGCCAGACTGGCTGAGCTTGTCGAGTTCGCTGATAGCGATCTTCAAAGCCTCGGTGGCTTCGGCCTTTTTGCCGGCAGCGGCAAGGGTCTCAACTTTCTTGACGGCGCTTCTGCATCCGCTCTTTTCGGCGTTGTTCTTAAGCCTGGCGGCCTCGTTTGTCTCGTTGCGTTTGATTTGTGATTTGATGTTTGCCATAATCGTTCTTCCTTTTTCTATGTTCGCGGGTATGATTTTAGCCTTCTGAGGCACATAAAACAACTATTTTTGCTTCGACTGCCTCGATTCTTCTTCCTTTTGGAGAAGGAGTATTTCATAGGCGAAATCCTTAACGCATCCAAGAACCCCATATTTGTCGGTTGGAATGGAGATATGGAAAGCGTCATTAAGGTCGCTGATCATGCTGACGTAGCTCATGGAATCCCCGCCTAGATCGGTGTTCCAGATGGCATCGTCGCTGATCTTGAATTCCGGAAGAAGCAGGGTGGCGGAGAATATCTTGCGGACCTTCTTTATGACCTCATCGACATTTTTCGGATCAAAGCCTTCGAAACTGACAGGCTCTCTCTTATGATCGAAACCGATGAAATCATCGCTTCCCTTTTCAAGAGCCTCACGAAGGACATAACGTTTGACCTTCATGTTGTTGGCTAACGGAAGGGCCTTTTTGTAGATGACGACCTTATCGATTTTCTTTTCGTTTGAAAGGGTGGCGTTGATGGCGTCGACGTCTTTCTTAATCTGTTGCATGTCGGCGTTTTGAACGGTGTTGTCGAGTTCAAGAACCAACGTAATGACTTCGTTTGAGCCATCCTTCACGCCCACGACGACGTCGTTGGCGACGTGTTTGACGTCTTTGAAGTAGAACTCAATCTCGTCAGGATAGACATTCTCGCCATTGGAATTGATAATCGTGTCCTTTAGACGGCCTTTGATGAAATATGAGCCGGTCGCATCGACTTCAGCGATGTCGCCGGTTGGATAATAACCATCAACGCAAGTGGTTTTTCCTCTGACTCCTCCGATGATTTCCTCGACATGGGTGATGGGGCTCTTGATGTAGAGCTCGCCCTGTTTGCCGCTGGCGCCTTCGATTTTGTTAAGCTTGTACTCGATGCCGTATAACGGATGGCCGATGGAACCTTTAAGACGGTCCTCGACACGCGGTGAAAGCTCGACCGACGTGACGCCGACCTCAGTCATTCCATACCCGTTGTACAAGGGATAGCCGATTCCGTTTATCGTGTGGAGGGTCTTTGGCGAAAGGTATCCGCCTCCGGAGATGCAATATTCAATCTGGGTCCCGAAGACTTTCTTTTGGAATTGATGCTTCACAAATCCCCAAGAAGCCATTCCGGCTTCGTCTTTAGGTATCTGATGACAGTTATAGGCGATCATTTTCGCCAATGTCTGTCTCATCTTCTCGCCCTTCAAATTTGCGGTTCTATCGACCGTTTGAGCGACTCCATCCCAGAAGAGAGGAACGCTGTAAAGATGGGTGACAGGGGCTTTGCGGATGGCTTGGAACAAATCCCTGGTCGCCATCGTCGTCGGATAAACGAGGCACTTCCCATAAAAGGTGTACCAAAGGAAAGTCGCGGCAAACCCGAAGATGTGATGAAGTGGGATCATGCAAAGGATGTTGATGCGTCCGGCATGCATGATGTCTTTTGTCTCAAGACCCATATTAAGGGCCGAATGGATTTGGGCGCAGAGATTCTTGCCTTCGTAGACCATCATTTTGGCCGCGCCGGTGGTGCCGCTTGAGCAAAAGGTGACGGAATTGGCCCAATGAGGGGCAAATTGATCGTCTTCCTCGCTGTTACGGACCTCGTTGATTCGGAATGATGGGACCGAATA
This sequence comes from Caryophanales bacterium UBA4951, assembly GCA_002397465.1. Taxonomy (GTDB): domain Bacteria; phylum Bacillota_I; class Bacilli_A; order RFN20; family CAG-826; genus UBA4951. Next base: position 170,441 of record DHAP01000051.1, on the reverse strand, counting down.
GGCTTCCTCTTCATTCACGATGATTGCTTTGGCGGATGATTGCTTTAGAAGATTCTCCGTATTCTCATGCGGAAGCTTGGCATCGATCAAAAGAACTGGATGCCCAGTCATTTCCAAACCCCAGAAAAGCAAAGGCCAGTTCTGGGAATTTCTTATTTTCAAAGCGACCAGGCTCCCTGAAGGGACACCGCTTAGGGCCGATGAAAGATGGCGGGCGCAAAAGAAGACCAGGCTTTTGTATTTTTCGTAGTTGTAGGATTGTTTTTTCCCGTCTTCGTCAAAATAGATGCAGGCTTTTTCCTTGGCATGAAGGGTGGTTCCGATTTCGTAGATGTCTTGGATGGTTTGACTAGACGACATCAAAATCTCACTGGAGGCCAAGAATTTTTGGACGTCTTTGAAGTCGCGTGTGGCTTTTTTATTCACAATGTTTCTCCTTTTCGAGCATGATGACTTTGCCATTAACATAGACAGACTGCGGTGGGACATCGTGCCTGACGACTTCGTTGGCCCCGATTCTTGAACAATCCCCGATGGTTATGTCGCCTAATAATATCGCACCCGCGCCTACCATGACACAATTCCCTAACGTCGGATGGCGTTTGACCTTGTCGAAACGCGTTCCACCAAGGGTAACTCCATGATAAAGCGTGCAGTTGTCGCCAATGATGGCGGTCTCGCCGATCACTACCCCTGAGCCGTGGTCTATGAAGAGATTCTTGCCGATTTGGCATCCAGGGTGGATCTCAATGCCGGTTCTCTTCTTTCCGACCTCCATGATCCATTCGGCCAAAAACTTGCAGCCATGCTTCCAAAGATAGTGGGCGATTCGATAGCGTCTCATGATCTTCACGGAAGGGTAAAGCAAAAATATCTCAAGATTGCTTCTTGCGGCTGGATCGCGTCTTTTTATCGACTGATAGTAAGTCTCTTCCTTATTATTTTTCGCCATAAATCCCCATGGACATGTATTTGATCCCGCCGTCTGGGGCGAGAGCAAGTATTTTAAGCCCTTTTCCTTCGTTGCTCCTAGCGATATTCTCCGCCGCTAAGATGGCGGCTCCCGAGGAGATGCCAAGGAAAATGCCATCCTCGGCCAAATCGTGGGCTCTTTTGATGGCGTCGTCGCTCTTTATCGGCATGATCTCATCGACAATGCCCTTTTCATAAAGCGGTGGCACGAAGTTGGCGCCGATTCCTTGGATCTTATGCGGACCGGCCTTCTTGCCTTCAAGGACTTCGCTCTCAAAAGGCTCGACGGCGATGAGCTTTATGTTTTTGTAAGCTTCTTTCAAGACCATCCCATTGCCAATGAGGGTCCCGGCCGTTCCGACGCCGGCGACGAAATAATCAAGCCCCTCTGGAAAATCTCTGATTATCTCTTTGGCGGTGGTCTTCATATGGGCCTTAGGATTGCTCTTATTCTCGAATTGGTTGAGGAAAACATAGCCTTTTTCACCCATTTCTTTCGCCAATTCCTCAGCCCCGACCATGCCTTTTTCTTTTGGCGTCAGAATGACTTCAGCCCCATAGGCCCTCATAAGGTCGATTCTCTCTTTCGACATATTCTCTGGCATCACGATCGTTAGCTTGATGCCTTTTTCGGCACATACCATCGCCAAGCCGATTCCGGTGTTTCCTGAGGTTCCTTCGACGGCTTTTCCGCCTTTGGACAATTTCCCTGAGGATAAAAGGTCATCGATCATCATCAAAGCGACTCGATCCTTTACGCTGCCCGAAGGATTGAACATCTCCAATTTGACGTAGATGTCATTCCCGCCGACTTTCTCCAAATGGAGTATCGGGGTATTTCCTATAAGGGAGCTCATATGTTCATAAATCATTGCAATCGCCTCTTTTCGGTGCGGTATAATTTAGACACCAACGAGGCGCTTAGTAAACTAAGATGATAAAGAGACATGAAATACCAAAGCAATCATGATGTTAAGGTCCTTTTTATGGGGACGCCGGAAATGTCGGGCGAGATTCTTGAGCACGTCATCCAAGAAGGTTTTGACGTGGTCGGGCTGGTCTGCCAAGAGGACAAAGAAGTCGGACGCGACAAACATAAAGAGGCGGTGCCAACTAAAAAAGTCGCCTTGGCCCATGGAATCCCGGTTTTTCAGCCCCATAAAATCAGACTGGATTTCGAATTCGCCAAAACACTCGGTTATGACGTTTTGCTGACGATGGCTTATGGTCAGATAATCCCCCAGGGGCTTCTCGACCTCGCCAAAGTCGGCAACATCAATCTTCATGGCTCAATCCTGCCGAAATATCGTGGAGCCGCCCCGATTCAAAGATCGATCATGGCTGGCGATGATGAGACAGGATGCACCCTTATGGAAATGGTGGCCGCCATGGATGCCGGCGTGGCCTACGACATCGAGAAAATCAAAATAGAAGACGAAGACAATTACACTTCTTTATGCAAAAAGATGGCCGAAGCCGGCAAGGCGTTGGTCAGCCGCGACCTCCTTAAGTACGCGAACGGCGAGCTCAAAGGCGAAGAACAAAAAGAAAAAGACGTGACCATCGCCGCGAAAATAAAACCAGAAGATGAGCATTTGCCGCTTTATCTATCAGTCAGAGGCGCTTTTAACTACGTTAGGGGACTTAGCGAAGAACCGGGAGCGTATCTCCTTTTGGAAGGCAAGAAATTAAAAGTATATAAATGCCATATCGAAAACAAGAAAGTCATCAGAGCCGTCGGCGAGGTGGTTCCTGACAAAAAGAAACTTCTCGTCCAATTCTATGATGGGATGCTCTCTTTGGACGTCGTTCAGCTAGAGGGCAAGAAGAAAATGGACGCCTCTTCATTCATCAACGGAGCCCATCTATCCGACCATATTTTGATGGAATAGCGACTTTTCGAACATTAGGCGCCGCGATGGCGCCTTTTTTCTTTATAATGTCTTCATGGCGGCAAAGAAACGGTTCATAAGTTTATCAGTCCATCAACTGGTGGACTTTTTACTTAGAAGGGGCGACATCGATAACCGTATTTACAACCAAGACACCATGCTTTTGGGGAGCAAGATCCACGCCTCGTTCCAGGCGAAGCAGGGGCATGAATACCTTTCCGAGGTTCCATTAAAAGAGACTTTCACGCTAAAAGAAGCGACCATCTCCCTAGAAGGAAGGACTGATGGCATTATCGTCGGCGGGCCTTTTCCAATCGTCGACGAGATCAAAAGCACCGTGATCCCAGTTGAGGATTTCTACAACCAGCAAAAAGATTGGCATTTAGGGCAAGCCGAATGCTATGCCTACATGTATGCCAAAGAGAACAATCTTCAAAAGATTGGCATTCGCCTAACCTACATCTCTCAAATCAAAGATGAGCAATCGCGCCACGAAAAGGTTTATGAGTTCGATGAACTCGAGAAAAAGATTTACGGATACCTTAATGAGTATCTAGATTTTTATGGCGAGGAATTCAAACATGAGGCCAAAAGGAACAAGAGTGCCGTAACTCTGCCGTTCCCGTTTCAGAAATTCCGCGATGGCCAACGCGAGATGGCCAAGTATTGCTATTCGGTGGCCAAAAACGGAGGTACCTTCTTCTGCGAGGCCCCGACGGGGATTGGCAAGACCATGTCGGCCTTATATCCCTCAATCAAGGCTTTTGGCGACAGCACAAACAAAAAGATTTTTTATCTGACCGCCAAGACCAGCGGCCGAATCGCCGCTTACGAGGCGATGGGGCGGCTTTACGAGAAAGGCCTTTGCGCTCGCGACATCATGCTGACCTCCAAAGATAAGATGTGCCTTTCTTCCGGCAGCGCCTGCAATCCCGAAGAATGTCATTTTGCCAAAGACTATTACACGAAAATCCGAAAAGTCCTGACTGAGGTTCTTAGAAGCGGCGAACGTCTGAACCCAGAATACGTCAAAGATTTGGCCATCCATCATGCGATGTGCCCCTTTGAGCTTCAGCTTGATCTTTCTTTGTATTGCGACGTGATAATCTGCGACTATAACTATTTCTTCGACCCGCTCGTGTATTTGCAGCGTTTCTTCGGGGAAGACGCCGATCCCTCGGAATATCTCGTTCTCATAGACGAGGCCCATAACCTCATCGACAGGGGCCGTGACATGTATTCAGCCTCTTTAAGCGCTGAAAAATGCCGCATGGCCAAAAAGAGCCTTTCGCATTTCAAGAACCCCAAGCTGAAGAATGCCATCGGAAAGCTCGAAAAGAGCCTTCGGGCCTTTGATTTGAGTGGCAATGAGTCTCTCACAAGCTTCACTGAGGTCCCAAAAAGCGTTATCTCGTCCTTGAACTCCCTCCAAAAGGCTTCCCTTTCCCTCAACAAAACCGCCCACCCGAAACTCAGCGAAGTCTATAAAGACCTATCCAGGGAAGCCCATCGCTTTCTTTTCCTGAACGAGAACTTCGCTTCCGATACCGCCTTATTCGGCCAAAGGGAGGGGACGGATTACGTCCTTCATCTCTTCTGCTTGGATCCCTCAAGGATGCTCTCGTCCTCATTGAATCTTGTGAAGGGACGCATCATCTTCTCAGCCACCCTCTCGCCGATCGCTTATTACATGGACGCCATAATCCAAAACCACGACGCCCCCTATCTTTTGCTTCCCTCTCCGTTCCCGAAGGAGAACTTCGATCTCATTTTGGCCCCCTTGGTCTCGACTAGATACAAGGACCGGGCCAAGACCTACAAGGAGACCGCCAAATACTTAGAGAGTTTCGTCTCTTCGAAACTGGGCAATTATTTCATCTATTTCCCTTCCTATGAATACCTTGAGAACATCCTCCCCGAACTAACGTTCCCCGATGCCGATGTCTATGTTCAAGAAAGGGATATGAATGATGACGAAAAATGCCTATTCCTCTCGAGATTCCTCACTAATCCGACCAAAACGACAATCGGTTTGCTCATCATCGGCGGCTCGTTCAGCGAAGGGATTGACTTACAGGCCGACCGCTTGATCGGCGTGGCTGTCGTCGGGATAGGGCTCCCTCAGATCTGCCACGAAAGAGAACTGATCAAATCCTACTTCCAAAGCGTCAACCATCATGGCTACGAATATGCCTATATGAATCCGGGCATGAACAAAGTCATGCAGGCGGTCGGGCGTCTCATAAGAAGCGAGAATGACAGGGGAGCGGCCTTGCTTATCGATGACCGTTATATGATGAACGAATACCGCGATCTTTTCTCAAGAGCCTGGAAAGGTTATGAGGTGGCCACATGCCCCGATGACGTCAAAACGGTGCTGGCGGAGTTTTACAAAAATGACAAGCCGACTTTAAAACGAACCAGAAGCGTAAAAAAAGCCAAAGAATCGTAGAGTTTTCTATAGGCGCACGGGCCCACTTAGTTTATAATCGCTATGCGAATTTATGCCATTTGATCAAAAACACATCCGTAACTTCTCCGTCATAGCTCATATCGACCACGGTAAGAGCACTCTTTGCGACCGCATTCTCGAAGATACCGGGGCTGTCAGCAAAAGAGAGATCAAGGAGCAGATGCTCGACTCGATGGACCTCGAAAGAGAGAGGGGCATCACGATCAAACTCAACGCCGTCACCGTGACTTATAAATACGAAAAGACAGGTGAGACCTTTATTTTCAACCTTATCGATACTCCGGGGCACGTCGACTTTACTTACGAAGTCTCCAGGAGCTTGGCGGCTTGCGAAGGCGCTTTGCTCGTGGTTGATGCCACCCAAGGCGTCCAGGCCCAAACCTTGGCCAACGTTTATCTTGCCGTCGACAATGACCTCATGATCATTCCGGTCATCAACAAAATCGATCTTCCTTCCGCCATGCCAGAGTTAGCCAAGGAAGAAGTCCAGGACAAAATCGGCATCTCGACCGCCGATTGCTGCTTGGTGTCGGCCAAAACCGGCCAAGGCGTTCAGGACATGCTCCAAAAAGTAGTGGAACTCGTCCCGCCTCCAGAAGGCGATCCCGAAGCCCCTCTTCAGGCTTTGATATTCGATTCATATTACGATTCATACCGTGGGGTCGTCGTTTTGATCAGAATCAAAAACGGTTCCGTCAAAGTGGGCGACAGAATCCGCCTCATGCAGGCCAACAAAGAATACACGGTCACCGAAGTCGGCATCAGGACGCCAAAGGAACTTAGCACCAAGAGATTGGATTGCGGAGAGGTCGGATACCTGACCGCGACGATCAAAGACATCAAAGACGTCTTCCCTGGCGAGACCATCACCCAATCTGAGAACCCCGCCAAAGAGCCTCTTCCGGGCTATCGCAAGATAAACCCGATGGTTTATTGTGGTTTATACCCAGTTGAATCGCAGAAATACGGTGAATTGAAGGACGCTCTTGAAAAGCTGTCTTTGAACGATGCCTCCTTGACTTATGAGCCGGAAAGCTCACAGGCTTTGGGCTTTGGCTTCCGTGTCGGATTCCTTGGCTTGCTCCATATGGATGTCGTTCAGGAAAGACTCGAAAGAGAATATAATCTCAACCTCATTTTGACCGCTCCATCGGTCAAGTACAAAGTGGAGCTCACCTCGGGCGAGACCATCACTCTCGACAATCCTTCGGAAATGCCTGATCCCTCGAAAATCAAGGCCATCGAAGAGCCTTTCGTGGACGCTTCGATAATGACCCCAAAGGAATACGTCGGGGCCGTCATGAAGCTTTGCCAAGAAAGAAGAGGCGTCTACCAAGACCTCGTTTATTTCGATGACACCAGACAAATCGTCAAATACTATCTCCCTCTTTCGGAGATAATCTTCAACTTCTTCGATTCCTTGAAGAGCGCCACGAAAGGCTACGCTTCCTTGGATTATCAGCTCGATGAGTATCGGGCCTCGGAGCTTTCCAAGATGGACATCCTTTTGAATGGCGACGTCATCGACGCTTTAAGCTCTGTCGTTTATCGTCCGGATGCTTACAAAAGAGGCATCACCATCGTGAGCCGCCTCAAGAAAATAATCCCAGCCCAGCAGTTTGAAGTGCCAGTCCAGGCGGCCATAAACGGCAAAGTGGTGGCAAGAGCCGACATCAAGTCGATGCGCAAAGACGTCTTGGCCAAATGCTATGGCGGCGACATCTCAAGAAAGAAAAAGCTCCTCGAAAAGCAAAAAGAGGGCAAGAAGAGAATGAAAGCCATCGGGTCGGTGGACGTCCCACAAGAGGCTTTCATGGCATTGCTGTCACTGGGCGATGACGATAAATAGACCCACCAAGACTAAGATTATTCAATTTCGTTAGTAGTTTTTTAGTGATAGGGCTTGTAGGTGCCTCAACCACGATTTATACTAAAGTCAAATGAGTGAAAAAGAATGGGCACGGCTCTATACAGATGAGCAATACTTCAGCAAAAGCGAAGTCCAAAGCGCCATGCGGACGTCTTTGATCGACGGCTATTGGAACGATATCGTCGAATACCGCGCAAAATATCAGGTCCTTCTGCCTTTTAGGACCATAACAAACCGCCAGTTCTTTTATACATACGATGATGCGATCAGGACCAGGATCACCTCTTTTGAGATGAAGGCTGACCGCTTTATTCAGACCATCAAACGCATCATGGATCTCAAAGAAGAAGGACAAGCCAAAAGGCTTTGCCTCCTCTCGTCTTTGAAGGCGATCTCCAGCATCGAAAACACCCAGATGAGCGAGCTTTCCCTTAAGGCTCTCCTCAACGGGACCTATCAGGAAAACAACCCTTTCCACAAGCCTGTCATCGACTATTTCACCTCACTTAAGTACTATTTGGACAACGCGAATGGTCTCAAAGTCGATGAGGACTTCTTGGGTGAGGCTCTTTCGAAATGTCTCTCTTCGGGTGAGCTTACCTCCTTTTACCGCAACTTTGATTTCGACAATTCGGCTGAAAAAGCCCGTTACATGTATAACCCCGATTATGAATTCGCTCCCAACGCTTTCATCGAGACCTTGATGGGCGAGTTCCTTTCCTGGCTTAATTCGAGCCAAGAGGCCTATTTCATCAAAGCGGTCTTCACCCTCTATTATTTTGACTACGTGAAGCCTTTTGAGAAAGCCAACATCGAAGTGGCTTCCTTAGCCTCCAAGGCTTTATATTCCAAAGGCGACATGGGCAAAGAGGCCTTCTTGCTCCCTCTTGAGCAGTTATTCGTCAAGACCCCGAAGCTTAGGCAATACACCCTTGAGGCTCAAAGAAGCGGCGATCTTACTTATTTGCTGTTCTATTGCTTAGGCATCCTTGACCCTCTCATTGAAAGCCTTAATGAAGGCGTCAAGACCATCAAGATCGATACCTACCGCCCTGAATTCCATCAGATTTCCGAAGAAGAAAGACGCTTAAGCGAAAAGAAGCCCGATGAAGTCCAGATAGACTTATTCGCCGCGACAAGCGAATCTAGCGAGTCTCCATCGGAGAAAAACGAGGAGCCGGCTTTCGTGAAGCCAATCGCCAAAGAACCTCCTCTTTTCGAGAATAACGAAGAAGCTCCATCCCCCGAACCTGAGAAGACTGAGGAAGAAGAAGCTAAGCCGGCCGAAGAAGCCCCAGTTGAAAGAAGCGAGCCCGTCAAAGAGACTGAGCCGGTTGAGCAAGCCCCAGCTCCTATGGAAAGCTCCCAAGAGCGGGATGTGGCTCCGGAAACAGAAACCCCGAAAGTCAAAGAGGCTTCAAAGACCCAGAAGGTAAAAATCATCACCACTGAGGAAATGGAAGCTAATAGCAGTGCGGAGCGTTCCATCGAGCTCCCCGAAAACCAGTTCAACGACAAGGAAATCAAAGAATATATCCAATATTTGCTTGAAACGAACCCCAATTTGAACAAAAACCAAGCCTCGTTCTTGGCCAATCACTGCACGGTCGGGCGTTACTACTCGATCCAACAGTTTAAGAAATTCACACGCTGTGCTTACGAAACAGCCCGCACATCTATGGATAAATTGGCCGCGGAGCATTACTATAACAAGCTGCAGGTCAAGAACAAGTTCGTCTATACGCCTGTCCGCAAAGGAGATAATCAATGATTACCACAATATTCGCTTCCTTCACCCAGAATCCTGTCTTCATCATTTTGATGCTTTTGCTGATTTTCGGTGCCATCGTCTTGGCCGTCATCCTTCTCAAGAAGTACGTCAAGCCGTTCCAAAGCCATGACAAACCGAAAACCGACAAGGAAATAGCGGAAGAAGAAGTCAAGAGAATGGTTCAGGACGTCGACCCCGAAACCCAAGCCAAGATGGAGGAAGCCTCCAAAGAACTTGAGAAAAAGAGCGAGAAAATCACCGACAAACCAGCCGAACAGGACATCGTCAAAGAAGAAGTGAATAGATCGACCCGGCCGATTGAGGACGAAGCAGCCCTCAAGGCCATGGAAGAATACGCCAAAGCCCATCCGGAAGAAGCCGCGGTCTTCGACAAAGACGAAGACAAGGAATCCGACTCCAAAAAGAAGTGAAAAGCCAAGCTGAATCTCTATATGTTCACATCCCGTTTTGTGAGCATATTTGCCGATATTGCGATTTTTCAAAGGTCCTCTTCGAAGAGAAGTGGGCTTTTCCTTATGTCCAGCAACTAGAGAAAGAGATCCTTTCTTTCAACATAAGCAAGGGATCGTTGAACACGATTTACGTCGGCGGTGGGACACCGAGCTGTTTGCCTTCATCTCTTTTGGAGTCCCTTCTTTCTTTCCTTTATCCTTATCTAAAAGAAGGTGGGGAGTTCGACCTCGAAGGCAATCCTGAGAGCCTGAGCCTCGAAAAACTCTTATTGATCAAGAAATGCGGGGTCAATCGCCTTTCGATCGGAGTCCAGTCTTCCGACCCCGCCCTTTTGGCTTTCATGGGGCGGAAGCACGACTTTTTGATGGCCAAACGTTCCGTCGAGGACGCGAAGAAAGCCGGATTCGACAATATTTCATGCGATTTGATATACGGACTTCCTAATGAAAGCGACGCCACCTTGGCTAAAGACATCGATTCTTTGCTCTCCCTGGACGTCGATCATCTCTCGACTTACTGTCTGAGCGTCTCCCCAGGCACTTATTTTTATTCGCACAAAGTCCAGGAGATGGATCAGAATCTGGCCGGTGGTCAATATGAGCTGATCCTCAAGAGGCTCCGCGAAGCCGGTTACGACCGTTACGAAGTCAGCAATTTCGCCAGAAACGGCAAGAAAAGCCGACACAACCTCGTCTATTGGAAAGACGAACAATACTATGGGGCTGGTTTAGGGGCCTCAGGTTATCTTGGCAAAACCCGTTACACCAACACAAAAAACCTTGATTCATATCTAAAAGGGGGAAGAGAAGGGAGCAAGGATGTCCTCGATGAAAAGGGCGAACTTGAGGATTATTTCCTCACCAATCTCCGCCTCGAAGAGGGCTTTTCGCTCAAATCATTCAAAGAAAGGTTCGGTTTTGAGTTCGCTGAGCGTTACCACGAGGCTTTGAAAAAGCCGCTTCAGGAAGGCTTGGCGGTATTCGGCCCCGATTCATTTAAGGCGACCGACAAAGGTATTCTTCTTTTAGACAGGCTCCTCCTTGCGCTATATTAGATATATGAATATCGCTCGCTATGAGAAAAGAATCGGGGGCTGGCTTGTCGACAAAGCCATCTCGTACTGCGTCCTTGGCCTCGCCATCTGGCTTTTCGTCTCTTTATTGGGCCCTGATTTCTCAGCTTATCTATCAGTGCTTCTCTCAATTCTGGTCTCCTATTTCTTCTTCGTGATCTTCAACACGCTTTTTCTTTGGATCAGCAACGGAAGAACCGTCGGAAACCTCATATTTGGCATCAAAGTTAGCCATCCGAGCGGAAATCGTCTCGGTTTCACCGAAAGTCTCTTGAAGAGTCTTTTGGTCGGGGCCATGGCCATGGACATCATCAATTCGGTCTATATGCTATCAAACCACACCGAACGAAGCGTTTTCGATAGGATGACCAACACCAACGTCATCGACACAAGAGCCTAGAATTTTTAACCAATAGAAGCCGCTGGGACGGCTTTTTTCATGTATTTAGCACTTTGATGTTGACAGTGCTAATCCCGCTATTATAATGGTGCTAGCACCTAAGGAAAGGGACTGCTAAACGAGGAGGCAAAAGAAATGACAAGACGTGATGAAATCCTTAAGCTGATCGTCGAACATTTCATCAAAACGGCCGAACCGGTCGGCAGTAAGACCCTTCAAGAGGTCTACAAGCTTGAAGTCTCAAGCGCTACGATCCGCAATGAGATGAATGCCTTGGAGCAGGATGGATATCTCGAAAAGACCCATACCTCATCCGGGCGTGTCCCATCGGAAAAAGGCTATCAATATTACGTCTCCCATCTTAGGGAGGCCCCAGTTGATGAAAACGCCAAGAACGCCTTGCAAAACATCCTTGGCGAGAAAACGAAATCCGTCGAAGAGGTCATGAAGGAAAGCTGTGAGATTCTCTCTCATATGACCAACCTCGCCTCCGTCGTCCTCGGAAGCAGCATCAACGAGGAAAAGCTTGTATCGGTTCAGATTATCCCTCTGTCATCGACGACCGCCACGGCGGTCTTCGTGACAGACAAAGGCTATGTCGAAAACAAGACGTTCATCGTCGATCCCACAATCCCCGTCGAGGAGGTCGTGAAGACCGTAAGCATGTTGAACGCCAGGCTCACTGGAACCCCGATCGCCGGGGTAGTCAGCAAAATGGAAGCGATGCGTCCGGCTCTCACCGATTACGTGGTGGGGCAGGAAGTCATCTATGACGCCATCCTCGAAGCCTTCGCGAAGTTTGCGACCGAAAGGCTCGACATGTATGGCAAAGATGCCCTCTACAATCAGCCTGAGTTCGCCAATGACGCCGAAAAGCTTAGACAGTTGCTGTCATTACTAGACGATCCTGAGAAGATGAAGAAAGCTTTGTGCGAATCCGCCCCCAAGAACGTGGGCTCCGGAGTCAGCGTCCATATAGGCACGAAAAAGGAGGGGCTTGAGGATCTTGCCATCGTTTCCACGGAGTTGAAACTCCCTGGGGAGCCCAGCGCAAGCCTTACGGTCCTAGGACCTTCGCGAATGGATTATGAGAAAGTCGTCTCGACTCTCAAGTACTTCGCCAATGCCCTCGACGAGTACTTCGCCAGTCGCACGATACTTAAAGGAGGAAAAGCATGTCAGACACCGTTAAAGAAACAAAGCAAGGTCAGCAAGAAGAAATGAAAAAAGAAGACCAAGCAGCCAACCCAAGTCCCGGCAAGGAAATACCGAACGAGGGGGCAAAGTTAGAAGAAGAACTCAAGAAAGCCCAAGAGGAAGCCGCCAAGTGGAAGAATTCCTACTACATGGAATTAGCCGACACCCAAAACCTCCGCAAGAGCCTTGAAGAGGATCACCGCGAAGCCCTTCGCTACCGAAGCGTCGGCTTCTTGGAGAACCTCCTACCTGCCTTAGACAGCTTCTACATCGCCCTTGAGGCCAAACCCAACAGCGAGGAAGCCAAGAACTATCAGCAAGGCTTCTCCTATATCTACAATCAGATCCAAGCCACCCTTAAAAATGAAGGCGTGGTGGAGATACTCCCGAAAATCGGGGATGCCTTCGACCCCAGCTATATGCACGCGGTCGAAGTCAAAGAAGGAGACGAAGAAGGAAAGGTCCTTCAAGTCTACTCGAAAGGCTACAAGCTTCATGACCGTCTGATCCGCCCGGTCATGGTGCTGGTCAGCAAAAAGAAAGTCGAACAAGCGGACGATAAAAATGCTACTGAGGCCAAAAAGGCCTAAAGGAGAAATAAATTTATGGCAAAAGAAATCATAGTTGGCATCGATTTAGGAACTACCAACAGCGTCATCAGCTACCTACAGGCCGACGGGAAAGTCAAAGTCATCCCGAACCCAGAAGGCACCCAGACGACCCCAAGCGTGGTCGCATTCAAAGCCGATGGTGAGGAAATCGTCGGCAACGCCGCCAAGCGTCAGATGATCACCAACCCCGACACCGTGAGAAGCGCCAAACGTCATATGGGCGATTCTTTCAAATTCCATGTCGGATGCCTCAACAAGGACTTCACGCCGCAGGAAATCTCGGCCAAGGTCTTGGCTTATATGAAAGCCTATGCCGAAAAGAGCATTGGATCGCCCGTCAAAAAGGCCGTCATCACCGTTCCGGCTTACTTCAATGACGCTCAGCGTCAGGCCACCAAGGATGCCGGCACCATCGCCGGACTCGACGTGGTCCGTATCATCAACGAGCCGACAGCTTCATGCCTCGCTTATGGACTAGACACCAAAAAGAGTGAGAAAGTCTTGGTCTTTGACCTTGGCGGTGGCACTCTCGATGTTTCGATCCTCGATATCGGCGACGGGACCTTCCAGGTTCTCGCCACCTCTGGTGACACTCGTCTAGGAGGCGATGACTGGGACAAAGCCGTCGCTGATTGGATTCATGCCCAGATTCAGATTGACACCGGCAGCGATTTGACCGACAAGATGGCCCAGCAGCGTTTCATCGACGCCGCCGAAAAAGCCAAGATCGAGCTCTCAAGCTCACTTGAGACTACTATCTCCCTTCCGTTCATCGGCATGGGAAGCAACGGTCCTATCAGCTGGGAAGGAAAGCTCAGCCGCGCCAAATTCCAGGATTTGACCAAGAACCTTCTTGAAAGATGCAAGACGCCAATGGAAAAAGCCATGGCGGATGCCAAACTCAACTACAACGATCTTGGCGACATTCTCATGATCGGCGGCTCGATTCGTATGCCAGCCGTCCAGGAACTCGTCAAGAAAGTTTCCGGCCACGAGATCAACCTCTCAGTCAACCCTGATGAGGCCGTCTCCATCGGCGCTGCCATTCAAGGCGGCGTCATCGCCGGCGAAGTCAAGGATGTCGTCCTTCTCGACGTCACCCCGCTCACCTTGGGCATTGAAACCCTCGGCGGCGTCATGACTCCGCTCATTCCAAGAAATACGACCATCCCGACCACCAAGAGCCAGGTGTTCTCGACCGCTGAGGACAATCAGCCAGCCGTCGACATCATGGTTTACCAAGGCGAACGTCAGATGGCCCACGACAACAAACTCTTAGGTCATTTCACCCTTTCTGGCATCAAGCCGGCAAGACGTGGACAGCCGAGGATCGAAGTCACCTTCTCAATCGACGTCAACGGCATCGTTAAGGTCAGCGCCAAGGATCTTGATTCTGGCTTAAGCCAAGACATCACCATCTCTGGCAGCAACGGCCTCTCGAAGTCGGATATCGACCGCATGGTCAAAGAGGCTGAGGACAACAAAGCCGCCGACCAGAAGAGAAAAGACGACATCGAGATCAAGAACAAGGCCCAGACCTATGTTGACGAGATCAACCAGGTCCTGACCGAAAAAGGCTCGACTCTCGATGAGGCGACGAAGAAACAGCTCACCGAACTCCGTGATGAGGCTCAAGGCGCCATTCAGTCCAACAACACTGATAAGCTCCGCGAGATCGTCGGGAAGCTCGAAGACGCGGCCGCCAAAGCCCAGTCTGCCAACTATCAGCAACCACAAGGAAACGAACAGGCCGGTGGTCCAACCCCGAATGCCAACGAAGGGAAAACTGAAGGCAAAGAAGGCCCAGACGACGTTGTCGATGCCGATTTCACCGACAAGAAGAACTAATCATCATTCTAGGGCGTCCCGATTTCGGGGCGCCCCTGACTTTTTTTGAAAGGAGGAGTGCTTATGGCCGAGACCAAAAGGGATTATTACGAAGTGCTGGGCGTTGCCAAGACCGCCACTAAAGACGAGATCAAGAGCGCCTATCGAAAACTTGCCAAACAATATCACCCTGATTTGAACAAAAGCCCAGACGCTCCGAAGAAATTCGAAGAGATACAAGAAGCTTATGACGTCTTGTACGACGACGCCAAACGTCGCCAATACGATCAATTTGGCATGGCTGCCTTCCAACAAGGCTCCTCGACCGGCGGAGCGGGCAATCCGTTCTCGGGCGGAGGATTCTCCAGCGAAGGTTTTGGGGATGTCGATCTCAATGACATCTTCCAGTCATTTTTCGGCGGTGGCGGAGCGGGGCGTAGTAGACGACGGGGCGATGATGGCTCTCCTAGCAAAGGAGACGATACCCTTTACCGCATCAAGATAGACTTCATGGATGCCATAAACGGGAGGAAGATAACGATCCCTCTCACTTATGACGAACCATGTGAGAACTGCCATGGCACCGGGGCTGATAGCCCTAGTGACATCGACACCTGCCCAGATTGCGGCGGCAGCGGCTACGTCAGAACCAGACAGCAGACGATTTTCGGCATGATGGAAAGCGAAGGGCCATGCCCTCGCTGCCACGGAAGCGGCAAAATAGTCACCAAAAAGTGCCATCTTTGCGGCGGAAGCGGCTATTCGAGAGTCCACCGTGACATTTCAGTGAACATTCCGGCCGGCATCAATAACGGCCAGCAGGTCAGGGTCCAAGGAAAAGGCGGAAGAGGCGCGAATGGCGGCCCGAACGGCGATTTGTATATCGAAGTCCAGGTTCAGAACCATAACGTCTTCAAACGTGATGGCAACGACATCCACATCGATGTCCCTCTCTCGTTTGTCGACTGCGCCTTAGGCTCATCGATCGACGTTCCGACGGTTTATGGAGAGGTGACGGTTGACGTCCCAAGCGGGACCCAGCCAGACCAAATCCTCAAACTGCGCGGGAAAGGCGTGAAGGATCTCCGCGGCGGAAAACCAGGAGACGAGTACATCCACGTCAAAGTCACGACGCCGACGAATCTCAGCCAAAGCGAGAAGGACCTCCTCAAGGAATTCCAGAAGCAGGAAGCTGCCAAAAAGGATAACAAGTGGTGGAAGAATCACTTCAAAAAATAGGGATATGTCGATATAGGGGGCCAAACGCCCCCTTTTCTCTAGGAGAAAGTCGCCGATTTATGCTAAAGTCTATTAGTAGAAGCCTTAAGAGAAATTAGAGGAGGTTAATGGTGTTACCATTACCAAATTGGTATACACTAAATAATCGTTATGCCACAATGCCGTAATTGCCATCGGGAAATCAGCAAATTCGATAATGACGTCTGCCCTTATTGCGGATGCGAACACCCGATTGACGCCAACTATCAAACGAAGGACATGACCCAGTTCGTCGATCCCGTCACCGGCGACTACAAGCTCTATAAGAGCAAGTCCAAAAAAACGGCTGGTTTTTTGTGCATGGGCCTCGGCTGGGCTGGCATCGATCAGTTTTACCTCGGATTCTGGAAAAAAGGCCTCCTCTCGATACTTATCACGCTTTTGATCACCATCGGCGGCGGCTTCATCCTTTATTACAACGTCAATGATCTGAACAATTACTTCGCCTTCCTCATCGCCTTTGGCTTCGATTGGGTCGGCTTCGCCTCTTATAGCGCCAAGATATTCAAAAACGATTCCGCCAAAGACTCGAACGGCGAATTCCTCAGATAAATTAATTTAGGAGGCTCTTATGCAACGTTACTTCGCGACGATCGTGGGGGATAAGGCTCTCCTTTCGAACAATGACGCCCATCATCTCGTCGATGTCATGAGGGCCGAAGTCGGAGAGAACATCGAAGTCGCCGATGGCAGCAACGTTTATCAATGCGTCGTGGCTTCCTTGGATCCTTTGACGATCAATGTCGTCGAGGAGAAGAAAAGAGAATGCGAATTGCCTGTTTCCCTTTTGCTTGGATTCGCCTTGCTGAAGCACGGAAACGATGAGATGGTCTACGAAAAAGGGACCGAATTAGGGGTCTCTTCTTTTTATCCATACGTCTCAAGCCGGACCATCGTGAGGCCGAATGGCTTGTCGGACAAAGAGAAAAAGTACCAAAGATCCGAGAAAATCGTGAAAGGGGCCTGCGAGCAATCGAAGAGGAGCCGCCTCCCAGAGATTCACCACATCCATTCGTTTACCAAGATCCTCGACGTCGAAGCCGACCTCAAATTATTCGCCTATGAGAACAAAAGCGATGACGTCGCCTCCTTAAGGGAAGCCTTGAAAGACGTCAAACCCGGAATGAAAGTTTTGATCCTCATCGGGCCTGAGGGCGGATTCACGCCCATAGAAGCCGAAATGGCCGAGGAAAAAGGATTCAGGTTCGTTTCTTTGGGCCGAAGGATCTTGCGGGCCGAGACCGCCTCCATCTACGCGGCCTCCGTCTTTTCCTATGAAGTCGAGGGCCATCGATGAGCCTTTATGAGGAATTAGAGGCCAATCAGGAAAAAACGCCTTTCTCGACATCGGGAGAGGCCTACTTTTTCGCTGAGCACGTCTACCTTCTAAGCTCATTTGAACTATGGAAGCCCTACATGCATCCAACCGATTCTTTCATGACGGTCCGCTCGAACATAATCCTGAGGTCCCTCCTCAACAAAATGGCCATTGAGAAAGCCTATTTCGCCAAAGCCAAATCCCTTAAGGAAGGCCATAAGGAGGACACCCTTCCGCTTGAAGAGTACATGGAAAGCGCGATGAGCGGACTTCCCTATCTCCTCTTTGACGGCAAAAAAGTCTACGTCCCCCTTTTCCCAGAGGTCTTCAACAACATCTACGCCGGGGACTTCGAAAAGCTCTCTTTGCCTCCGTTCAACCGTCTGATCAATGAATATCAGGCCGCCTCCATCGACCCTTTCGATTATTACGGGAACGCTATTTATGATTCATATTTCACAAGGCTTGTGCCGATCATGAGAAAAGAGAAGAGCCTTGCCTGCTACAACTATGACGCCGAAAGCCTGTATTTCATCAACGATCAGGGAAGGCTTGACGCCAAGATCTGTTTCTTCGACAAAGAACTCGTCAAACCGACCAAAACCCACATGGTTCCACGCATTGAGGCGGTGGCGGAAGCCTACTACGAAAACGACAGGCGCAAAATGCTGAACGCCTTATTGAGCGGAAACCTCATCTCCAGTTCCTTGATCCACAAGATCGCCGGAAAAGAGATCAAATTCGAGGAAAAGAAAGAGAAGAAACTGACAACGGAGGAGTAAGCGATGCTGTTTTATTTGTTTTCTTTAGGCTGCAAGGTCAACTCATACGAAAACGACGCCCTCAGGAAAAGCCTTTTGGAAAGGGGCGATGAGGAAGCCAATGGGCCTGAAGAGGCTTCTTTGATTGTCATCAATACCTGTTCCGTGACTGGGAAAGCCGACCAAAAATCGCGCCAGCACATAAGAAAGATGAGAAGGCTGGCCCCGAAGGCCGTCATCGCCGTGATGGGCTGCTACAGCGAGCTTCATGCCGATGAGGCTTTGAGCATGGGAGCCGATATCGTGGTGGGGACATCCGATAGGAGCAAGATTTTGGGCTTTGTGGACTCATTTAGGAAAGACGGAAAGAAAATCAAAGACGTCGAGAAAAACAACCGCCATGAGAAATATGAGGAGATGGGTCAGATGGCCCTCTCCGAAAACGCCAGGGCCTATCTGAAGATTCAAGATGGCTGTGATAACTTTTGCTCCTATTGTTTGATCCCTTTTTTAAGAGGGAACTCACGTTCAAGGGACAAAGACGAGACCATCGCCGAAGCCAAAAGGCTTTCTGAAGCCGGCTACAAAGAGCTCATTATCAGCGGCATCCATATCGGAATGTATGGGAAGGACCTTGGGGATGGCTCGTATCGCCTGGCTGATTTGCTGAAAGACATTCTTTTGGCCTGCCCAAAGCTCAAAAGGCTGAGGATCTCTTCTTTGGAAGAAAGCGAAATAGACGATAAATTCCTCGATCTGCTGAGGGATTTCCCTCAGATAGTCGATCATCTTCACCTTCCTCTTCAGTCGGGCTCGCCAACGGTCCTTCAAAGGATGAAACGGCATTATGACACGCCGTCATTCCTTTTGACTCTCTCAAAAGTCAGAGCCATAAGGCCTGACATTGCCATAACGACCGATGTCATCGTGGGATTCCCTTTGGAGAGTGACAAGGAGTGGCAGGAGACGATGGATTTTTGCAAAAAAGCCAAGTTCAGCGAAATCCATGTTTTCCCATATTCGCCGCGCGAAGGGACGTATTCGTATACCTTGAAAGACACCTCCCCGGAAGTGAAAGAGAAAAGAGTTCACGAGCTCTTGGACCTTTCAAATGAGCTACGCCAAGCTTACGAAGAGAGGTTCTATGGCAAAAAAATGGAAGTCCTGTTCGAAGATTTCGATGAGAGAAACTCCTTATGCTATGGGCATACGGCAAACTATCTTTTGGTCAAAGTAGCCTCCAAGCGGAAACTTCATGGCGAGATATTGGACGTCATCTACGACAAAGAGAGCGCAGCGGACTGAAAAGTGCGACTTTTTGTGTAATAATATCATAGATGTATTCGACTAATTATTTAGTTATTTTGACATTGTCTAACGTTTCATTGACTTAGGGACTCGCGCCTCTATAATTATGAAGTCGAAAAATTAAGGAGAAATTCATGGCAGTACCTTTCAGAAGAACATCCAAAACCGCCAAAAGGTTAAGGAGAACCCATTTCAAACTCAATGTGACCGGCCTTGTCAGCTGCCCACACTGCGGAGCGATGGTCGAAAGTCATCACGTTTGCCCAGTCTGTGGTTACTATGACGGAAAAGAAGTCATTCACCACGCGAACAAATCCGAGAAGAAATAAGGATAACGACAAAACAAGCACCTTCGGGTGCTTTTTGTTTCTTCCACTAGGCTAGAAACTAGATTATGATAATCGGGAGGCTTGTATAGAAATGAAATACAACAAATTCTTCGACCACACTTGCTTGAAAGCAGATGCTACCTTAGACGACATCACAAAACTTTGCCAAGAGGCCAAAGAATACGACTTCATGACCGTCTGCGTTAATCCTTTCTACGTGCCGGTTTGCAAAAAGCTCCTCGAGGGCAGTGACGTCAAAGTCTGCACGGTCATCGGTTTCCCGCTTGGGCAGATGACACCGAAAGCAAAGGCTTTTGAAGCCAAGAACGCCGTCAGCCTAGGGGCTGATGAAGTGGACATGGTCCAAAACATCGCCATGGCTAAAGAACATGATTTCAAATTCGTCGAGAAAGAGATCCGTCAGGTCAAAGCGGCCATCGGTGAGAAGACCCTCAAAGTCATCTTGGAAAATTGCTATCTGACCAAAAACGAAATCGTCTATTCTTGCAAAGCCGCCAAAGCGGCCGGCGCTGATTTCGTAAAAACCTCAACCGGTTTCGGAAGCGGCGGAGCTACAGTCGAAGACGTTGCCCTCATGAGAGAGACAGTCGGGCCTTTGATGGGCGTGAAAGCGGCCGGCGGCATCCATAACAAGCAGCAAATGCTTGAACTATTGGCGGCTGGCGCCAACAGAATCGGCTGCTCGCATTCAGTCGCGATCATGAACGAAAAATAAAGAGTTCATCAAACAAATCAAAAGCGGCATTGCCGCTTTTTTTGTTAGTCTTTCCACGCCCCGTTGGCGTCTTCCTCGAAGAAACTTCCCTCTTTTTTAAGAGGAACTGACATGTTTTTTAAGAGCGAGAAACATTTTTTGACTTTTGAGACATAGGCTTTGTCAGCTCCGCTCTTCTTGTCGAGGGATAGATCGTAGCGGATCGAGAGATAGCTTCTGAAAAGCCGATGTTTGAAGGCGGAAAGGGCTTCTGAATCGGCGACTTGTTCCAAATAATACCTTTCAAGGGCAAAAACGACCACATGGCGGAAGGCGCGATTGTTCCTTTTGCTGCTCATGGCGGATTCGCCTTGGCTATGGTCGTAGTAATAGAGGGCTTTCTTGCTCATGGCGACTTTATTGGAGAAGTGGAGCAAAGAGCAATTGAGGACGGCATCCTCGAATTGGCTGTCCAAAGGGGCGCCTAGGCAAAGGAGCGGTCTTTTCTTAAGAATCTCGCTTGAATAGATTTTGCTCCAGCAAAACCCTCTCATCGAAGCATCATTGAAATAGGCCATAAATGCCTGTTTATGGTTCAAAACGGCGTTTCTTGCGAACATAAACCTCCGGGTTTTCCCTTTCGAGGAATCGATCCAATAAAAAGAGCAGTTGAAGCAATCCGCTCCGCTTTCCTCGATGCCTTTGTATAAAGACGAAAGGCAGTCCTTGCTTAAGTAATCATCGGCATCCATGAAATAAAAGTATTTGCCTTGGACTTTCATGAGCCCTTCAAAACGTGATTTGCCGATGCCCATTCTGGTCTCCGGGGCGTCTATAGTGAGTTCAGGATGCTTTGCCTGAAAGCTTTTGGCGATAGCAAGCGTGTCGTCCTTGCTCGGATCCAATTCGATAATGACTTCGTAAGGAAGGGCAAAATCTTGTTCTTCCAACAAGCTTTTCAAGGCCCGGCCGATGGTTTTTGCCGAATTGTAGGCCGGCATGATGACTGAAACTTCGTATTTATATGGCATAGGAGTATCATATCATCGTTGCCGAGGCTGAAGAAGTGTCGAAATACATTGCTTTTTCTGACGTAGGCGATAGAATAAACACGCTGAAATTTCGGAGAGAAGGTGAATTAATTAATGGCAATCAAAACCGTGCTTCGTGATGGCGAGACCATCGACGATGCGATGAGACGCTTCAAAAGAAGCGTTAATAAAAGCGGCGTCCTTCTCGAATCAAGAAAACGCGAGTGCTACCTAAAAACGAACCTCAAGAGAAAAATGAAATCCGAGATGGCTCGTAGGAAAAAGTGGTAATCCACAAATAAATGCCTTGGCGAAAGCCAAGGCTTTTTTCATCCTTTTGGGCAGAAGCCTCTTTTAGCTTTCTAAAAGCAGGTGTATGAGAAACATTTATCAAGGTGACGAAGAAGGGTGCGGCTTAGCCTGCCTCAGAATGCTTTTGGTTTGCCTAAGCCACAAAAAAGACTACCGCTATCTGACGCTCGACGGGCATCCGCCTTATAGCCTCAAGGCTTTAACGGAAGCCGGTGAGAAGGAGGGCCTTGAGCTTACCTTCAAAAGAGTGAAGGACAAAGAGCTTCTGTTCAAAAACGACAACTGGCCAATCCTTATTCTTCAGGGAGACGAAAGGAACTCCCACATGGTTTTGCTCAGAAGGAAATTCGGCTCTTATGTCGAAGTCTTCGATCCTAGCGAGGGAAAATGTTGGAAGAAGATCAGTAATCTGATCACTTATTGGAACGGGATTTATGGGGAGGTGACAAGTTACGTGAAGACGAAATGCGAAGCTAGGAAAAGAAGGCAGGGCGGTGAGATAGAGCGTGTGGCGGCATTGGGTTTTGGCCTATTGAGCCAAGCGGCCCTTTATGCCGGTTTCTATTTCGTGGACTACCAAGGAAATTTCCTGTACACGATCATCTTATTCAGCACGGCTTTGGTCTTCGAGATACTTAAACGTCTCTTCGCGGTCAGAGCGATGAAATGCTTCGACAAGAAGTGGCTTCATGGCATTTATGATGATGATGAGAAGAGACTTCGAAAAAACTACGAGCATTATTACGCCTATAAAAAAGGTTGGTTTCTAAACCATTTGTCGCTTTTTTCATCATTTCTGTTTTTTGTCTCTTTGTCCCTCTTGCTCGGAGTCAACAATCTGGCCTTTTTGGCATCGATCGGCGGCCTGGCCTGCTATCTTTTCCTGGAAGCTTTCTTTTATTCGCAAACGCTAAGAGGGAAGAAAAAGGCCTTGGAATGGAAGGAAAAGTCATTGTTTGCCTCAAAAGAAGTCAAAGAGACCAAAGAAAGACTCATCAAAGAGATTAACCAGGAAGGTTATCGCTTGGGTGATTATTTCTCCTATGGCCAAGCTATCTATTTCGCCGTCCTATTGGCGTTAGCCCTCATACCGACCTTTTACAGCGGCGATATGTCCCTCAACTATTATTTATTCCATTTCTTTGGCATCTATGCGATAGGAGGGGCTTTACGCGAAATCTATTCGTTTTTCCAAAACCACGACACCATGGAAAGCGAATATGATTATTTCCTCGAATATTTTCAGAAAAACGAGCAGTGATATATCGTAAATAACCTTCTTTGTGATAAAGTTATCACACATGGAAATTGATTTCATTTCGCCCTTTGGCAAGTCTTACGATTATCTCGAGTCAAGGTACACGTATTTAGCAAAGGTCGCTTTTTCCTTGCTGGACATCAAAGTGGACTACGAAGTAGACGTTTCTCTGGTCGACGATGAGACGATTCACGAGATAAACCGTGATTATCGCCATGTCGACAGGGTCACGGATGTCATAAGCTTCGCCTTCAACGACGACAAGGATCCAAAAGACGCCATCGTCTCCAAAGGCGTGACAAAGATGCTTGGCGAGATTCTCATTTGTCTGCCGCAGGCTCAAAGGCAAGCCAAGGAAATCGGGAATAGCGAAGAAAGAGAGCTGAGTTTCCTCTTCGTCCATGGTTTGCTTCATCTACTCGGATACGACCATATGAAAAAAGAAGACGAGGAAATAATGTTTCCTTTGCAAGACAAAATATTAGAAATGGCAGGTAAAGAAAATGGACAAAACTGAACTGATCGACTGTGCGAAAGAAGCCCGTGAGCTCTCTTATTCGCCATATTCCCATTTTGCGGTAGGAGCCGCGATAGAATGCAAAGATGGAAGCGTCTATGTCGGCGCGAACATCGAGAACTCCTCATATTCTCTTTGCATGTGCGCCGAGAGAAACGCCGTATACAATGCCTACATGGACGGAAAAACAAAAGAAGACTTCGTGGCCATGGCGTTAATCGCTGACACCGATGAGCCGACTTCGCCATGTGGTGCTTGCCGACAAGTCTTGAGCGAGCTTTTTCCAGATGATGCGCCTATCTACATGGCCAATCTTAAGGGAGACGTCAAAGAAACGAACGTCAAAGAGCTTCTTCCTTTCGCCTTTAGCGGAGATGACTTATGAAAAGCGGATTCGCAGCAATTTTAGGCCGGCCGAACGTTGGCAAAAGCACGTTGATCAACGCTTTGCTTAGCAAAAAGATTTCAATCGTCACCCAAAAATCACAGACGACTCGCGATGACATCATGGGCGTTTATAACGAGAAGGACCTTCAAATCGTTTTCATCGATACCCCGGGGCTTTTCGATGGAAGTCTCGTCTTGGACAAAGAGATGGTGAGAAACGCCAAAAAAAGTCTTTCCGACGTTGATTGTCTACTCTACATGGTCGATTGCTCGGTCTCAGATTTTTCCATCGACGACAAAATCTTGAATTCGATCAAAATCGACAAACCAGTGTTTTTGCTTCTTAACAAAATTGATTTGGCCAACGCCCCAACGATGGAAAAAGTCGTTGAGCATTACAGTTCAGCCTTCCCGAAGTATCATCAAATCCAAATTTCCGCATTGACGAACTTTGGGCTCAAAGACATCAAAGATGCGGTGGCTTCGACTTTTTCCGAAGGGCCGGCTTATTTCCCCAACGATTATGTTTCCGACAAAGACCACTCATTCATGGCTAAAGAGGTCATCAGACAAGAACTCCTTCATTTTTTGAAGGAAGAAGTTCCGCATCAATGTGCGGTTGGATTAGACGAATATGATGAAGAAGACTCCCAGGTGATGATCAAAGCCACGATATACTGCGAAAAGCCCAATCAAAAAGCCATCATCATCGGGAAAGGTGGGCAAATGATCAAGAAAATAAGCATGTCAGCCCGCCATGAGCTAGAAAGAATGTGGCATAAACACGTGACTTTGGTCGCGGAAGTAGAAGTTGCTCCAAACTGGAGAAACGACCCAAACAAGCTTAAAAAACTAGGATATGGCGAACCCAAAAATTCTTAATTTCGAAGGGTATGTCATCCATTTGTCGCCTTTCAAAGAAAGCGATGCGATGGTTAAGGTTCTCACCGAAAACGGTCTAATGTCCTTTTTGGCCCACGGCGTGAACAAACCAACGAGCAAACTTGCGTCCTCGTGCACTCTTTTGGCCTTTTCAAAATTCTCCTTGTCAGAAGGAAAGAACGGTTCTTATACATTGAAAGAGGCCGAGAACCTAACTTCAGTAGACGGCAAGGATTCTCTCGAAAGGCTGGCATGCTTCTCTTTTATCGCTGAACTCAGCCACAAGCTCGTTCAAGACGATGAAGGCAAAGCGAGCTTTCCTTGGCTCAAGAGGGCCTTAGAAGCGATAGCGAATGGCTTCGACCCGTTAAGCGCATCATCGCTTTACATCGCTCATTTGCTGAAAATATGCGGATATGGACTCGATGTCGACGAATGCGTGTATTGCCAGAAAAAGACGGATATAGCCGGCATCTCATATTCGGAAGGCGGCTTTGTTTGCAAAGACGATCTCTCAGAAGGCGGGAAGCAGCTTTCACCAAGGGAACTAAAAATAATCCGTTACGTATTCAAAAGCGGTTTGGAAGACTTTGAAAGAGTCTCCTTCGAAAAGAAGGAAAACCTCGACCTCATCTCGTCTTTGTCGCGTTATTTGAATGATTTGACGGGCGTTGAATTAAAAAGCCTTTTCCTTCTTATGAGGTCTTGACAAAGTACACTTAAAAGCGGTTGACGCAAGGGGCTTTAAAACTAAACTATATGAGGCTTTCTCTATGAGAAAGATTTTATTTACCAACAAAGGAGCCTTTACATATGGCCAGCAAGTTCGATTTTGACAAGATTACTTCGCATTTACAACTCACAGGATACGTGTTTCCTGGCTCGCAAATATATGGTGGGCTTTCAAATAGCTGGGATTATGGTCCATTAGGCGCCGAACTTAAAAAGAACATCCAAGAGGCGTGGTGGAAGAAATTCGTTCAAGAGTCTCCGACCAACCTTGGGCTAGACGCTGCTATTTTGATGAATCCGAAGGTTTGGGAAGCGACAGGCCACGTTTCGACTTTCAACGATCCGATGATCGACTGCAAAGCCTGCAAAGCCAGACATAGAGCAGACGACCTTATCAAAAGCCAATATCCGGATGTCGATGTCGACAACATGACATTCGAAGACATGGATGATTTCATCAAGACTCACAAGATGGTGTGCCCGGTTTGCGGAAAGAGCGATTTCACTCCAATCCGCAAATTTAACATGATGTTCAAAACCCACATCGGCGTGACGGAAGACACATCTAGTCAAGTTTATCTTCGCCCAGAAACCGCCCAAGGCGTCTTCGTTAACTTCAAAAACGTTCAAAGAGCAGCCAGAAAGAAGCTCCCATTCGGCATTTGCAATGTCGGCAAGAGCTTTAGAAACGAGATCACTCCTGGGAATTTCACTTTCCGTACCAGAGAGTTCACCCAGATGGAAATGGAATTCTTCTGCAAGCCTGGAACCGATTTGGATTGGTTCAAGTATTGGAAGGACTACTGTCTTCGTTTCGTCGAAAGCTTGGGACCGAAAGCCGAAAACCTTCGTTTCCGCGATCACGAGCCAGCTGAGTTAGCCTTCTATAGCAAAGCAACGACCGACGTCGAATACGATTTTCCGAGCATTGGATGGGGAGAAATCCTCGGCGTAGCCGATAGAACTGACTACGATTTAAAACGCCATCAGGAATATAGCAAAGAGGATATGACTTATTTCGACCCCGAGACTAACGAGAAATATCTCCCATATGTCATCGAGCCTTCGATGGGCTTAGACAGGTTGATGCTTATGACGATGGTGGACGCTTATGACGAGGAAACGCTCGAAGGCGGCGACACCAGAGTTGTTATGCACCTATTACCATCGTTGGCGCCTTACAAAATCGCCATCTTGCCATTAAGCAAGAAACTTGAGGAAAAGTCCAACGAGGTTCTTTCCATCCTCAACCAGCATTTCTCTTGCACGAGCGATTCGACCGGCTCCATCGGTAAGAGATACAGAAGACAAGATGAGATCGGCACGCCATATTGCGTAACCATCGACTTCAACACGGCCGAGGATCAATCAGTCACCATCAGAGATCGCGACACGATGAAACAAATCCGCCTTCCAATCACTGAGCTCGTCAACTATTTCACAGTTAAGTGCTTCTATTGATTAGGATAAAAACAGTTATAAATTAGTAGATATTATATCTTAAGATATAAAAAGAAAGGAGACGATGCAATGTACTCAAGAGATTTGATTGATTCAATCTTAAAAGCCGCTGACATCGTCACTGTCATTTCTTCTTATATTCCCGTTATCAAAAAAGGGCGCAGCTACATGGCCGTATGCCCTTTCCATGATGACAAAAATCCTTCTCTCAACATCTCGAAAGAAAAGCAGATTTTCAAATGTTTTGTGTGTGGGACTGGTGGCAACGCCATCACCTTCGTTGAAAAATACGAGAAGATATCCTTCGAAGAAGCCGTTCGGAAAGTTGCCGATATCATCGGCTTCCACGACGAGAGACTCCAAAAGGACGCTTATCGCGTTCACATCGATCCCTCGATCAAGCCTCTTTATGATTGCATTAACGATCTAGAGAAATATTATCAGTACGCCCTCTCCATCGAAGAAGGCAAAATTGCCAAAGACTACTTGGAAAAAAGGCACATATCATCGGACGAAGTGGCCAAGTTCAACATCGGATACGCCCCGAAAGACGGAGCTAAGACGGTTCAGTATCTTCAAGCCAAAGGCCATTCGCTTAAGTCCATTGAGGACATCGGCATTGCTTTAGCAAAGTCCGTTGGCACCAGTGACAATAACGCCGGAAGGCTTATCTTCCCGCTTAAGAACAGCAATGGGCAGGTGATCGGATTTTCGGCCCGAAGGCTTGCCGATGACGGAAGCAGCAAATACGTCAATTCGCCAGAAACCCCGATCTTTCATAAGAGCAACGTCATTTATAACTACCACAGCGCCAAGGAAAGCGCTCATCACGACGGATATATTTATATCCTCGAAGGCTTTATGGACGTCATGGCCCTAGACAAGGCTGGCATCAAATCAGCCGTCGCCTTGATGGGAACCTCCCTCTCTAGCGAACAGATAATGATGCTCAGAAGGCTCAACTGCGAGATCAGGCTATGCCTTGACGGCGACGCCCCAGGGCAGACGGGCATGATGAAGATGGTCACACAACTCAATAGAGCGGGCCTCTCGTTCCGTTTGGTCTCCAATCCGGGAGATTTACGTGACCCTGACGATATCTTGCAGGAAAGCGGCCCTGACGCGCTCAAAGAGAGCATGGGGCATCTCGTCGATGCCTTCGATTTCCAAATCGATTATTACACCAACGTCAAAAAGCTCGATAGCCCAGAAGAAAAACGCAAGGTAATGATGTATTTCATACCGTACTTGCGAAACATTGAGGCTGGGATCGACCGTGACAACTATATCGTAAAGCTCTCCAATGCCACGGGCTACGAGATAAAAGCCATCCGTGAGCAAATCAACAAAGGAGGGAACGCTGATCTTAGCCGGGAAGAGACGACATACGGCGATCAGATAGAATTCGAGCGATTGCATCCTGAGCAAAGAGTCTTGAAGCGTTTGTTGATCGCGGAAAGAGAAGTCCTCTATTACATGCTTGAAAGCATGGATGCGGTCAAATACTTCGAGAAGACCATCGATTCGTTCTATTATCCTCTCTACAACTCCATCGCCAACTACATCACCGATTACGTCGAGAAAAGAAAAGAGCCGATCAACATTTCGTCTCTACTAGGCGACATAGCGAGCAGCGGGGCTGAGAATGCCGACGAACTGGAAAGCAAAGTCAGCAGTATCTGCGAAGACAACTATCATCCGCCTTATTCGATAAAGGCCCTGGATGACTGTGCCGTTGCCATAAAAGAAGAAAAAGAACGGCTCTATGACGATGACACGACAAGGAAGGCGCTTTCGGGGGAAAGCGATTCCGAAAAGGCCAAGATAATCAGCGATTACATCAAGCGGAAAAACGCAAGACGAATCAAAGAGAAAGCCAACAAGAAGAGCAATTGAGCTCTTAATCAAAGGAAAAAGTTATGGAAAAGAAAGAAAAGAAAAACACGACAAAACTTAGCAAAAAGAAAATCGAGAGTGAGGTCGATGAGGCTTTAAACGAGGACTACTCGCCGGAAGATGAGGAAAACGAGCTCATCAAGAGCCTAGAAGCCATTAAGAAACAATTCCTGAAAAAAGGAAAAACGTCCGGATCCATCCTTCAAGAGGATGTCATGGAAGCCACGAGCAAGCTCGATCTTTCGGAAGACGATTTCGAGAAACTCATCGATTTCTTCAAAGAGAACGACATCAAAGTCGTGAGCAAAGAAGAGGAAGAAGCGCCAGAAGAGGCTCCGAAGAGCGAAGAAGAGATTCTTAAGGCTTCCAAGGAAGTCGAAGAAGACGCGATAGATGATGACGGGGATGATGACGAAGAAAAAGAAAAGCTCGCCAACATCGACGAATTCTCAAAGATTCAGTCAGGAGACGTCAAAGTCAACGACTCCGTGAAGATGTACCTTCTCGAAATCGGCAAGGTCAGTCTTTTGACTGCCAAGCAAGAAACCGAGCTCGCCAAGAGCATCGCCGATGGGGAAGAAGCCAAGAAAGATTTGGAGGCCGCCAAGAAAAAAGGCGATATCCAAGCCATCCGTGATGCCCAATACCGTATCGACGAAGGTCAAAATTCCAAGAACCAGCTGATCACCGCCAATTTGCGTTTGGTCATTTCAATCGCCAAACACTATGTCGGCAGGGGAATGCACTTCCTCGATCTCATCCAAGAAGGCAACATGGGCTTGATCAAAGCCGTTGAAAAATTCGATTACACCAAAGGATTCAAGTTCTCTACTTATGCCACATGGTGGATCAGACAGGCCATTACCCGCGCCATCGCCGACCAAGCCAGAACCATCCGAATCCCGGTTCATATGGTCGAAACGATCAACAAGATGACAAGAGTCCAAAGACAGTTGGTCCAGGAACTCGGACGTGAGCCAACCGCCGAAGAGATATCCGTCAAAATGGAAGGCGCGCTCTCCCCGGAAAGAATTCGCGAGATTCAACGTATTGCCCTTGAGCCAGTTTCACTAGAGACCCCAATCGGCGAGGAAGATGATTC
This sequence comes from Caryophanales bacterium UBA4951, assembly GCA_002397465.1. Classification (GTDB taxonomy): domain Bacteria; phylum Bacillota_I; class Bacilli_A; order RFN20; family CAG-826; genus UBA4951. The sequence continues at coordinate 140,595 of DHAP01000051.1, read as the reverse complement.
TCATCTTGGGGACTTCATAGAGGACAAAGAAGCCCAGTCACCGGAAGAATATACGACTAAGTCCCTTTTAAAAGATGAGTTGTATGATATCATGAAGGACTTGACCGATCGTGAGGAGAGAGTCTTACGTTTGCGATATGGACTAGATGACAATCGCCCAAGAACGCTTGAAGAGGTTGGAAAGGAATTTGGCGTCACACGTGAGCGCATTCGTCAAATCGAAGCCAAAGCCATACGTAAGTTACGTCATCCGACAAGAGCCAAAAAATTAGGCGATTATCGCGACACCCTCTACACAAGCGGTCCTGATACTCACAAGGACAGATAACAAACACCATGAAGAAAAACCACGCTCAGCAGATTGGCTTGAAAGCCGCCCTAGATTTCTTTCTAGCAAAAGGGAAAACCAGCCCGATAGACCAGTCTCAACTGCTTGACGCGGCAGACGATTTCGTTTTAAGCGAAGAAGAATACGAAGCGTTGATTGCCAAGCTTGAAAAAGAAGGTTTTCAAATAGTCGACAAAGAAAACCAAATTCTCGCTAAGCCAGATTCAGTTGGCTGCAGCGATTCTTTGAAACTGTATTTGTCTCAAATGGGGCAATATCCGCTTCTAACCAAGGAGCAGGAAGCAGCTCTAGGAAAAAGAATTCTCGAAGGTGACAACGAAGCCAAAAACGAGCTCATTAATTCCAATTTGAGATTAGTTGTTTCGGCCGCTAAACGCTATAACAACGTCAACGTGCCCCTTCAGGACTTGATCCAAGAAGGCAACATGGGCTTGGCCAGAGCGGCTGAGAAATTCGACTACAGAAAAGGATTTAAGTTTTCCACTTACGCCATGTGGTGGATAAAACAAGCCATTACGAGAGCCATCGCCGACCAATCGAGGAACATCAGAATCCCGCTTCATGTGAGCGAGATGCTTTCCAAAATCAATCGCACCAGGCACGAACTGGCCCAGCAATACGGCCGTGAAGCCACAGACGAGGAAGTAGCGGACGCCATCCCTAACTTAAACGTGGAGGACATCCGTTATTACGCTTGTTTGCCGACATCAACAACGTCATTAAACGCACCGGTAGGCGATAAAGACGAAGACGAGTACATCGACTTGGTGAGAGATCCCAACGGTGATGACCCGACAAAGGGAGTGGAAGTCGAAGACAACATGAGGACCGTAGCCAGAGGCTTGGCCGTTCTTAATGAGCGCGAAAGAAACGTAATCATGGAAATTTACGGCATCAAAGACAAAACCCAAAGGTCATTGGAAGATGTTGGCATGGAATACGATTTGTCTAGGGAAAGAATCAGGCAAATCAGGGATACCGCACTCGCAAAAATGAAGAAGGCTCTGAAAAAATGATCCTTTCCAAACGTCTTTTGGCGGTGGTTTCTTATGTCAAAAAGGGATCACGCGTTTTAGACGTCGGAAGCGATCATGCCGAAGTTCCAATATATCTTTTGTCCAACGGCTTGGCGGATGAATGTCAGGCCGTTGAGAACAAAATAGGGCCCTATAAGCGCATGGAAGCAGCGGTAACGGCCGCTTCTTTGCTAAATAGGTGCTCGCTTTCCCTCAGCGACGGCATAAGCCAAATGAAGGAAGACATAGACACCATCATCATCGCCGGAATGGGTGGTTCTTTAATCGTTAGAATTTTAAACGACGGAAAGGATAAACTCGATGGCGTCGAAAGATTGATAATAGATGCCCACACAGACATCCCATTAGTCAGAAAAGCCATATGTGAACTCGGATTTTTCATTAAAGACGAAACCTTTTTATACGATTCCGGGAAGCCATATACAATCATCCTTTTCGAAAAAGGGACTAAAGATGGTGGCTATAGCGAACAGGAGCTATCCTTTGGGCCAATTCTTTTGCAAAAAAGAACGTCCGAATGGATCGATTTCCTTAAGAAAAGAAAAGCCCTCCTTAGGGGCCTCATCGAAAAAGAACCTGAAGCCAAGGGGATTACGCTTCTAAAACAAGAACTGTCGGATATAGAAGAAGTGGTTAACGGATAATCTTCCGCAATCACCTTATCGGAATCACTTTCATGCAATTCATAATATAGTGTGATTTAATCGAATAAATCCACAACAATAGTATTACTATAAATATACTAATTATTAAATTGCTACGAACTATACGCAATCAGATTTTCTATTTGTTGGAAGCTTTGTATTTTCTCAAATAGTCGTTTACTTTGTTGAAGAATTCTGGCGAAGTGGAAGCTCCGCTGGCTAGTGCCACTCTCTTTTTTCCTTCAAGTTTGACGGCTTTGAGCTCTTCCATGGAGTTGATCCTGTAGACATCGGCTTTCGGGAAATTGTCTTTGGCAATTGAGCAGAGCTTCATGGTGTTGTTGCTTGTGCAGGAGCCAAGAATAACGAAAACGTCGACATCTTCGCCAACTTTGTATAAGGCCTCTTGTCTCTTTTTTGTAGCAAAGCATCTTTCGTCTTTGAATCTGGCTTTGGGAAAAAGGACGGAAAGGGCCTTCTTGGCGAAATACAAATCGGCCAAGTCCATCGTCGTTTGACTTACAACGGCCGGAGAAGGATCTTTGATGCTGTGCCAGAAAGTGTTCTCCTTCGATGGGTCGCATAAGAATACCTTTTTGGAATCTATCCCGATGGCGCCTACGCTTTCGGCGTGGCCTTCCTTGCCGATATAGATGACTTCATGGCCTTTGCTAATCTCGTCTTTGATCGATTTGGCGTTCGAATTGACAAACTCACAAGTAGCGTCATAGATGGTCATGTTTTTTTCTTTGGCTAGCTTATCCAGTCTTGGTTCGTGCCCATGGGCCGCGAAAACGATGACTGAGCCATCCTTCAAAGAAGACAATTGATCAAAAAGCGGTTTCTCTTTCTCGTCATGGAAAATTAGTCCTTCGTTTGCGAGCTTCTTCGTCACTTCTTCATTGTGAACGAGCATCCCAATTACGTGAATTTCTTCGTTCGGGTGTTCTCTCTTTGCTTTTTTAGCTAAAGCGATAGCTTTGACGACCCCTTCACAAAAACCATGTGGGTTGACGACTATTGTTTCCATATTTTAATAATTATCACGCGAACAAGATGAATTGGAAGCGAAAATTCTCTATAATGTCGGCATTATGAGTTTCAGTGGATTTTCTTTATCAAAGCAAATGGTCTCCGCTCTCAAGAAGCAGGGATACGTCGAACCTTCACCAGTCCAAACGGCGGTGATTCCAAAAGCCCTCCGTGGCGTTTCTTTATTGGCTCAATCAGAGACTGGCAGTGGCAAGACCCATGCCTATTTGATCCCTATCATCGAAAAAACCGATACAGAGCTTAACCGCCCCCAGTCGTTGATAATCGCTCCGACACGAGAACTAGCAAGGCAAATCTTCGATTTTGCCAGGGCTTTTGTTCCTTTTTATCCTCATTTGAAAATCAGGCTTTACTCATCTGAGAGCAATGTCAGCCAAAACGAGGAAGGCTCGGTTGAACCTCCGCAAATAATCATCGGGACGCCTGGACGTATGAAAGACATCCTCATCGACAAAGCCAAATTTGGCCTTCAAAACGTCAAACGCGTCGTTTTGGATGAGGCCGATATGCTTTTGGACTTAGGATACTTCGAGGACATCGAATCCATATTCGCCGTCTTGAAAGATCCTCAGACGATGGTTTTCTCGGCTACCCTAAAGCAAAACCTCAAAGACGAACTCCGGAAATTCGTCAGAAGCGATTTTGAGTTCGAAAGCGACAAAGTTCAGACTTCTTCGAAAGTTTCTCACCATCTAGTCAATATAAAACATGTAGGAATGGGTAACGCCTTGGTTCAGTTCTTGAATTGGAGAAAGCCTTATCTTTGCCTTGTTTTCGCAACAAAGAAAGAAACGGTTGGCGAACTTCACAAGTATCTTCAAGACAACAACATATCGGCTTTGTATTTCTCAGGCGACCTCGATGATCGTTCGCGTAAAAAAGCCATTCGCGACATTAAAGCAAACCGTTATCAGATAATCGTCTGCAGTGACTTGCTTTCGCGCGGAATAGATATCGCCGATGTTTCCGACGTTGTTTCAGTGGACCTACCAAGCGATTCCGATTTCTATTTCCATAGAGCCGGAAGGACTGGTCGATTCGGCAAAAGCGGCGATTCTTGGGTCTTTTATAACTCCGACACCGAGGAACGCCCAGAGCAGCTTATGGCAGAAGGCGCCAAGTTTGACTTCTTCAATCTCAAGAATGGCGCTTTAGAGCCTGATCCGGTTGGCTTGGAGAAAAAGAGCAAACTCACCAAGAAGAAAGAATTGCCCGAAGAGGAGAGAAAAGAAATCCTCATCGCCAAAGCCCAGTCAAGACGCCCCCATGTCGAACCTATGTATAAGAAAAAGAGACAGTTCGCCATCGACAAAGTTAAAAGAAAATACCGTCGGAAAGCTATTCAAAAATCGATCCGCAAGGAACTCGACAAAGAGTGGAAAGCCAAAAACAAAAAGCAAAATGACGAATGACGAAAAGATTCTGATTGGTTCGCATATTTCCCTGAAGGCTCCTGACTATTTTCTTGCGGGCGCTGAACAGGCCGCCTCATTCAACGAATCTTCTTTCATGTTCTACACAGGAGCCCCTCAGAACAACAGACGGCTTCCGACCTCGATAATGAAGATCAAAGAGGGGACTTCTTTTTGCAAGGAACATGGCATGGACTTGTCTACCATCGTTGTCCATGCGCCATACATCATCAATCTATCAAACTCCAAAAACCCTGATGTCTATGAACTTGGGAAACGGTTTTTGGGAAGCGAACTGACAAGAGTGAAGGACTTCGGCCTCTCGTTGCTTGTCTTGCATCCTGGATCCACTCTCGGGGCAAGCCCTGAAGAAGGCATCGAGACATGTGCTTCGGCAATAAACGAAGTATTGGATAGCGATAACGGCGGAGTGACCATCTGCCTCGAATCGATGGCTGGGAAAGGCAATGAGCTTGGGAGAAGCTTAGAAGAAATATCAGAAATCGTCTCCCGCATAAAAAAGCAAGACAGAATCGGCGTTTGCCTTGACACTTGTCATCTTAACGACGCCGGATACGACGTCAGCGACATCGACTCTTTAGTGAAGAAGTTCGATTCACTCATCGGATTGGATAAGCTTAAGGTGATTCATCTTAACGACTCCAAAAACGTGATGGGATCCGGAAAAGACCGCCACGAGAACATTGGCTACGGGACGATTGGATTCGAAACCCTTTCAAGATGGGCCCACGAAAAACGCTTTTCGAGCATCCCCAAAATTTTGGAGACCCCGATGGTCGGTGAGAAATACCCATATAAAAAGGAAATAGAGATGCTTGTTTCTGGAAAATACGTCGATGGCTGGAGAGAAAAGCTATAACTTGTTGATTTCTTCGACAAGGGTAAGATAAACATCTTTCTCATCAACGGTTTTGATGACTTCGCCTTTTTTGAAAATGGCCCAGCAGCCTTTTCCGCCGGCCGCGCCCAAATCGGCGTGTCTCGCTTCGCCAGGCCCGTTGACGATGCAACCCATGATGGCCACGGTCTTGTTAATGTGGTTTTCTTCTAGGTAGATGAGGACTTTCTTGGCCAAAGGAATGAGATTTACTTGCGTACGCCCGCATGTTGGGCAGGAAATGAAAGTCGGATAATCTTTCTTCAGGTCGAGATCATGAAGAAGTCGGTTGCAGGCTTTTATCTCTTCCTCAGGCTCATCGCTCAAGGAAATGCGAATCGTGTTCCCTATGCCATCCAAAAGCAGCGGCGAAAGCCCGGCAGCCGAGCGGATTAGTCCAATATCCTTCGGCCCAGCCTCGGTAATGCCGAGATGAAGCGGATAGGGGAAGCGTTTGGCGGCCAAGCGATAAGCCTCAATGGTCTCTTCGACTGAAGAGCCTTTCAAGGAGATGACGATGTCATGGAAATCAAGGCTCTCAAGAATCTTCACATGTTTCTCAGCTGATTCGAAAAGATACTCGCCTTTGATCAAATCCTTGCCATAGTAGACGGACTTATCAAGGCTTCCGGAGTTGACGCCTATTCTGATGGGCGCGTGAGCGAGTTTGCAGGCTTCGACAACTTCCTTGATTTTTTGGATGTCGCCGATGTTTCCGGGGTTGATCCTAATGGCATCGACGCCGGATTCAAGGCTTGCTAAAGCCAAGCGATGGTCGATATGAATGTCGGCCACAAGGGGAATCGACGTTCTCTTCTTTATCTCTTTTATTGCGGCGGCATCTTCGAAATCCAAAACGGAAACGCGCATAATCTCGGCTCCTAGGGCAGCACAGCGATTGATTTGCTCGCTCACTTCCTCATAACGGGATGTCTTGATATTGCACATGCTCTGGACGTAGACATGGTCATTGCCCCCAAGGCTTAACTGCCCCAAGGCGACACTACGTGTCGTTTCTCTTTGCTTCATATGAAAAGCATTTTAACGCATTTCCACGAATTCTTGTAGATAATTGGCGGAGTCTATGCTAGGATTACAACCGCTAAAAGAAAGAAGTGTGAAAAACAATGGCCAAATCCAAACGCGATAACATTACCTTAAAGTGCTCTATCTGCGGCGAACAGAATTACATCTCCACCCGCAACAAGAAGTCGCATCCTAACAAAATGGAAATCATGAAGTTCTGCCCACGCTGCAACAAGATGACGCTCCATAAGGAGGCTAAATAAGGCTTCGGCCTTATTTTTTTATTCCTGATGATCAAGATTGCCAAACTCTACCACGGCGGCGAGGAATGCAATACCTATGTCATCGGAGAAGAAGGCGATTCTTGCATTGTGGTGGATCCTGGATACAACAAGAACTCTTCCTTGGATAACTACATCGAAAAGCATCATAAGCGTTGCTTAGCCTATTTGATCACGCACGGCCATTATGATCACATCGGAGGCTTGATGAGTTTGACCCACCAGGCTCCGGTTTTTATTTCCGAAGCCGACTCCGAATATCTTTCAGACCCAGAATTGAATCTCTCGAAAAATGAGGACCAGCCGATTGTTTTAGGCGGTCTTAACCAATATGAGTTCGACGATGAGGATGAAGTCAAACTCGGAAAATACATTTTCAAAGTCATAGCGACTCCCTTTCATACTCCGGGAAGCGTTTGCTACTATCTTGAAGATGAGCACGTCCTTTTCTCCGGAGACACTTTGTTCCATCTAGGAATCGGAAGAAGCGACCTCCCTGGAGGAAGCAACAGAACCATCGATTCCTCGTTACGAAAACTTGCCAAACTCCCGATTTCCACCAAAGTCTACCCGGGACATGGCGAAGCGACGACGATTGGAAACGAGTTAGCCTACAACGAAGCCTTTCATTGATAGTCCATCGACTTTATTGAGACTCGGAAGCGGCAAATGGCCGTTTTTTAAGCGCCCATCGGACTTGAAGGCCTAAAAATGTGGATAATCAAGCGGCATTGGTATAGAATACCAACCGCGTAGTAAAGGAGATTTTTAAGTATGAACGTTACAGAATTACGCCCGGGCAATTACTTTGAAGACGAGGATACCCTGTATCAAGTCCTTGATATTTTGCTCAACAAGACCGCCATGCGTAAGATGGTGGCCAAAGTCAAAGTTAAGAACATCCGCACCGGTGCCGTCATCGAGATAGCCCGTAACAGTGGGTACGATGTTCAAATCGTTTCGATTACAAAGAGAACCATGCAGTATCTCTATGATTCAGGAACCACTTTGGTCTTTATGGATCCGAAAACATACGATCAAGTCGAGCTTCCGAAGCAGAACCTTGTTCACGAGATTCCATATCTCGCCCCGAACTGTGAGGTCATCATCGTCTCGTATGAAGATGAGATCCTCGGAGTCGAGCTTCCAGCCAAAGTTGCCTTGACCGTCACCGAGTGCGAACCTGGTGTCCGTGGAGACACAGTCACAAACGGCGGATCGAAAGATGCCACCTTGGAAACTGGACTCAAGATCAGAATTCCGCTCTTCATCAACGCTGGTGAAAAAGTCTTAGTGGACACCACGACAGGCAAATACGATAAGAGGGCCTAACCATGACCATCGAGGTTTGGCAATTTGTCCTCTATCTAATTCTTTGTCTTATCGCTGGCTTAGCCATCGGATTCTTCGGAGCGAGAGCTCTTATGAAGAGAGAGATGGAAAAGAACCCTCCAGTCAATGAAGCCATGATCCGTGCGATGTTCAGCCAAATGGGGCGTAAGCCATCAGAGGCTCAAATCCGTGCCGTCATGAATTCGATGAAGAAAAACATGTAGCAGCAGTGCTGCCTTAACAAGTTTATAAGCCCTCCAAATCGAGGGCTTTTTTATTGGGATAATTTTTACGTCAATTTTAGAGAATTGAACGGACAATTACAAAAACGTCAATCAAAAACATAGGCATCATCGAATTAAAATGTCATATAATTTTGATTTATCTAGTTATCCACAGTCGAAAATAATGTTACAAATAACTACTAATTATTTACCACTCCAGTCAAGTTTTGACTCGGTTCCGGCCTTGAGGCGTTTGATATTCTGGGAATGTCTTAAAACCATAATAAGGTAGACTGCTGTGACGACGCTTGCGCTTTCCCAGCCAAAGAAGAGGCCGCCTCCAGCCCCAAAGTTCCACATCAGGATGGTCCCATCCCATCCGCTCAAAGCAACGATGAGATACATCACCCATTCGAAAGCCACGATGATCGCCCCAGAGAATAAAGACGAGCGGGAGACGATTTTCTTTTGGAAGAGGAACGGGAAGAACGATAAGCAGCAAACGATGAAGCCAAGCCAGGAAGTTCCGCCGACCAAACCCATGAAACAAGCCACGGTCTTGCCACCTTTGAAATTGAGATAAGGAGACCAGCAATGGCCGACTGAAACACCGAGGCCCGTCAGCCAAATATAGAACACTCCGTCATCCCATAAAGGCGTAGTGGTTTGAAGCGACGAGAAACGAATGACAGCCCAGACGGCATAGAAAGCTATTACCGCCTTCATCATGTCGAGAAAGATGACGAGAAAACCTATCCATTTGCCGAAAACACGGCCTGAATTGGTGCCGCCTGAATTGTGGCTCCCATAATCTCTAGGATCTTTGCCGAAAAATATCCGTCCGATGATCACGCCATTCGGAATCCCACCGATAAGGTAACCAAAAAGAAAGCAGCTTACCGCAACGAGAATGTTTCCTACAATTGGGTTCATGGAGATATTCCTTCGATTTCAGGCTTCTATTATCGTATAATAGCGCTACGTTTTTCAATCCAAGTTTGTTATAATTACAAACCGAATAGAACCAACCCCAACAAATCATGATAGACATTGAGCAAGCAGAAGAGAACTACACAGCCAAAGACATCGAGGTTTTAAGCGAACTCGAAGGCGTCAGAAAACGCCCTGGCATGTACATCGGCAGCACAAACCTTACTGGCCTTCACCATTTGGTTTGGGAAATAGTCGATAACGCGGTCGACGAAGCCGTCAACGGATTCGGAGACAAAATCACCGTCACGATGTTCAAAGACGGATCTATTCAGGTCGAAGATGAGGGGCGTGGCGTTCCTGTCGACATCCATCCAAAGCTCAAAGTCCCAGCAGTCCAGCTCATTTACACCACCTTGCATTCAGGCGGAAAGTTCAACAGCAAGATATATCAGACCTCAGCTGGTCTTCATGGCGTCGGCGCCACGGTAACCAATGCTTTGTCGGAGAGCCTTTCCGTCACTGTTTACCGTGAAGGCAAGGCCTATGAAATAAAGTTCCATAACGGTGGGGCGCTTGAAACTCCGCTTACCGTTTTGGGAAACACCAAAAAGCACGGAACCACTGTTCGTTTCAAACCCGATCCGAAGATTTTCCCCAACGTCAAATTCTCTTGGGACACCATTTATAACCGCCTGGAAGAGAAGAGCTATCTTCTCACCGGCGTCCATTTCATCCTGAAAGACGAAAACACCGGGAACTCCCATGAGTTCTACACTGAGCATGGCCTTCGCGAATACGTGGCCAGCATGATTCAAAACAAGACTCCGATCGGCGAGATCATCGATTTCAGCGACAAGCTTAACTCTATCCAAGTCGAAATCGCCATGGCCTGGTGCAATAGCGACTACAACGAAAACATCTATAGCTACGCCAACGACGTGAGGACCGCTGATGGCGGCACCCACGAGGTCGGTTTTAAAGGCGCCTTGACCAAATGCCTTAACAACTGGGCGCTGCTCAATGAAGTCATCAAACCGAATCAGTCGATAGACGGCGCCGACATCCGTGAAGGCCTGACTGCCATCATTTCCGTGAAGATCCCTGAAGACAAACTTGAATACGAAGGCCAGACCAAAGGAAAGCTCGGAAGCCCTGAAGCCGGCCCGGTTGTCGGAAACATCCTCGATTCTTATCTCTCATATTATCTAAACGAGCACAAAGACTTTGCTTTGGACATCATCCATAAATGCCAAGCTTCCAAAGACGCGCGTGAAGCCGCCAGAAAAGCCAAAGAGGCGGCCAGGGGCAACAAGACCAAGAAAGTCGACTTGATGATTTCCGACAAATTGGCCGCCGCCCAAAGCAAGGACTACAAAGAAAACGAGCTCTTCATCGTCGAGGGCGATTCCGCCGGTGGTTCTGCCAAGACTGGCAGAGACAGACTCCATCAGGCTATTTTGCCGCTTCGTGGCAAGCCTTTGAACACCGATACCGTCAGCATGCAGCGCATGATTGAGAACCTTGAGATGAGCACGCTCATCCAAACAATCGGAGCCGGGGTCGGACAGGACTTCGACGTCGAGGAAAGCCATTATGGCAAGATCATCATCATGACCGATGCTGATACCGATGGCTCACACATTCAGACTCTTTTGCTGACTTTCTTTTATAACTACATGAAGCCTTTGATCGACAAAGGCATGGTCTACATCGCTCAGCCGCCTTTATATAGGGTTTATCGTAAGAGCGACCCCAAACAGCATGTCTATTGCTGGAGGGAAGAAGACCTCAACCCCGCCAAAGAGAAAATCGGGCCCGGGTACGGCATCAACCGTTATAAAGGACTTGGCGAAATGAACGCCGATCAATTGGCGGCCACGACCATGAACAAAAAGAGCCGTGTCCTCCTTCGCGTGAAAATTGACGACCCGTTGGTGGTGGAGAAGCGTATCAGCGTCTTGATGGGCAAAGACTCATCCCAAAGATGGAACTGGATCCAAGAGAACGTCGATTTCGACTTGGTCGACACCTTTGAAGATCAGCTTAAGGACAAATAACGATGGCGAAGAAAGAAAAGAACATAACCCCAATCAAAGAGAACATCGAGATCGACACCCTCGATACGATCATGGGCGACAAATATGCCTCATACGCAAGAGACGTCATCCAAGACCGCGCCATCCCTGATGCCAGAGATGGGCTCAAGCCGGTTCAACGCCGCATTCTTTTCGATATGTGGAATACCGGAAACACCATCGACAAGCCAACCAAGAAATGCGCCCACATCGTCGGCGACGTCATGGGCAAATACCACCCACACGGCGACTCTTCGATTTACTTAGCTCTTGTCCATATGTCCCAAAACTGGGCGTATAGATACCCATTGATCGACTTCCAGGGCAACAACGGATCAATCGACGGAGACGGCCCAGCCGCCTATCGTTACACCGAAGCCAGACTCTCTTCTTTGTCAAACGAGCTTTTGCGTGACATCGATGAAGACACGGTCAAAATGAACCTCACTTTCGATGACACGTTGAAAGAGCCTGAGGTTCTGCCAGCCCGTTTCCCGAATCTTTTATGCAATGGCAGCGAAGGAATCGCCGTCGGCATCGCGACCTCGATCCCGCCTCATAACCTCAAAGAGATAACCCAAGCCATCACTTACAGGATCAAACATCCTTCTTGCGACGTCGATGATCTCATTCGTTACGTCCCAGGCCCGGATTTCCCGACTGGCGGCATCATCTATGAGTCGGAAGGACTTAAGGACATCTATAGGACAGGACATGGCCGCGTAACCGTCGCCAGCCGGACCGAAATCAGCGTCAACGAAGATGGCACCACCCAGATAATCGTTCGCGAGATCCCTTACCAGGTCAACAAATCCGAACTCGTAAAATCAATCGACAAAATTAGGCATGACAAGACGATTCCCGGCATCGACGAGGTCAGGGATGAAACCGATAGAGACGGACTGAGGATCGCAATAGACCTCAAAGACGATGCGAAGCCGGAAGCTATCTTGGCTTATTTGATGAGCAAGACCCCGCTTCAGACCAATTACACCGCGAACATGATGGCCATCGTCGATGGGCATCCTCGTTCGATGGACCTTATCACTTATTGCGATTGCTACATCCAGCATCAGCTCGATGTCATCACAAGAAGAAGCAATTATCGCTTTTCCAAAGACAAAGCCCGTCTTTCGATCGTCACTGGCTTGATCAAAGCCCAGTCGATCCTTGACGAAGTCATTCAGGTCATCAAAGCCTCAAAAGACAAGGCTGATTCCAAAATCAACCTTCAGAGCAAATACGGCTTTACCCCAGAACAGTCTGAGGCCATCGTCATGATGCCTCTTTATAAGCTTTCACATACCGATGTCACGATCTTGGAAAAAGAAAAAGAAGCCTTGGAGGCTGAAATAAAGATCCTTGAAGGGCTCTTGAAAGAACAGTCACTGAGGGAAGACCTCATCATCGCTGACCTCAACGCCATAGCCAAACAGTATTCTGGGAAGCGTCTCACCGAGATTCGACCGGCCGAGGAAGCCCAAGCCAACACTCAAATCGATAAGCGCGCCCTCATCGCCCAAGAAGACGTTTATGTGGTTGGGACGAGAGACGGATACATCAAACGTTCGAGCGTCAAGAGCTGGAAAGGCTCTGGTGGACAAAACGGGGCCAAACCTGGTATCAAATCAGGGGACGCATTCGTTTTCAATGTCCTTTGCTCGACGACCGATTTCCTTCTTTTGTTCACAAATCGCGGGAATTATCTCTATATACCCGTCAACGAAGTCAAAGAGACGAAGTGGAACGACGAAGGCTTCCACGCCAACCTCTTGGTTGCGATTGCCCCTGAGGAAAAACTCATCGGTGGCTTTGTGGTCTCGAATTTCAGAAATGACCTCTACGTCGCCCTTTTGAGCAAAAAAGGTCTTATCAAGCGTATCAATCTCTCCAGTTTCCCCGTCGTGAGAAGAAGCAAACCGATCTGCGCCCTCAAACTCGTCAATGACGATGAGTTGGTCTCCATCGCCGAGACAAGCGGCAACAGCGATCTCTTCCTCGCTTCCGTCGATGGCAAGGCCGTCTTCTATAACGAGAATGAGATCATCGTCACCAATCCGAAGACCGGAGGCATCAAAGCCGCCAGCTTCAAAGGCAGCGAATGCGCTGGCTTGCTTAGTTTCTTGCCCGATGAGAAGAGCAAGATCGCCCTTATCACCAACCGTGGAGCCACCAGAGTCTTTGACACATCGCATATCGAGAGAAGCCAAAGGCTTTCAAAGGCCACGGTCATCTTCAACATGTTTCAGAAGGAACCGCATAGGCTCGTTTACGTCGGGAAGATCGGCGACAAGGCCGCCCCGTTCAGCTATGATGCCGTGCTTGAGGACGCCAGCAGAATCGATGTCACTTTCCAGGATTTCTATCTGACTCCGATGGAGAAATACGTCAAACGTCCTGAGTCTTTCCCTTTCAAAGCGAGAATCGCGGAAGTGAGCGAAGAAGACACTTTGCTCATCAACTCCTCGACCCCGTCTTTCGCTCCGCCTGTAAAAGAAGAGCCGAAAGAGCAAGAAGAAGCTGAAAAGGAAAATTCCTTTGAACAGATCTCGCTCTTTGACGTTGACCCCTCAGATGAGAAAAAGTGAGTGCCTGTTTGTCACGGGTATCGTAGACTATTATTATGAATAAGAGATATGTCCCCTTCGCTTTGGCCGAGAACATCTTCTCTATCAGTCCGGACTTCTTTGTGCGAATCGGGGTCAAGTATCTGCTTTGCGACCTTGATAACACCCTTGATTCCTACAAGACGCCAGACCCTTCTTCACGGACGATCGCTTACGTGAAATCGTTGAAGGAAAGGGGCATCAAGTTCTACATAGCCTCCAACAACACCTCGAAAAGAGTGCGCCGCTACGCCAAAGAACTCGGCGTAGAAGCCTTATCGGGATTATTGAAGCCTTTCTCATTCAAACTGAAAAAGCTCATCAAAAAAGAGGGCTTTCCAATCAGCGAGACGCTGATGGTCGGCGATCAGATAATGACCGATGTCATCTCTGGAAACGGAGCCGGCATCAGAGTGATCCTGACCAAGCCAGTCAGCGAGGTCGATCCGCCTTACACTTCGTTCAATCGGATGTTTGAGAAAAGAAAACGCCGCGAGATCGTCGAAAAGGGGCTTGCCAAGCCATGGGAGGAAATCTTATGAGCAAGATGAACGTCGTGAGACGCTGCTACAACTGTGGCGCCGTTCTTCAAGACAAGAAGAAGGGCAAAGAAGGCTACATCAGCCAGGAGATTCTTTCTGAAGCGCCGCTGAACGAGATACTCTTCTGCGAGAAATGCTACAACGAGGCCCGTTACAACATCGCTCCGCAAGAGGCTTCGGTCTCCAACGATTTCCTCACGATGCTTTTAGACGCCCAAGCCACCGAGGCCACGATCGTCTATCTCCTTGACCTCTTTTCCTTCGAATGCTCATTCAACTCCAAACTCACAAGTCTCATTCAGCGCCTTCCCATCATGGTCATCGCCAATAAGCGCGATTTGATGCCAGAAGAAGCCAATGACGATGATCTAAAAGAATATGTGGCGCATCGTTGCCGTGTGGCTGGATTAAAAGTAGTCAAAGATGATGTCGTCTTGATGTCGCTCCATTCAGTCAGCGACATGAAAGACATCTACAAACTACTAGAGGAAAAACGAAGAAGGCATGACGTCTACATCATCGGAGCCTCCGGAAGCGGAAAGTCATTCTTCCTTTCGAGTTTCTTGCATGGTTTCACGAATAACTCCCTTAGAAGCATCGTCACAGGCAATTATCCGGGAACCAATCTTCGCACCATGCAGATACCATTGGACTCCTCGTCGATGATCTATGACACCCCAGGGACCGGAATCGACAATTCCTTCATGGGAAAAGCCGACTTCACCTTGCAAAAGCAGATATTCCCATCCGAGCCGATTCGTCTGAGAAAGATCATTCTTCACAAAGACGATTCAATCTTCATCGGAGGCCTAGCGAGAATAGATCTCATAGGCTATGAGGAAAAGAAGCATTGCCAAATCAACTGTTTCTTCTCATCGGACGTCTCCCTTAAGAAAGTCGGGGAGAGAAAAGACATGGACGAATATTTCGTCAAGTGCCTTGAAAGCGGCGCTCTGAGCCCAAGTTCGAACATCATCGCCTCAAAGTTGACGGACTTCGACGTCTTTGATATCGCTGTTGAGGAAGAAGGAAGCAGGGACATCGGCATCGCCGGACTCGGATGGATTAATTTCCAAGGCGACAAACAAACGTTTAGAATATACGTTCCGAAAGGAATCGGAGCCTATGCCTCAAGGGCGAAAGTGAAAATAAAATGTTAACACCAAAAAACAAAGCATTATTAAAAGGACTGGCCAATAATCTTGAGCCATCCGTGAACATCGGGAAGGGCGAAGTCGATGAGACTCTCGTCCAAAGCGTCAGCAACGCCCTTAAAGCCCATGAGCTCATCAAGGTGAAAGTCTTGGCCAACTCGAATGAGGACATCAAAGAATTGTCCGATGACATCACCAAGAAAACCAAGAGTGAATTAGTTCAGATCATCGGCCACATCATCGTCATTTACAAGGCAAGGGAAAAGAACCCCTCCATAGTTTTGTATTGATATGGAAAAGATTGTCATCTACGGCGGCTCATTTGACCCGGTCCACAACGGACATCTCCGTCTAGCCAGGGCTGCGTCCCTAAGGCTGAACGCGGAGGTCGTTTTCGTTCCGGCCAAATCCCCGAGGTGGAAGGAGCCTTCCGCCAGCCCTGATGACCGTTTGGCAATGCTTAAGCTTGCCTTAGAAGAGAATGGCAGCGCTGATTTCTCAATCGATCTTTTTGAAATCAATTCCGATTCAGAAGTGAACTATTCGATAGACACCATCCATCATTTCCAGGACAAATACCCGAATCATCAACTGTATTTGCTCATTGGGGCCGATCAGGCCAACCAATTTGACAAATGGCAAAACCCAGCCGAGATAGCTTCCTGCGCCCAAGTCGTTTATGTCGAGCGACCAGATGTCAAAATCGACAAAGCCATAGCCGACCGCTTTCACATGATTCCCTTGAACTATGGGGGATCAGGAAGCGTTTCCTCGACATCCGTCAGAGAGCTTAAAAGCATCGATGTCCCATCCAAAGTCCTCGACTATATTGAAAGCCATCGCCTTTACTATATGGAGAAGCTCACGAAGTTTGTGAGCGGAAAACGCCTGGTTCATAGTCTCAGCGTCGCTCATCTGGCTTACGCGATTGCCAAACGAAACGATATCCTTAATCCGGAACACGCCTATATCGCCGGATTGCTCCATGATTTAGGAAAGCACCTAGATGCCGCATCCACCAAAAAGATAATGGAGGAGAACTTCTCCGAATACACAGGTTATCCTGATTGGTGTTTTCATCAATTCACTGGATGCTACCTCGCTAAAAAGGAATTTGGAGTTCAGGAAGAAGACATATTGGATGCAATCAAGTACCATTGCACTGGCAAAGCCCATATGCCTCCATTGACGAAAATCATCTACGAAAGCGACAAGATCGAGCCATCCAGAGGCTATGATTCGTCGAAAATGATAGCCAGGTGCTTAAAAAACTATTACATTGGTTTCATCTATGTTCTAAAGGAGAACACGAAATACCTTAAGAAAGCCGGCATGACAGAAGACAATCCGCTTTCAGAAGAATGCCGACGTCTATATCTAGGAGAGAAAAAGAAATGAATTATCCAAAAGCAGTCAAGATAGCCGTTAAGGAACTCGAAGACAGAAAAGCCGAAGAAGTCGAAGTGGTGGATGTTAAGGAAAATACGCCATTCAGTGACTATTACGTCATAGCGACCGCCCCAAACGAAAGAGCCTTAGGAGCTTTTGCCGACGATTTGGATCAAGCGTTCGCCAAAAACAAAATTGATATCAGGCAAATTGAAGGAAAACCAGAATCCGGATGGGTAATAGTCGATGAAGGATCTGTAGTTGTCCATATATTCACTAAAGAAAAGCGTGCTGAAATATCGTTAGAGAAACTTCTAGCCGAAGCGAAAAAACACTAAATATTGCAGTCAAAGAATAGCGGCGTGTTAGGACAACGCCGCTTTTTATTATGAAATGTAGAAGTGGTTTATTGATATTGTAAAGGAAAGAAATTAATGCCATTCTTCAATTTCGAGAGGAGTATAGAGTGAGAAGAAGAGAATGCAGCACAAGAAGAAAACAGGCATGATAAAGGGCGAGTTAATGGGGCGGTGGAAGAAAATTCGAGATCGTGAAAACGTGAAAATCAGGAGTAACGAAGGGAAGCAAGGCGCCATAAGTGGTTAGTAGTTTGAAGAAGAAACGGTATTTGGAGGACCCTTATTCTTATATTTTACATGACTGCGAATAATGTCCATTATGTTAACGAAAAGAAGTATATTTATCGATATAAGGCTCATTTCTATTTATAGTAATTACAAATCTTGTTTTGTTTTACGCACATTAATTCTATAGTTATCCACATTTTTAAAATCTACTAATAAACAACTAACAAACTCAAATGTTCATTTTCTGATCATGTCTCTTCTTTCAAAGGCTTTCATTTTCCGTAGTCTAAAAAAGGATGGTTTACCATCCTGTTTATGAATCGCTCGTGCTTTATGATTGTCTTTGTTTGGCCTTGTGTTTATTTAGATCAGTTGGCCGATCCTCTTTACTACTACTTTGGTTTCTACCTTTACAATTATACAAATTGTCACTATTGCAATTTCTTCTTCATTTCCTTTTTTAGAACCGATAATGGAATATCGATTATCGCTACCATAAAGACGGCTATCAATGAATAAGCCATTATCTCTTTCATCGATGCATAAAGATTCGAATCAGCTATTAGCCAGCCGATTCCGCCTTGCGATGTTGACGAATTGGTTAAGATCTCGCTCATGACAGAAACCTTCATCGATAATCCAAGGCTTTGGGCTATGGACAAATTTATATAACTTTCGCTGTCTGGCCATAGGACCTGGGTTATGGCAGAAAGGCTTTTGTCGCCGCCATCTAGCTTAAGAGCGTCTTTAACGTCTGGGGCTTCGTTCTCGATTCCGCTTGCGAAGGCTTCATAGATCAACGGGAATGCAACCATGAATACCAAGAAGCATGGTATATAAGGCGATAAACCCCTGAATTGGAGGAAGACTCCAAGCAAGATGATCACAAATGCCGCCGTTGGCATAGTCTTTGCAAAAGAAACGAACGGAGACATGAACCGTTTGAAGTTTTTGAACAAACCCCCTATCGTCCCTAAAATCATCCCGAGCAAAAACGAAATAGTGAATCCTATCAGCAAACGGGCAAGCGTCCATCCGATGGCCGAATATGTCGTCGCGGCATAGTTAGGATCAAACAAGACCTTTGCTAGCGTAACCAGTACTTCATGAGGATAAGGAAGCAAACGGTTCCCTACGCGATACATAAGGTACGAACATAGATACCAGACGCCAATCAAAAAAGCGAACCCTAAGACCCAGCAAAGGGTCTCGATCAAATAGGTTCGCTTATTCTTTTTCATCTTTACAATTTCGGAATCCCTTCCGGGGTTAATTTTACTCCAAGAAGAGAGAATCTGAGAAGGCGGTTCCGCCGAGCGTTACGTTAAAGTCGTTTGCGAAGGCTTTATTGTCGGTGATGACTCCGCTTTTGAGAAGGCCAAAGTCATTCTTATTCGAGCTTTGAAGCGAAACGGCCAGGCTTGAGGTGAATCCGAATCTGTTTTGAACGGCCGCGTCGTTGCCATAGGCATCAAGAGAAGCTTTGATGGTCGATGGCGTGCTAATCGCGGTATCCATCCTCTTTTGGGTGTCGCTGATGAACGTATCTAATGAGTCTTTATGGGCGGAATAACTGTCATTATTGATGAACAAAGCCGCTGCAGGAATCGTTTCCTGGTTATAGGCTTTCTTCCATTCGCTTTGAAGATCATAGATTACGTGGAGGTTATCCCCTAATTTGCTCTTCAAAGAGGTCAAAACTGGCTCAGCCACCACATAATAGTCTGTGTTGCCGCCATTCTGAAGAATGCTTTGGGCGACGCCAGCCACGCCTGTTTGATAGGTGATGTCGGTGTCGGCGTAGTTCCAATTCCAAACGTCCTTGCTTAGCTTAAGGAATGAGCGGCTGGCGTTTCCGGTTTGGACGAAGCTCATAATCGTTTCGCCAGTCGCAAAGCTGTCAGTCGATGTATGCGTAGTCGAAACAACGTAGAAATTGCCACCGCTGATCCATTTGGCGAGTTTGTAATTCGCTCCCGTCTTATTGATGACGTTCAAGCCAGAAACGCCGTCGAAGACGATCGCGTCATAGTTATTGGTCTGAAAGGAAGGCACAACGACGGTCGACGGAGTTGATGATGACACCCAGTTGGCGTTGCTTCCTTGGTTGTAGAAAGCCAAGGTCGGGGTTCCGGTCGGAGTCACCCATTTGACTTGATAAGCCGGTTCTTCGGAGGTGGCGGCTTCCGATGAGGAAGATCCTCCTGAGCAAGAGGCCAAGGCCAACAAGGCCAAAGGCGCAAACAGCATTGTTTTTTTGTTCATGTTTTTATTCCTTATTTTGAGTGCCGCAAATCTTTACAATTTTTTGACAGAGGCTTTGGGTTTCTCCTAAAGCCTTACTTAGTCTAGGCTTAATGAAAACCTCATGCAAGCAATTGACTTGGTGAGGTTATTCATCGAAGAAAAGTCGAGAAATCAACTTTCGATAATTATTTACCGAAAAGTTCTTCTATCGGGGTTCCAATCATCTTTTCAGGCTGAGATAAATCAAAGTCTTTCAAGATAGTTGAACCGATGTCGGCGAAGGAGGCTCTCTCATCGATATACGAGCCATTTATAAGAGATGGCGAATAGATCAAAAGAGGAACTTTTTCCCTTGTGTGATCGGTGCCTTTGTAGGTCGGATCGTTGCCATGGTCGGCGGTGATCATCAATAAATCGTCGTCTTTCATTAAAGGCAAAAGCTCTTTGAGACGCTTATCAAAAGCCTCAAGGGCCCTAGCATATCCGACAGGATTTCTTCTATGGCCGTATTCTGAGTCAAATTCAACGAGATTAACGAAGCAAAGTCCGGTGAAATCGTCGTTTTTGACCTGTTCTATCGTCTTATCCATACCATCTTCATTTGAGACGGTATGCACGGTTTTGACCACACCGACATCGTTGAAGATATCACTGATTTTGCCGATGCAAGAAACCATGAAGCCATTGTCTTTGAGAATATCCATGACGGTGATGGCACTAGGAGAGACGGCATAGTCCCTTCTGTCGCCAACGATGCGCTTGAAATTGTCTTTGTTCGTTCCGACGTAAGGACGGGCGATAACCCTCCCGACGAACCATTCGGGGCGCATGCAAAGCTTTCTGGCGATTTCGCAGCATCTGTATAGCTCGTCTTTTCCAGTCACCTCTTCGTGAGCGGCAATCTGAAGGACGGAGTCAGCGGAAGTATAGACGATCAAAGAATTCTCTTTCATCTGTTCTTCGCCAAGGACCTTCAAAATCTCGGTTCCGCTTGAGGAATAATTGCCGATGATCTTGTGTCCGGTCTCTTTTTCGAGCTCTTTGATCAAATCATCAGGGAATCCGGTGTCGGTGAAAGTCTGAAAGGGCTTGGTGGTCAAAACGCCCATCATCTCCCAATGGCCAGTCATCGTATCCTTGCCGTTGCTCATCTCTCTAAGCCTCATCGAAAAGGCATGTGGATGATCGTGAACGGCTTTCACGCCAGGGATATCGGCCAATTCGCCGACTCCAAAACTCTCCATGACCGGAACGTTGAGCCCGCCGACGGAACTAGCCGCGTGAACCCAGGTATTAGTCCCGCAATCGCCGAATTTGGCGGCATCGGGCTCTTCCCCGATTCCAGCCGAGTCGGCGACGATCAAGAAGACACGCTTAAATTTGTTTTTCATATATGACCTCGCGGATTTGCTACCGCCTGATATCTTAATTCATTTTCTTTTGCTATACAAATCATAGGCGCTCATGATCCGCTTGCTTGAGACATGGGTGTAAATCTGAGTCGTGGCAATTTTGCTGTGCCCGAGCATTTCCTGGACGCTTCGAAGATCCGCCCCGTTCTCCAGAAGGTGGGTCGCAAAGCAATGTCTGAGGGTGTGCGGAGAGATGGGCGTTTCAATGCCTGCCTTCTTGGCATACTTTTTGATCTGAGTGAAGAAATAGACACGGCTGATGGGCTTCCCGTTCCTGTTTAGGAAAACATATTCCGAGGAGCGGCCTTTGTTTCGGGCCCTTGGGCCATCGAGGTATTTTTGAAGATAGTCGCCGGCGAAAGAGCTGAGGGGAACACTACGTTGCTTATTGCCTTTGCCATATATGGTCAACAAATGGTTTATGAGATTGACCTCTCCTAGCTTCAAAGAGCATAGTTCCGAAACGCGAAGTCCTGAGGCATACATGACCTCAAGCATGGCCCGGTCCCTGATGCCGCCGTCATTGCTCATGTCCGGGGCCTCCAATAGGGCGTCGACTTCCTCTTTTGAGAGGACGATCGGGAGTTTGTGGCTTGAACGCGGTCCCTCGTAATCAGGAACGTCCTCGTCGATCAGGCCTTCTGATGAAAGGAATTGGTAGAAGCTTCTCGTCGAAGAAAGACGTCTTAGGATCGTGGCCGATGAATAGCCTTTCTCGGATTCCACGCGCATGAAATCACCAACGTCGCTAGGATGGAGATCGGAGGTGTCCTTCTTTTCAGGGAAACGTTTGAAAAACATCTTCATGTCTTGCTGATAGTCGATGATTGTGAGAGGCTCGACGCCTCTTTCGACCGCCAGATATTGATAAAAACGGATCAGGGCCTCATTTACTTCCATTTTTCTTTTTCACCTCATTCGCAAGTTTCAAAGACGGCGTCTTCATCTTTCTGTTAAGTTCGTTGACGAGGAGTTTCGTCTCATCCATCTTCTCGTAGTCTCCGAAGTTCCAAAAGCTCATCTGGACCGTCTCTTCCTTGGGGTCGACGAGGTTTTGCAAAGTGACACCGACCAGCCTTATGGTCATGCCGAGGAAATTATGTTCGAAGAGATCGGTGGCTTTTTGAAATATCACCGAATAGTCGGAGGTCAGATCTTTGAAAGATATGGATTTGTCATGAGTGTGGAAAGAAGAGTCCTTGACCGCCAACTGAACGGTTCTCCCTTTTTTATGGCATTGATTGGCCCCGTCGCTGACTTCGTGTGAAAGGAGGGATATCTCTTGTTTGATCTCCTCATAATCATCGGTGTCGCTAGGGAAGGTGATGCTGTGGCCGATGCTTTTGGGGTCAAACGGCAAAGTGTCGATGACATCGCTTCCATTGCCAAAACACCAGTCCTTGACCGTGAAGTAAAATTTGCCAAGCGTCTCCTGGAGCGATGGATCGTCAACCTTCAATTTCTCGGCGAGGTCTCCAATCGTGTTGATGCCCATTTCCCTTAGTTTTGGGGAGGTTCTTTTGCCGATTCCGAAAAACGATTCAATCGGGAGAGGATAAATCAAAAAAGGTATGTCTTTTTTTCTGACTATCGTTATGCCCATCGGTTTCTTCATGTCGGACCCCATTTTGGCAAGGAATTTATTTGGGGCCACGCCGATGGAGCACTTCAGCCCCATCTGGGAATAGAGCCCATCCTGAACCCGTTTGAAAAAAGCATACGGGTCTTTCTCCTTGGCGAGGGCTTTGCTCATGTCGGCGAAGCATTCATCTATAGAAGCCTCCTCGACCAGCGAGGTAAAAGAACGGATGTAGGAGAAAAATGAGCGTGACATCATTTCATAATATTGATAATCGCCTTCGACGAAGATTCCTTGGGGACAAAGCTCACGGGCTTGATAGGTCGGCATGGCTGAATGAACGCCGTAGGAGCGAGCCTCGTAGGAAGCCGTTGAAACGACGCCGCGTCCGCCAAGTCCAGCGACGATGACGGGCTTGCCGACAAACTCCGGATGCTTGATTTGCTCACAGGTTGCAAAAAAGGCGTTCAAGTCGATGTGCACGATGATTTTGCTCATAAAAACATTTTAAGAGACCTTTGCCATTATGTTAAGTAATTTCTAGAGTTTGGAAATGACGTCTTGGTAGGCGCCGTCGAGGTCGACTCCGAGTTCTTTTTCCTGTTCATCGACTTTGGCATGATGGACATAGCATGGGGCAATGCTCTTGACGTAAACGCATCCTTTATAAGAATGAAGAGCCAACTCGGCGGCCAATGACTCGGCGAATCCGTTGCTTGTAGAATATGGGTCGTAGATATAGACGAATCTTGAATCAAGCAAAGACTCGACCATTGATGAATCGATCGGACAGAGATAAAGAGGATTTACCAATCCGCCTTGGAAATTGTTTTCCTGGAGTTTTTCCATCAAGGCCAAACCTTTGGGCCCAACGGCCACAATCGAAGGGAGCTCTTTCTTTACAATTTGGACGAACCTCGACTTTCCATATGGCAATTTAAGTTTTGGAATGGAAGCAAGCTCGGAAGTCAAAGTGTGAGGATAACGGATGGCAAAAACGCCATGGCCGCTCTCTAAGGAAGTCTGATAAAGCGATTTGAATTCCGCTAAAGTCGATGGCATCGCGAGAGTTACGCCAGGAATCGATTTAAGATAGCTTTCATCGTAAATCCCCATGTGGGTCGAACCATCGGCTCCGACGAGCCCGGAACGGTCGATCAAAATGCTGACGTCGGTGTTCATTCGGGCGCAGTCATGAAGCAATTCGTCATAGGCTCTTTGCAAAAACGTCGAATAAATGACGACGATTGGATGGAATCCGTTTATGGACAAGGATCCAGCAAGCGTCAAAGCGTGCTCCTCGGAGATTCCTACGTCAAAACAACGAGAAGGGAAATCGGCAAAGCATGATTCCAAATGGCTTCCTTTGATCATCGCTGGGCAGATGAGAATTCTATCTTTACATTTCTCAAGGGCTTCATGAGTTAAATCACCAGCCAGGTGGCTCCAGCTGATAAGCGCTGGATGAAGGTTCGTCGGCTCGCCGGTCTCGACGTCAAAAGGCGAGACGCCATGCCAATATCCCGATTCGTCTTTCTCCGCTGGATCGTAGCCTTTTCCTTTTTGGGTGTAAACATGGATAACGGCTGATTTCGTCGTGTTTTGAGCCTGTCTATAAGCTTTCTCGAGCGCTTGGATGTTATGGCCATCGACTGGTCCAATATAGGTGAATCCCATATTGTCGAACATGGTGGTCGGCACCAAAGCGGTTTTGATGTTAGTCTTCAAATAATACGAAAAAGCATATATTCCACGGCCGACATGAGTTCTATAAAGGGCACGGCGATACTGATTTTTGAACTTGTTGTACCAGCGATCAGTCGAAATCTTTCTGAAGAAGTTCCCGAGCCCGCCGACAGGTCGGGAAATTGACATATCGTTGTCGTTAAGAATGGCGATTATCTTGTTTTTCCTTGATCCGATATTGTTCAAAGCCTCAAAAGAGAGTCCGTTAACAATGGAAGAATCTCCGATGACGGCTA
The DNA here is from genome assembly GCA_002397465.1 of Caryophanales bacterium UBA4951. GTDB lineage: Bacteria > Bacillota_I > Bacilli_A > RFN20 > CAG-826 > UBA4951. The sequence continues at coordinate 115,833 of DHAP01000051.1, read as the reverse complement.
CAACATTGAAGTCTTCGCCTCTTAAATCGCGGGCGATCGCAAAGCCTTCGGCGGCAGAAAGCGAAGTACCGGCATGACCGGCTTCATAGCAATCATAAGCGGATTCGTCCATTCTCTCAAAACCGCTCGGACCGTTTTTCTGGCGAAGTCCTTCTAGGCTGCGTCCGGTCAGAATCTTGTGTGTGTAGCATTGATGGCCGACGTCGAAGATCAGTTTGTCCTTGGGGAAATCGAAAACTCGATACAAGGCGACGGTCAACTCAACGGTTCCGAGGTTGCTTGCCAAGTGGCCGCCATAGATGCTCGTTTCCTGAATGATTTCACGGCGGATATCATGACAAAGAATGGCTAAACTCTTGTAGCCAATTTTTTTGACGAATGATGGGTCCTTAATGGACTTTATGTCGATTCTTTCTATTTTTTCTTCCATCGTGGAACAACCTAAAAACTACTAATTATTCACTATAAAATTTATTTGTCGTTTTTGATCTCGTTGTATTTTCCGATCTTTTTCTCGGCATCCTTCAAAGTGGATTCAAGCTCGGAAATGAGCCCCTTCCCCTCCTCGAATAACTTGGTAGATGTCTCGAGGGGCAAGGTTTCGTTCTCAACCTTTTCGACTATCTCGTTTAACCTAGCAAGCTTTTCTTCAAAAGACTTTTCTTTTTTCTCTGTCATTTTTCTCACTCCTTGAAGACCTTAGAATGGATTATACCATCTTTGAGTCTTGTGCTCAGTCGGTCTCCTTCTTTAACGTCTTTAGCGGAACTGATGATTTTACCGTCTTCATTCTCGGTAAGGGAATAGCCCCTATTGATCACGCTATAAGGGTTCAAAGCCTCAAGATGAGTTTTAAGCGATGAGACCTCATTCTTTTTAAGAAGCAAGGCGTTATCGGTCGCGTTGTTGAGCCTTGTTTCATGTTCCCTCAGTCTCTCAATCTTCTCATGATAGGCTGAAGCCGGATTCTTGAAGAATGGGCGGTTGGATAGAGAATTAAGTTTCTCACGGCATGAAGAGACGTTCTTTATGAGCGATGATGACAATGAGGCGAAGCAGTCATCGAGTTCCTGCCTGATGTCGTTGACGTCTGGCGTGGCCATCTCAGCCGCCGCAGTTGGCGTTGAGACTCGTTTATCGGCGATGAAATCGAGGATGCTGAAGTCTATTTCGTGGCCTATGGCAGATATTGTCGGCATTTTGCTATTGCTGACGGCGCGGCACAATGACTCATCATTGAAAGCCGACAAGTCTTCGTTTGATCCACCGCCCCTGGCGATGATCAGAACATCAAGCGGATATTCTTGGCTCAGTTTGAAAGCCCTCAGCAAATCCTTTGGGGCTTCTTTGCCTTGAACAAGCGACGGGAAGACATAAAGATCGGATAAAGGCCATCTTCTTTGAAGATTCTTCAACAAGTCAGCCTCGGCTGCGCTTCCATTCCCAACGATCATTCCGATTTTCGAGGGGAATTCGGGGATGCTTCTTTTCCTTGATTCGTCAAAGAGGCCTTCACTCTGAAGCTTCTTTTTCAGGGCTTCTAGGGCCAGAAGCTCTTTGCCTTGACCAAACAGTTCGATCTTTTGGCAGATAAGCGAGTAACGGCCACGGTTGGCGTATACGTCGAGGTATCCGTATAGAAGCACCTCGTCTCCTATTTTTGGTTCAAAGGGGAGATAGATGTATTCGCTCGCCCAAAGAAGGCACGAAAGAACGCTTCTTTCGTCTTTGACGTCGAAATATGTGGCAGAAGGATAACTTTTCCAACTTGATATCTCGCCTTTTACGACGAGATTATGCAGCGATGGGTCGCTTTGAACCTTCAACTTCAAAAGGTTGTTGAGCTCGGTGACCGATAAAAATGAGGACTCAGGCACTCTCACGGGTTAGCACCTTGTCCAAGATGGCGTTGACGAACTTGTAGTCAGTCGCGTCAAGATAAGTCTTGGCCAGTTTGACGGCAACGTCGATCACGACGCCTTTGTCGACGTCCTTATCGACGTAGAAATATTGGCAGTAGCTGAGCAAAAGAATGGCTTGTTCGACTCTGTTCAGTCGGTCAAAAGTCCATTTCCGCATGTTTTTGTTATAAACTGGGATGATTTCTCCCATATGTTTGATGACATTGATGATGATGGCTTTGATATAAGGATCGCTATCCTCATAGTTTTCTTCGGTAAGACCGCTCACAAGCGACTTAACGTCCACTTCCTCATTCATGTCGGCATAAGTCAAAATGGCGTAGATGGCGAAGAGGGATTTTTCCTGTAGTTGGTTTCTTGTGAGTTCTTTTTTCATAGATCAATGTCCCCGGTTTTCTTTCAGAAGACGCAATAGTTTACCATAAACGAAGAAAGAGGCCACATATAAAAGAAAGAAAATCACATGGAGCGCAAACTGAAGCCCCCACGAGCCCGCTTCCATGGAATACGGAAGGGACGAACCGCACAAAAAACATAGATAAACGGTGTCGGCTAGATATAAGGCGGCCCCGATGGCAAGGCAGTAAACCTTCCCTTTGCTGGCATAGATAGTCAAAACGACGAACAAAGCCAAGACGATGATTGAGACGACGTCACCCAAAAGCATGCTCATGGAGACGTTAGAGCCTATGGGGTTCTCTCTGAGGAACATCATGAGGCTTCTCTCACTGGCCAAACTCAGATAGTAGTCATAGCCATCATTGAAACTCCCGATGAAGCAGGTCACCATAGATATCAAGGGCGGATATAGCAAAAACAGGCACAGCTTCTGATAAAGTGCCAACGTCTTGTCAAACATTGAGGAATTCTTAGTTCCAGAGGGCATAAAAAAAGGCCTCCGTTATTTGACGGAGACCACCTTTATTTCAATTCCGAAAGGAACTGTCTCACACATCATGGTAATAGCCGAAGCCACGCCTTCTTGGATCTGAAGGCAAACATCCTTGACGTTGGCACCGCTTTTGATGTTGACGTCCAGGTTGAAATCGACCTTGCCGTCTTTGCGAAAACTGGCCTTCACCGGATGCTCCAAATTGAAGAGACGTCCTTTTTTGGTGGAGACGCTGGCGCCTTTGACTTGGTTGGCGGCGATGGTAGCTATCGTCTCAAAAGCGTGGCGAGAGATGCCGATGGCGCCCTTGGACTGGTAATTATGAAGGTAATAGTAGTCACGTTTCATGCGTATATTTTACTTTCGCCGCCCTAAAAGGGCAACACCATTAAAGAGTGGCAAGTATCCTCTTGGCGATTTCCTCTTTGGTCCAGCCAAAATAGGCGATGACATCAGCCTCTGGCGCGCTGCGTCCGAACTCGTCAAGCGATATGACGTGATCGGCGTATTTGTACCAAGTGGCACCGCAAGCCATCTCCAACGAATAACGTTGGCTCTTCGGGAGGCTCAAGACGGACTTCTTGTAGTCCTCGCTCTGTTTTTCGAATAGTTCGACGCAGGGCATGGAAACGACTTCGGCCTCAATGCCTTTGAGGGCAAGAAGCTTCTGGACGTCGATGGCGAGAGAAACCTCGCTTCCGGTCGCAATGAGCTCGATCGTGGCTTTCTTTTCGGACGAAGAGACGACATAGGCTCCTTTGTCCACGCCGTCGCTGGAAGAATGAGCCAATAACGGAAGGTCTTGTCTAGAAAGGATGATGGCGGTCGGCTCAGAGACGCTGTCGAGGGCTAATTGCCAAGCCTCGCTCGTCTCTTTGGCATCGGCTGGGCGAATGGTCCTAAGGCCTGGAATCGTCCTTAAGGCGGCAAGCTGCTCGATTGGCTGATGGGTCTCGCCGTCTTCGCCAACGGCGATCGAGTCATGGGAGAAGAGATAGATGGCCGGAACTTTTTCAAGGCAGCTCATCCTGATGGCGCTCTTCATGTAATCGCTGAAAATCAAGAAGCATCCGACGTATGTAACGAGTCCGCCATGCAAGAGCATGCCGTTTTGGATGGAAGCCATCGCAAATTCCCGTATGCCGAAGTTGACGTTCTTGGCGTTTCTGTGGTCTTTGTCGAATCCAGGATCGCCCGGGATCGCTGTCTTGACGGAGCCGGCCACGTCAGCCGAGCCGCCCAAGGTGAAGGGGATGATCTTTGGAAGATTGGCCACTATGCGTCCGCTTGTGGAACGGCTGGCCTCTTTGGTGGAAGGATCGAACAACGGTTTCGGCAAACGATAATCCTTGAGGTTTCTTTCGAAGGCGTCCTTGAAAACCTTGGCTTCCTTCTCGTGTTCTTTGCCATAGGAGGCAAAAGCAGCATTCCACTCCTCGTGGGCTTTTTCTCCTCTGGCGGCAAAGCTGTCTTTGAATAATTTGTAGACTTCGTCAGGAATGGTGAAGTCGGGATAGTCAAAGCCATAAACGGATTTCGCGTGGGCCCCGTCTTCGGCGCCAAGCGGGTTGCCATGCGTCTTATGGGATCCCTGAAGGGCGCTTCCAAAGCCGATGATCGTGTGAATCATGATCATGGATGGGGCATCGCTCTTCTCTTTGGCTTTGCTGATGGCATGGTCGATTTCCGCTAAGTCATTGCCGTCTTTGACCTCATAGACGTTCCAATGTGCGGACATAAAACGCATTTTGACGTCTTCGTCCATGCTATTGGAGGTCGGCCCGTCAAGGGTCGATGTATTGGCGTCATATATCAAAATGAGTTTTCCGAGTTTCTGTTTGCCAGCGAAGGAAATGGCTTCTTGGCTCAGGCCCTCTTCAAGGCATCCGTCTCCGCAAAGGCAATAAGTCCGATGGGACATGATTTTACCGCCTTCTGGATAAGAGGCCCTTACGGCCTCTTCGGCCATGGCCATGCCAACGGCCTGGGCGACGCCTTGGCCCAAAGGCCCAGCAGTCGCATCGACGCCCGGAGTCATGCCAACTTCAGGATGGCCTGGAGTGATGGAATTGAGCTGACGGAACTTTTTGATGTCGTCCATGCTGACGGCATAGCCAGCCACGTGGAGCATCGCGTATAAAAGAGCGGAGTTGTGGCCGCTTGAAAGAACGAAACGGTCGCGGTTGATCCATTTGGGATCTTTCGGGTCGGCAATCAAATGGTTCTTATACAAAACGTACAAGGCCGGCGCGATGTCCAAGGCCATGCCTGGATGTCCGCTCTTGGCTTTGTTGATCTCGTCGATCAAAAGGCTTCGAATAGCGGCAACGGCTTCTTTGTCGAGCGAATTCTCTTTCTTGAATAATTCCATTTTTGCTTAACCCTCCTTGGTAGCTATTTAGTGGTTTATTAGTTTCTCATACTATAATTATAGTATGGTTTACTGTTTGATTTGGACAGCCACTGCGTCTAGCGCTTCTTGGCTGACCTCAGTCGGAGCATGAGACATCGGGTCTGTGGCCTGAAGGTTCTTTGGGAAGGCAACGACGTCTCTGATGTTGTCGGTGCCCGCCAGGATCATGCAGATTCTCTCAAGCCCGAGGGCAAATCCGCCATGAGGCGGAACGCCATACTTGAAGGCGTCGATGAACCACCCGAACTTATGGGCGACTTCTTCTTCGCTGAGTCCAAGAAGACGGAAGATCTTCCACTGGGTGTCGTGATCGTAGATTCTCAAGGTTCCACCGCCGGCCTCATAGCCGTTGATGATGATGTCATATGCATAGGCCAATACCGATTCTGGATCCGTGTCCAGTTTGGCGAGGTCTTCATCGCGCGGCCTTGTGAATGGGTGATGCTCAGCCGTGTACTGGTTATCAGTTCCCTCGACTTTGTCAAACATCGGGAAGTTGACGACCCATAGCAAGTCATAGGTCCCTGGAACGATCAAACCCATCTCTCTGGCGTAGCGGGTCCTTAAAGCGCCCAAGCCGAAGTCGATGTCGCGACGGTATTTCGATCCGCTGAACAAAAGCAAATCGTCTTCTTTGAGGCCTAGACGCTCGATGAGGCGTTTCATCGTCTCTTCATCAAGGAACTTCGTGAACGAGCCTTGGAGGGCCCCTTCTTCGAATTTCAGTGAGTAAATGGCATGAAGGTTGAACTTCTTGCCTTCGCCTTGGAGCTCATCGATGTTTTTGCGGCTCGTTTTCTTGGCGTATCCCGGGATGACGATGGCTTTGATGTATTTGTCATCGGCGAAGCCCTGGAAGCTCGAGGCTTTGAGGATGTCGCTCACGTCATGGAGATAAAGCTCGTAGCGGGTGTCAGGCTTGTCGGAGCCATAATTGTCCATGGCATCCCAATAATTCATCCTTCTTAAAGGAAGCTTCAAGTCATAATTTACGATATTCTTGAAATAATCTTTGAGCATGCCTTCGGCCAATGACAGGATTTGGTCTTGGTCCATGAAGGACATCTCGACATCGATTTGGGTGAATTCCGGCTGACGGTCGGCTCTAAGATCCTCATCGCGGAAACAACGGGCGATCTGGTAATACCTCTCGATTCCTCCGACCATCAAAAGCTGCTTGAAAAGCTGGGGGGATTGGGGCAAAGCGTAGAATGAGCCATGATGAAGCCTCGAAGGGACGAGATAGTCCCTGGCTCCTTCTGGGGTAGCGATGTTAAGAATCGGCGTCTCGACTTCCAAAAAGCGGTTTTTGTCCAAATACTCATGGGTAAGACGGACGACTTCGGCCCTGATGCGAAGATTGTTGAGCATCGTCGGGCGGCGGAGGTCGAGATAGCGATACTGAAGTCTCGTGTCTTCCAAAGCGTCGGTTTTATCGGCGATGATGAAAGGAGTCGTCTCCGATTTGTTGATAAGGGTCAATGATTCGACGATGACCTCCACCTCACCGGTTTTGATTTTTGGGTTAGGGACGTCCTTCTTGTTGACGGTCCCTGAGACCGAAATGACGTATTCGCTCCTGACATCCGGGACTTTCGAAGAGTCTTTGATCGTGAGCTGGACGATTCCCGTGTTGTCTCTTAAGTCTATAAACTCGATGGCACCGAGGTTTCTTCTTGTGGCGACCCATCCGACCAAACTAACTTTTTTGCCAACGTCCTCTAGACGTAGCTCACCGCAATAATTGCTTCTTTCCATGGTTTTCATTCGCCATCGTGATGATGGTGCTCCTCGTTCTCTCCAAAGGCTTTGTCCAATTCGTCCTCAAGATGATCAAGTTTTATGGTGACTTGTTCTTTTGTTTTGAGGTTTTTGAGCTGAGCTTCGCCTTTTTGAAGCTCATCCTCGCCCATTATCAAGGCGAATTTGGCGTTTTTCTTTTCGGCTCTCTTGAACATGGCGCCCATCTTGAGGGCGCTAAGAGGCGTCTCGCAGCTATATCCTAAGCCACGGCATTCCTCTGTCAAAGCGAAGACGTCATCGAGGACTTCCTCGCCGACTGGCATGACGTATAGGTCAATCCCGTTCTCAAGCGAATCAAGAAGGTGATCGTCTTTCATGAGCGAGTAGATTCTCTCTAAGCCCATCGCGAAGCCGACTCCGGGGAGATCAGGTCCCCCTAGTTGCTTGACGAGTCCGCCATAATGGCCGCCTCCGCAGATGGCGCCGTAGTCTTTTCCTTCATCGCTGATCGCGTGGATCTCAAAGACGACTTCGCTATAGTAATCAAGCCCTCTGACCAAGGAATCGTCTATCTCATAGTCAATTCCGAAATCATTGATGATGCTCAGCGTTTTGTAGAAGCGCTTGTCAGAGGCATCGGAAAGATAGTCATTCATCTTCGGGGCCCCGCTGGCGATCTTCTGATCGTTTTCGACCTTGCAGTCGAGAATTCTCATCGGGTTGAGTTTGAGCCTTTCGTGGCAGTCATCGCACATCTCGTCGATATGAGAGGCAAAATAGCCTTTCAAAGCCTCACGATAGGACTTTCTCGATTCGTCATCCCCTATCGTGTTGATCTTGAGCGAAAGCTTCTTGAACCCGAGCATATAAAGGCCTTGCATGGCCATGATGATGCACTCGGCATCGGCTCTTTCTGAGTCTAAGCCGACTTCCTCGACGCCGAACTGGTTGAATTGGCGGTATCTCCCGAGCTGTGGCCTTTCGTAACGGAAAGCCGGTCCGCAATAATAGAACTTCAAAGGAAGGTCGTTGGTGGCGTAAAGCTTGTCACTCACGATGGCCCTCACGACTCCGGCGGTGAATTCAGGGCGCATGGTGACGCTGCGGTCGCCTTTGTCCATGAAGGTGTACATCTCTTTTCTCACGATGTCGCTGCTCTCGCCGGTACCCCTCGAGAAAACCTCGGTGTATTCGAGAATCGGGGTAACTATTTCCCCATATCCGTATAATTCGGCGGTCGCCTTGAGGATGTTGGAAACATATTCCATTCCGTTGGCTTCTTCGCCATAGACGTCGTGCGTTCCTTTGATTGTTGAATATTCCATGTTGTTTCTCCTTCTTTAGTGGATGACCCTCTGACAGTCATAGACCCCCTTGACGCTCTTGAGATCCGCGAAGACGTCCTCGAGCGTTTTTGAATCGCTGACATATATCTTCAGATCCACCACATCGTTCATCGTCGTGCTGATCAAATGGGCCTTGATGTCGCTGACATTGACGTTTTTGCCAGCTAAGTGGGCCATGACGTCAGCCAATAAGCCAACTCGGTCATTCGCGTAGACTTGAATGTCGACGGGATATGACGAGATCCCAAGGTCATCTTTCCAATAGACCGGTATCAGTCGGGCTTTGGCCCCAGGCTTTGCCATGTTCGGGCAATTGACCCGATGAACGACGATGCCTTTGCCCTTGGTGATGTAGCCGACGATGTCATCGCCAGGTATCGGCGTGCAGCATTTGGCCAACTCGATTCTGACGTTGCCGCCGCCATTGACGTAGACAGGGCTTTTGTCATCGAGATCGCTGTTATGGTGATCGACCTTGATGGTCGTGTCTTTTTTGCGGAGATGCAAGAAGTCGATGATGGCGACCGGAGTGGGCTTTTTGTTAGCGATGGCCGTATAAAGCTCATCCATGTTGTTAACGTGGTATTCGTTGAAAACCTTTGGCGTATTGAGGTATTTCTCCATCTCTCCTTGGCCGATTCCCTGGGAGGCGAAACTCTCGGCGGCGCTGGAGAGGCCCTTTCTTATTAGTTCGTCCTTCATCATATCGAAATTCTTCTTCTGGAGGAACTTCTTGATATGGGCCTTGGCAGAGGCGGTCTTGGCAATGTCGAGCCAACCACCATTCGGGCCTAATGAGGTCTTTGAGGTTCTTATCTCACAGACATCGCCGGTCTTTAAAACTGTGTTCAAAGGGACGAGGACCCCATTCACCGTCGCTCCGACGGCGGAATCTCCGACTTTTGTGTGAATCTTGTAGGCGAAATCAAGCGTCGTGGCGCCACTCGGAAGGTCGATGACCTTGCCCAAAGGCGTGAAAACGTAGACGTTAGCGTTGAAAATGTCCTGGGAGAGGGCCTCCATGTAGTCTTTGGCGTCCCCTTCTTGCTCGCCGGACATGCTGACGAAATCACGGAACCAGTGAAGCTTTTCTTCGATGTCCCGCTGCTCTTCCTTGGCGTTGTAGGCCTCGCCCTCTTTGTAACGCCAATGGGCCGCGATGCCGCTTTCGGCGATCTGGTCCATCTCTTCGGTCCTGATTTGCACCTCGTATATGTTGCCATCGCCCGAAACGATGCTCGTGTGGAGCGATTGGTACATATTGGGCTTAGGCATGGCAATGTAGTCTTTGAAACGGCCCGGAATCGGCTTATATGTCGCGTGGATGATTCCAAGGATCTCGTAGCAGTTCATCTCGCTCTCGGTGATGATACGGACGGCCAAAACGTCATATATCTCATCAAAATTGTAGTTTTTGAGATACATTTTGCGGTAAATCGAATAAATGCTCTTGACGCGGCTTTCGATTCTGAAAGGTATTTTCTTCTCGAAAAGCATGTCGGCTATACGCTTCTTCAAGGCATTCAGGGAATCCTGGCGGTTGGCCTCCCTCGCGTTCAACAAGGAAAGGATCTCTTTGTATTTGTCGGGCTCGAGGTATTTCAAAGAAAGATCCTCAAGTTCGCTTTGGATCGTGTAGATGCCTAGACGATGGGCAATCGGAGTGAAAACATCGAGCGTCTCTTTGGACAAAGCCTTTTGGCGGTCTGGGGAAAGAGCCTCCAAAGTCCTCATGTTATGGAGCCTGTCGGCAAGTTTTACGATGATGACACGGACGTCTTTGGCCATTCCTAAGAAGATCTTGCGGTGATCCTCGGCCTCGAAATCCTGCTCAGTCCGATGGGACAGCTTCATGCGTTGGATCTTGGTGAGGGAGTCGACGATCATGGCGACGTCTTCGCCGAATTGGGCTTTGACGTCGGCTATCGTGAGGTCGGTGTCTTCGACGGTATCATGCAAAAGTCCGGCCGCGAGAGTCTCCGGGCCTGACTGAAGCTGAGCCAAAATAAAAGCCACCTCGATGGGGTGATGGATATAAGGCTCGCCGCTTTTTCTTAAGACTCCGGCATGCTTTTTGGCGGCTAATTTATAGGCGTCCTCGACCATTTGGCGGTCTTTGGGGTTTTTGATATAGGTAAAATAAAGTTCCCTCAGCTGTTCGAAGGAATGCATCGGGTAGCCGCCATTAGGCAAAAGAACCTTTTTGGGGGCTTCTTCGACGTTGTTTTTCTTCTCGTTGTCGCTATCCATATATTTATAGGCACATTATACGCTTAGAGAGGCTAAGAATAGAAGCCTCCGCCTAGTCTTTTAGGCTTTTTCGGCCAAGAGGTCGAGATACATCCGCCCCTTAAATTCGTTAGGCGAGAAGCTGACCGCGAGATCGACCTTCTCGTCGTTGATGAAAGAGTCTTCGGAAATCGAGAAGGAAAAGAGTCTCACCCCATTCGGAAGCCGGTATGAAAGATACTTGCCGTTGGAGGTATAGGTGAACTCTTTGCTGTCGAGTTTGCTGAGCAAGAAACTTGGGGCTCCCCATTCCTGGCCAAAAGGCGAGAAAGTAGCCACAAGATTGGCGTTTTCCATCGTGGCTTCTGAGAGATTCAGCGGTATCAGTTTCTTTTTGCCAGGAGAGAATTTATGTTTCAAAGCGGCGAAAATGAATTCTTTCTTGAAGGACTCGAAATCGCTCTTTTTGATGGAGACGCCACCGGCAAAGGCATGTCCTCCGCCGCTCAGAAGATTGATCTTGTCGCTGGAGATGGCCTTAAGGATATTGAAGCCTTCTTTGCTTCTTAACGAACCGACTAAAACGTCGTCGCTGCCCTTCATCGGGGAAAACACGGCCACCGGCTTCTCATATTCGTTCAATAAGCGGTTCGCCAAAAGCCCATTCAGGCCTTCTGGGATGTCGCAAAGCACCACTATGGCTTCGTCATTTGGGTCGACGCTTACTTTTGATTCAGCGGCTTTGGTCTCCTCTTTCCGCTTGGCGTTGACTTCGCTGAGCCATTCGGAAATGGCGCGTTTCTCCTTAGGTTGCCCGCCGATGAAATAGCGGAGCAAACGATTGATTTCCTTGCCTTCAAGCATCCTTCCGACGGCGTTGATTTTCGGGATTATCTCCATTTGGAGGATTTTCTCGTCAATGAACTTCTTGTCGGTGAGGGCGTAGATTTCCGGGTAGCGGTTTTCTTTGATGGAAAGCAAAGCCAATCTTACGATTTCCCGGTTGTAGCCTTTTAAAGGCATCATATCCGAAAGCGTCGAGATGGCTCCGAGGCTCATGAGATAATCGTCTTTCTTGTGGAGAAGGGCGCATGAAAAGATAAAAGAAAGATAACCGGCTGACACCGGAACGTCTCCATAAGAAAGAAGGTCTGGGTGAAGGGTTATGACGTCAGGCTTCTTATCCTGAAACTCATGATGGTCGAGGATGATGACGTCTATTCCTTTTCGTTTCGCCTCATCAAGGGCCTCAAAAGCGCTGACGCCGTTATCGACAGTGAAAATCAGCGAATAGCCGTTTGAGGCGATTTTGTCGACGTTTTCCTTTGTTATTCCATATCCATCGAGGTATCTGGAAGGAAGATAGCCTTCAGCCAGTAAACCATATTCACGAAGCGAAGAAAGGATGATGGAACAAGACATGATCCCATCGGTGTCATAGTCCCCATAGACAAGGACTTTTTCGCCTTTTTCTTTGGCTTGGTCGAGTCTTTTGATGGCCGCTATCGTCAAAGGCGAGGAATCGATTTTCGGAAGATTCTGAAAAGAGGGCGGAAGAATCATCCGCCCATATTCCTCTTCAGTGAGGCCGTAATAATCTAGTAGTCTCTCAAGGAGAGTATTCATCAGTCGTTAATGCCGATAAAGGTAGCTTCCTCAGGCTCAGCGGACTTTTTCTTTCCGATCTCGCCCTTAACCCCTTCTTTTTTGAAAGGATGGAAATTGATGTGGATTTGGCTGAGAAGCTTCTCGAAGAGATTCGATAAAGGAGCCAGGAACACCAAGACGAAGAGCAAGGAGACGATGAAGCCGATGAAACAAGAGAGATAGATGTTCGACCATGTAAGCGGGATCAAACCATAGAAGATGATGAGGACGCCGGCGCTGAGGAACGAGAAGTTCAAGAGGTCACCAGCCGATTCGCTGGTGGATTTGATGAGGTTCTCGCTTCTGAAAGCCAGACTGGCCTTATCTTTTTCACGAGACTCCTTCGCGGATTCTTTTTCCTTAGATAGGACGAAGATGCCCAAGATGTAAGTGAAGACGGTCGCCGCGATGATGCCCATCATGGAAAGCGAGCTGACTGGAATCCTCGTGAGAGCGAAGAACCCAGCCACGATCACGCCAGAAGCGCAGCTAAGCAGCGACAACGCCAAGCCACGGCTGTTCTTGTAACGGAGGACGAAATAGACGAGCAACGCAATCAAGGAAATGCCGACCGAGAGATAGACATTGCCCAAAGTCGGAGTCCCGGCCTGCGTGACGACTTTTTGGCCGCTGATGGTAAGGTTATCGCCAGAGAAGAGCGTGGCCGCTTGGCTGAGCCCATCGTTAAGGGTATAGGTGCCAGTCTCGTTTTTGCCAGGGAAACTATAGACGAACTCGTAGGATGTCTTATCATCATAGACGACGCTTAATGGAACGTTGAAATAGTAGACGGCATATGTCTTTTCGTCGAGGCTGTCATAGATGCTGCTCGATGAATAGTCGATGCTGCCGCTCACATAAACTTCGCTGAGTTTGTTGCCATCAATTGAGACATATGGCAAGAAATTCTCGATAAGCTGCGATTCATCGCCCAATAGCAAGGTCGCGTTGGAGTTCTTGTCGGCGCGGTATTCTAAGGACAAAGAAGTCGAGTCGTCATAGGTGCTGGAATAGTTGAAAGCCACTCCGTTGATGCCTGAGAAGACGGAAACCCCGATGATGGCGGCCAAGAGAACGACGCCAGAAGTAATGGCGATCGGCTTGACGTGTTTCTGGAAATTGACTTTGGCGAAGGATCCGAAATAAGTCTGCTTTTCCTCTTTGAGGAGGTTAGGAACCTTTTTCTCATCGATGCCATAAACGCGGCCGATATGGGCTTCGACCGAATTGTCGTTGGCTAAGAGCCAGCCTTCAAGACGGAGCAAGAGGATGTTCGAGAGAGACCCCAAGAAGCCGCCAAAGACCATGACAAGGCCCATTTTGCCGACGACGCCTGGAATTAGTCCATAGACGCAAAGGCCGACAACGATGTTGACGATGCCCATGTCGATGTTGGGCCACAAAGTTTTTTTAGTCGCGTCAATATGGGCTTTTTTAAGGCTCTTGCCGGCATAAACGCCTTCTTTGAGTTTCGCGAAATAATAGATTCCGCCGAAGGCTGTCGAGATTCCGACGATGGCTAGGCCAAGAAGCGTCCCGATGCCAAACTGCGCTGAGAAATATCCGACGAGAAGCAGGGTTCCGACCAAGGCCACCGCCACATTGGACAAAACGGCCAAGGAGCCTAAGCGGTAGAAATAGATAAGGACGATGGCGGCTAGGATCAAAGCCACGATGCAAGCGATGAGCGAGTAGCTCATGGCTGGGGTTATATGCCAATCGCCTTTGCTGAGCATGTCCTCGACGGAAGCGGTTGAATCGACGCTATATGAATAGGAGACGGAAAGTTGGGTTCCATTGTCACCCAAAATCGTCGAATAGTCAGAAGCGTTGAGAAGATTCATGTAATAGAAAGCGGCTTTGTAAGCGGCCCCTGATTTTGAGGAGTCATAGCCGTTTTCGCTCAAAGCCTCGCTGTTTGGAATGAGCTGGAATTGGGTGTAGTCGTTATCATTGTCACTGTCATCGTACCAGGCATTAGAGGCGTTTTCGCCGAAGATAAGTCTCTTGGCGACATTGGCGTCATAGTCGGTCGATGATGAGGAATAAGCCTGAAGATAGCTGTCGCTCTCCTGACGGTTGTTCCAAAGGACGATGTAGCAGTTCTGAGCGGAGGTGCCTTCGCTGGAGTTGGCTTCAACGGTGTTGTTCTTGCAGAAATCGATGAGTTTTCCAAGGGCGCCGTTCTCGCCTGTCGAGTTGACTGGAATCGTGACGACCGGGACGCTGTTGACGTATTTGATCGTGGCGGTCTGCCCCTTGAACATGGCGTTGTCGATGTATTCGTTTCCTAAATAGGTCTGGTCGGCTTCAGTCTGGACGGAGGCTGTGGAACTGCCGGCGGTGATGGTCAAATGGCCACCGCTAAAAGCGAGGTATGACTGGAGGTATTGATATTCGGTTTCATCGGCTTGTTGGCTGCGGATCGACACTTTGACGGTATCATATCCTTCTTTGGTGACCTCGGCGTTGACGCCCCAGGTCTTGAGCCTAGATTCGATTTCATCGCCGACTGCGTTGACGGCGACATAGTTGTCGTCCGTGATGTAACTTTCCGGTTTCACGCCGTTATAAGGCGATTCGGTGCTTGCTAAATCGGAAATCTTGAAATACATGTCCTGGCCTGAGCCATAAGTGACATCGCTGTCAAGATTCGTGATCGTCGTGGCCATAGTGACCCCAGCCCCGAAAATGATGGCGGCACTGAGCAAAATGTAAGCTAATTTACGACGCATAATATTCCTCCGAACTCCGGTGCAAACATTAAAAAATGCACAGGTAGGCGGTTACTAGTTTACGCACCCGCGCGCACATATACAAGAAGCGATTTTCTAAAAAAGCGAACCTTGGTGGGGTTTTTGAAGATGGGCATATGCTTTCTCGGTGGCGACTCGGCCCCTAGGAGTGCGGTTTATCATGCCTATCATCAACAAATAAGGCTCATAAACGTCTTCAAGATTGGTGATTTCCTCGCCTATCGAAGAGGCGATGCTTTCAAGCCCGACCGGGCCTCCGTGAAAACGCTCGATTATGGTGCTTAAATACTTCAAATCGACGTCATCGAGGCCAAGCTCGTCTATCTTCAGGGCGCTCAAAGCGTATTTGGCCACTTCTTCGTCTATTTCGTCTTTTCCCTCATAGGAGGCAAAATCGCGGACGCGCTTGTAGATTCTGTTGGCGATACGCGGGGTTCCACGGCTTCTTTCGGAAAGGAGTTTCGTGGCTTTCGCGTTGATCGGCATCCCTAAAACCTTCGAGGTTCTGGTGATGATTTTCGCGATGTCTTCCGGCGAATAAAAATCGATTTTGGCCGAGATGCCAAAGCGGGCTCTAAGAGGAGAAGAAAGATCGCCGGCCCTCGTGGTCGCTCCGACCAAGGTGAAAGGCGGAAGATCCATCGTGAGGGCTTTGGCGTTTCCGTCCCGGTTGATCATAATCGAAAGCTTGAAATCTTCCATGGCTCCGTAAAGGACTTCCTCTACGGCGTGCGGAAGGCGATGGATCTCATCGATGAAGAGGATATCACCAGCCTCAAGTTCGCTTAAAATAGCGGCCAAATCCCCGGCTTTTTCAACCGAAGGGCCATTGATTGTCTTGATGTTTCCGCCCATTTCGTGGGCGATTACGTAAGCCAAGGTGGTTTTGCCAAGTCCAGGGGGGCCGTATAGCAACACATGGTCGAGGCATTCGTTTCTTTTCTTTGCGCCGGCGATGAAAATAGAAAGGTTCTTCTTAAGGCTTTCCTGCCCCACATATTCCTTGAGCGTTTGGGGGCGGAGGCTTTTTTCCGAAGAGGTATCTTCTTCTTCTTTGTTGGCGTCGAGAAGACGGCTCATCATTCCACTCCTTTACGTAAACTTCTAAGGGCCAATTTCAGAATCTCCTGATTCGAAAGCCCAGGTTCGTTGATCTTCGAAAGCGCGTCATCGACCGTCTTGGATTTGAAGCCGAGAGAAATAAGGGCCTGACGGACTTCATCATATTGCTTAGGATTGCCCTTCTCATCGGTCTCCGTGAGCTTTCCCTTGAGGTCAAGGATGATCTGAGCCGCGGCTTTTGGCCCGATGCCAGGTAGTTTTTTCAGATATGAGGTGTTGTTGGCGGATATCGCTTTGAAAAGTTCGTCCGGCGTCGTTTCCTTCAAGGCGTTCAACGCGGTTTTCGGGCCTATCCCCTTAACTTGGATCAAAGAGAGAAAAGCCTCTTTCTCCAGTTTCGTGGAAAAGGCAGCTAGATAATGGTCGTCTTGGGTATAGACCTCATAGGCAAAGACTTCTTTTTCTTCGCCGATATGAAACTCATTCGGACGTGAAACCAAAAGAAGATATGTCACGTCATGGACGTCAAGGGCGATGGAGTCCTTGCCGATTTCTTTGATGATTCCTTTGAATGAGTAATACATGCTAGTGATAGATGCTGATGAAGAGAATCGCGACGACGATTATAAGAGATGCGGCTATGACGGAAGCCCACAATGTCCGGTTCTTTTCTTCATCCATGGCTTTATTATAACCAAAGGCGCCGGAGTTGGGTGGGCGAGTTATCTCGTATAGATGAACTCGAATTCGCCGACCGTGACGGAATCCCCGTCCTGAGCCCCCATGTCATAGAGTCTGTCATCGACTCCGATCTTGTCGAGGTACTTCACGAGTTTGGCGATGCCTTCGTCCGTGGTTATGTTGATCAAAGCGTAGGTCTTTTCGACCTTTTCTCCTTGAATATGCCAGACATGAGGACGGAGTTTGACAATCTCGAAATCCTCCGCTTGCTTGTCTAGGTGGGCATCGTAAACTTTGACTCCGCCAGTGACGATTCCCTTTAGTGGGAACTCCGGCGTCTTCTCGATGAGGTCCATGGCTTTTTTAAGAAGAGGATCGACGCCTAGATGGGTCAAAGAAGAAAGTGGCAAAGACTTGAAGCCAAGCTGCTTGTCGAACTTCTCTTTTCTTTCCTCGGCGCCTTCTTCATCCATTCGGGTGGCGACGACCAATTGCGGTCTCTTCTCAAGATCGGCCCCGTAGTCTTTTAGCTCGTCGTTGATGGTCTGATAATCCTGATATGGGTCTCTTTCCTCAGACATCGAGACCATGTGGATCAAGACGCGGCAGCGTTCGATATGACGAAGGAACTGAATCCCTAATCCCTTGCCTTCATGAGCCCCTTTGATGAGGCCAGGCATATCAGCCAAGACAAAGCTTCGGCCGTCTTTAAGATGAACGACGCCCAAGTTCGGTATCAAGGTGGTGAAAGGATAATCGGCGGTCTCGACGTTGGCCCGGCTAACGACGTTCAAGAAGGTGGATTTTCCGACGCTCGGGAAACCGATAAGCCCGGCATCCGCTAACATCTTGAGTTCAAGAACGAGTCTCTTTTTCTCGCCAGGATGTCCGTTTTCGGCAACTCTCGGGATACGATGACGGCTTGACTTGAAACAAACGTTTCCCCTGCCGCCACGTCCGCCTTTCGCAACCATGACGATGTCGCCCTCTTTTTTGAGGTCAGCCAAAACCTCGCCGGTGCTTTCAATGGAGACGACGGTCCCCACCGGAACCTCGACGGTGACGTCCGGGGCGCTCCGCCCATACATGTTTTGCTTATGGCCCTTCTCGCCGTCCATCGCCATGATGACGCGGCTATGGCGGAAGTTATAGAGGGTGTTGAGATTGGCTTTGGCCAAAAGGAAGACGGATCCGCCTTTTCCGCCATTGCCGCCATCGGGGCCGCCCCATTCGGTGTTCTTGTCGTGAAGGAAAGATATGGCGCCATCGCCGCCCTTCCCGCTTCGGACTTCTATTACGCAACGATCGATTAACATAAATACTATCCTATTCTATTTTTCATCTTTCTGCTCGATTTGGAGTTCTTTCCTCTCCTCGTCAGTCAGCATGTAAGCCTTTTTGTTTCGTCTGATGGCAAACATATCGAAATAAAACTTAAAGGCTGATTTCAGAGGATTCGACATGCTGGAATCCGAATCGTTTTTCCAAATGACCGGGATTTCCTTGAGGCTAAGGTTGTTGACCTTCAAAAACAAAATGTACTCAAGGTCAAAGGCAAAGTCGTCGTTGATTTGGCGTTTGACCATCATTTTGGCCATCTTCGTCTCGAAGAGCTTGTATCCGCACTGAGTGTCGTCAATGCCATAGAAATGGAAATGATGTTTGATGATTTTCCGCGATAACGACGAAATCATCCCTCTGATAAATGGTGTTTTTCCTACGATGGAACTCCCTGGACAATGGCGGCTTCCTAAGAAGGCCCAATGCTCTTTTATCTGAGGCAATATGATATCCAAGGCATGGAGGTCGGTCGCAAAGTCGGCGTCCATGAACATGACATAATCCCCGGTCGCGGCCAAAATGCCTTTTTTGACGTTATGGCCCTTACCAGAATGGTTCTCATAAGGAAGAATGCGGACCTGAAGAGGGAATGAAGGAACCTGCTCCTCCAAGGCTTTTTGATTAGGCTCATTGGACCCGTCGCTCACGATGATGAATTCATAAGTGATCCCCTTAAGGGAATCATAATATGGGATTGCGATGTTCTTGATGTTGTCCAAGAGCTTCGCCGTTTGGTTTTTAACTGGAAAGATTACCGAGATTTTCATGCCCGATTATTATATTGACTGCCGCCATAAATAGCACGAAAAAACGGGGTAGTCATTGTTCATCGACGAAACGGAGACATTTATATATGAATTATGACGACGTCGGAAGATGGCTGAATGATTTTTGAGATGCTTCCTATGGCGAACCCGGACATCACGCACGTCAAAGACAGCAATATCAGCAAAAGCCCATTCGTTTTTTTCTTTTTCATAGGAAGGAGGCGACCTTTCTGTTTCTTATATTATCGTCCTTTTTGTTTCGTAGAGAAGAACGATTTTCTTATTTTACGTTCAAGACCACCACTGAAAGAGCGGGAACCGTCAAGTCTTTCCCAGACAAAGTGGCATTCCCACTCGTTGAAAGATCGTTGCTCAAAGAGTAGCTGCCATCGCCGATCGTCAGGGTTTGCTCATCGGTTTTTGAAGCGTTGATCGCAATGATGACGTCATCATTGCCATATTTCTTTTCATAAGCCGCCATCGAAGAGTCTGAATTAGAGGCGACGAGGGTCCCATCCGAATGCGAGATGGCTGGGTGAAGCCTTCTTGCATAGTTGACCTTCTTCACATAGTTTGGCAAGGAGTCGGCGTCTTCTAACTGTGAAGCAACGGTTCCGTACTTGTAACGATATTCATCCTTCGTGCTCGTGGTCCCCGGACAGGCCGTGCACGTATAAGAGTCGCCCCAAGGCATAGGTTGCCTGATGTCGGGGTCGCTCGTGCCAGCCAAACTCATTCCGGCTTCGTCTCCATAATAAAGATAGGTATCGCCTTTCAGCATCTGAAGCAAGGCGTGGGCCATCCTCGGATAGGCTGTCCCAACGCTTCCGGTGCTGGCCCCATAGAGCCTTCCGGTATCATGATTGGCGATGAAGCTCGATGATATGCCGCTTGAAGAGACCGAAGCGGCGTTGCCCTTTTCAAGGCTCCCGAAGTAAGTGGCTTTGCATAAGGAGGAATTCCTCGACAGCATGCCGCAAATCCCCTGCGATCCTTTGTCTTGAAAATTGAAGAACGAATCGATTCCGCTATAAGCTTGCATCGGCTTGTTGTAGGTTGTCGGATCGCCCCAACTGCCTTCGCCGACGATGTAGACGTCCTCTTTCAGACTGACCGCGTAGTCATGGAACCATTTGAGGAACGTGGCGGTCGCATCATTGTAGATGGTGTTCGATTTGCCGAAGAAACTCGTGACGGCATCGAGTCGGAATCCATCGACGTCATGGTCTACCAGCCAGAATTTGATGACCTTTTTGAGTTCAGTCGCCAAATTGCCATCAGGGTGTTCGATGACGTCTTTGAGATTCAAATCGGCCATGTCGCCGCTGAACGACTGCTCGTAATAAACGGTTTTACCATAGGCGGTATAGGGAATGGTTGAGGTTCCGTCAGGCGTGTCGACGATTGGGTAAAAGTCTTTGTAATAGAGGTCATCCTCGCTTGCGTTTTCGTTTATGTGGGCGTTGAAGCATTTGGTGAACCAAGAATTCGACAAGCTCGTGTGGTTGATGACGAGGTCGAAGACGACTGTCATGCCCTTTTCGTGGGCTTTATTCACCAAAGAGTCGAAATCATCAAGGGTGCCGAACTGGCTATCGACGTTGTAATAGTCCCTGACGTCATATTTGTGATATGAGGTCGCGCTGCAAATGGGGTTCAGATAGATTCCGTCGTAATGCAATGAATCTATGTAGTCAAGTTTGTCCTCGATTCCTTTGAGATCCCCGATGCCATCGCCGTTTGAGTCAGCATACGAGTAAGGGAATATCTGATAATATGTGCGATATTTGTCAGTCGTCTTGCTCAGTTCGACTTCGCTGCTCAGGGAAGAGCCAGCGCACGAGAAGAGACATCCTAAGGTAAGCGGAAGAACAAAGAGGAAGATTAATGATTTCTTTTTCATTTGTTGTAATTTTACCGCGCCATGTCATTTTGTGAAGAAAAAAACGGCCCCCGTTAAGGAGACCGTTAGTTTGTTTATCAACTACTTGGCGTCTTGGGCGTAAACGCTGACGCGCTTGCCGGTCTTTCCGACACGCTCAAACTTCACGATGCCGTCGATGAGGGCGAATATTGAATCATCCCCACCTTTTTTGGTATTCTCGCCTGGGGCCATTTTAGTGCCTCTTTGGCGGTAAAGAATGCTTCCGGCAGTCACGAATTGGCCATCACCAACTTTGCAGCCAAGCCTACGACCGGCAGAATCACGGCCGTTCTTGGTGCTCGAAACGCCTTTTTTGGAAGCGAATAATTGGAGATCGATATAGAACTTCATGGCTTATTTCCTTTCTAGCTTCACGTTGTCCGGATGGGACTCGGCGATGCTTTCTATTTGCTTGACGATTGTCTCAATGACGATCGTATCATGCTCGCTGAGAGTTTTGTTTCTCTCTAGAAGCGTATGCCCTTCCTCAACTTTCACGGAATATGAGCTCTCGTCGTCTTTGAGGGCGTTAAGGCCTCCGAGGATGACGGCACTGATGGCCGCGCAGACGAGGTCATGACCATACGGTCCGGACCCGGCGTGCCCTTTTGCCTCCAATGAGACAAATTCTCCGTTCTGTGATTTAAGGGTGATTTTGATCATTAGGCGTTGATGGCTTTGACAACGAGGCAGGTGTAAGGCTGTCTATGGCCTTGCTTCTTGCGCTCATTGGTTTTGCTCTTGTACTTGTAGACGATGATCTTGGCGCTCTTGCCTTGTTTCTCGACTTTGGCGGTCACGGTCGCACCCTTGATGTAAGGGTTTCCGACGATGGTTTTCTCGCCGCCGACATACAAGACTTTGTCGATGGTCACGTCTTTGCCAGCTTCAGCATCAATCTTCTCAACGTAGATCTTATCCCCGATTGAGACTTTGATTTGCTTGCCGCCGGTTTCTACGATGGCGTACATGTTTGCTCCTCCTTTTTCTTTTGCTTAGACTCGCTCATGGCGGCCTGATATTGCTATCAAGTTGAATGCCGTCGTAAGGCGGTTGAGGCCCTAAGGAGGGCGACAACGTGATAAATATACCACTTAGTAAGAATTTTTGAAGAGAAATATGACGAAAAAACGCCTTTCTTCCCTCTTATGAGGGAGAAGGCGGTTCTCGGCGTCTTCGTCAATCGAAACCAAACGGAAAAATACTGCTGCGTTTTTATATCCGCATAGCAGCCAAGGTATGCCTATTTAGTTAGATTTTATCGATTGTTTTAGGCTTACTTCCAAGTGAACTGCCATCCGCCTGGCAATTTCACTCCTCCGTCTTGGCTCCGCATGAGTTTGTAGCACACCACCGCCATCACGGCGATGACGATCACGGCCATCACGGCGGCGAAAGCCAAAGCCTCCCCTGGCTCGATGCTTTCCATCTCGACTTGGCTAAGTTCTTTTCCTTCCATGAAAAAAGCCTCCACGTTTATGTAGAGGCCTTTTGGCTTTTATGCCCGGATTTCGTTATAAAAGAGCAAGTTTGTCCTCAACGGCTTTGAGAAGTTCTTTGTTCTTTCCCAGTTTTTCCTGCTCGGCGTCGATCTTTTCCTTCGGGGCTTTTTTGACGAAGCCCGGATTCGAAAGGATCTTCTCTCCGCGGCTCACCTCGAAGACCAACTTTTCTTTTTCCGATAGAAGCTTTTCTTTAAGGAGCGCCGGATCGATGTCTTCTTCCACGCTCAATTCATAACCGGAATAAATATACGGCGTTCCGGAAAGCGAGCCGTCTTTGACGTCGATCGAAGAAGCGAAACTGAAACGTGAAAGATACTCTTTGGCACCAGCAAAAGGCTCTTTTGGAGAAAGGGTAAGTTTGACTTTGGCATTCGGGGCCAGTGAGCGTGAGGATTTGTAGTTGCGGATGTCCTTGATCATTTGCTCAAGGATTTCCGACGCTTCGACGGCCTTCTTGTTGAGATAGCCGGACTCAAATTCCGGATAGCTCTCAAGCATGATGCTCTCAAGGTGGGTCGGAAGCGAAAGATACATTTCCTCGCTGATGAAAGGAGCGTATGGATAGATCATCAAAATGATGTCCCTCATCACGAAATAAAGGACGTTTTTGCTGACTTCCTTTTCTTTGCCTTCATGGGTCAGGGCAATCTTGCTCATCTCGAGATAAGAAGAGCAGAAATCGTCATAGACAAAGTCATAAAGGCACGATGAAGCCTGACCAAATTGATATTGCTCCATCTTGGAAGTGACCTTCTTGATGGTCTTTTGGAGCTTGTCCATGATGGCAGCGTCAAGGGTGCCTAAATCCTTCTTGGCTGGCTTAGAAGGAACGAATCCTTCGCCCAAAACGCCTTCGACGTAGCGGCAGGCATTCCATATTTTGTTGAGATAGGCTTCGCTGGAAGCCATCTTCTCATCGCTGTAGCGCATGTCCATTCCTGGAGTGCTGTTGGTGGTGATGAAATATCTCATGGCGTCCACGCCATACTTGGCGATGACGTCAAGCGGGTCGATGCCGTTCCCCAAGCTCTTGCTCATCTTTCTCCCCTGCTCATCCCTGATCAAGCCATGGATGACAACTTGCTTGAAAGGAACCTCATGGGTGAAGTGAAGGCTTTGGAAAATCATGCGGCTCACCCAGAAGAAGATGATGTCGTATCCGGTGTTGAGGAAGGAAGTCGGGAAATACCGCTTGAAGTCCTCGGAGTTGGTGTCCGGCCAGCCCATGGTCGCGAAAGGCCATAATCCAGAGGAAAACCAGGTGTCGAGAACGTCTTCGTCCTGACGGTATTCATTCATGTCTGGAGCCGTCTCGCTCACAAGGATCTCACCGGTCTTTTTATTGTAATAAGCCGGTATGCGGTGACCCCACCATAACTGGCGGGATATGCACCAGTCATCGCAGTTTTTCATCCATCTTAATAGAACGTTCTCAAAACGTTTTGGAATGAATTCCACCTTGTTCGAAGAGTGTTGGTTGGCGATGACTTCCTCGGCCAATGGCTTCATCTTGACGAACCACTGCTTCGAAAGCATCGGCTCGACGACGGCGTCGCTTCTTTCGCTATGGCCGACCGAGTGAACCATCTTCTCGATCTTGACCAAGTGCCCGTTCTTCTTGATGTCTTCCACCAAGGCTTTGCGGCACTCATAGCGGTCCATGCCCTCGTATTTGCCGGCAAGGTGATTCATCTTGGCGGATTCATCGAGAACTTTTATGAAGGGGAAGCCGTATTTCTTAGCTAAGGCAAAGTCGTTGGGGTCATGGGCTGGGGTGCATTTCATGGCCCCGGTCCCGAAGGACATGTCGACATAAGAGTCCGCCATCAAAGGCAGCTCGTCCCCGTTGGCCGGATTGATGAGCTTTTTGCCGATGAGATCTTTATAACGCTTGTCTTTCGGATTCACGAACACGGCAGTATCGCCGAACATCGTCTCCGGACGGGTTGTGGCGACGACGACTTTTTTGTAGCTTCCGACCACGTCGTAATCAAAATAGAAAAACTCGCCTTGGTCGTCTTTGTGGATGACTTCGATGTTCGAGAGGGCGGTCCTTAGTTCTGGATCCCAATTGATGATCCTCTCGCCTTGGTAGATAAGCCCTTCGTTATAGAGGCTGACGAAAACGTGTTTGACGGCGTTGGAAAGTCCCTCGTCGAGAGTGAATCTCTCACGGGAATAGTCGACCGAAAGGCCGAGTTTCGCCCATTGCTCATGAATCGTCAAGGCGTATTCGTCCTTCCATTTCCAGGCTTCTTCCAAGAATTTCTCCCGGCCCAAATCGTAACGGGAAATGCCTTTTTCGCGGAGCCTTTGCTCCACTTTGGCTTGGGTGGCGATTCCGGCATGGTCCATGCCTGGAACCCAGAGGACGTCGAAGCCTTTCATCTTTTTATAACGGGCGACGATGTCGTCAGGGATGGTGTCCATGACATGGCCCAAATGAAGTTTTCCGGTGACGTTTGGAGGCGGGATCACCAAAGAAAACGGCGGTTTGCTTTTGTCGCCGCAGGCGAAATAGCCCTTCTTCTTCCAGTTCTCGTACTTGCCTTCTTCGACTTTTTCGTGGTCATAATGCTTGTCTAGCATGTTCAATCCTCCTGGGGCATAAAAAAACGCCCCTTCGTAGGGACGCTGTTGCGCGGTACCACCCTTGTTCCGGGGATCTCTCCCCGACTCTCAGTTAGCTTAACGCGCCATACGGAGGATCTCTCCTCAGCCTCAGAAACGACTCACGCTTATCCCTTGCCGCCTTTCACCAAATGGCGGCTCTCTAGGAAGAGAATCAGCGATCCCTTTTCCTCATCGGCAAGGAAATTATATCCTCTCGAAAGGCAAAGGCAATCGTTTTAGCGGTTATAGGCCGCTAAAAGGACTTCCCTCTCCTCAACCGTTCCGCCGGCGTGATGGCCTTCGTGGACGGTGATGTTGTTGTTGAGCCTGGTGTCGTTGATGACGTCTTTGTTCAAAGAGACTCCGATATAATCGCCAAGGAACTCCAAGGAGGCCTCCGAAGGCGTGCCTTCGCCGAAGTAATGGCTGTCGATGGCTTCTTGTTTGCTCATGAGGAAAAGGTCGGGCATCCTCTTGTTCATCGCGGCGACGAATTGCTCCTCATAGCCTTTTTTGATGAAGAAGTTCGGGGTCCTTCCCTCCAATGAGATTGGCTTATCAAGGCATTCGTCGATTTCTTTGAAGGCCACAAGGTCGCGGTATTGGACGTTGATGAGGCCGTGGTCGGCGATCGAGAGGACCAAGACATCAGGATTCCTCTTGACGAATTCCTTGATGGTCTTATTGATGTCGGACATGTTCTTCTTGATTATTTTGTGGTCGACGCCGTACTCATGGATGAACTTGTCGGGCTCGGTCCAATAGGTATAGACGAACTTGGATCCGCTCTTGAAGGCATCCTCGGTTTTCGTGATGCATTCTTCGAGGTTGTCTGGCCCTAAGCCATCCCAAAGGGGCTTTCTCAGCAAGCATGTGGCTTTGACCCCATGCTCATTGAGGATCGTGTGAATGTACTTGATCGGGCATTTCTTGGCCATGATGTTCTCGCCGGGAAGGACTTCTCCGGTAAGGGAATTCTCATTGGTGAAGACGTCGACCGGATATCCGAGTTCTTTGAAGTAAAGGCTCCAGCCTAACCATCCGGTTTCGATTGGATATCTTCCAGTCAAGAAGGCGGTCGTGCAGGCAACCGTGGTCGCCGGGTTGACCGAATGGATGGTCATTAGTTTGTGTTCTCTCATGAAGCGGGTCTGCCATTTCCATCTGTTCAAAATCGCTTCCCCTGCTCCGTCAAAGAGGAAAACCAAGACCTTGTCGTGCCCTTTGAGGACTTCGTCGACCTCAGGGATCGAGGGATGGAAGGGCTCGACGCCGAAGTGTTTCAGAATGGAATTCGAAAGATTGACAAGGTTCGTCTTGTTGTCGTAGAAAGAAGGATCAAGTTTTTTCATAGCGGGGTATTATATAGAGTAGAAAAGCAAAATGCTAGCCTAACAGTTTGGCGATGGCGCTTCTTACGGGGTCAAGTTTCTTTCCTTTGCTGGAAAAATAGATTCCA
Source organism: Caryophanales bacterium UBA4951 (assembly GCA_002397465.1). GTDB lineage: Bacteria > Bacillota_I > Bacilli_A > RFN20 > CAG-826 > UBA4951. The sequence goes on along the minus strand of DHAP01000051.1, from coordinate 89,533 downwards.
TCGGAAGAAAGGCTCTCCGCCAATCTTTTGGCCTTGGCCAGCTCGCTTTGGTTGGCGACATCGGACTTCGTGAAGACGATGAGGAACGGAACTTTGTCTTCTTTTAGGAAACGAAGAAGCATTTCGTCGTCTTCGTTTAGTTTTTCCCTCCTGGCGTCAAAGAGGATGACGGCCCCTTTTAGGCATGGGTTATGGAAATAGCTCTCCATCATGTCCGAGAAGCTCTCGTCAAGACGGTTGCCATAGCTGGTGAACCCATACCCTGGGGAATCGACGAGGTAGAAGCTTTTATCGATAAGGAAATAATTGAGATATTGGGTCTTGCCTGCGCTTTTGGAGGCAAAGGCGACCTTTTGGGAGCAAAGAGCGTTGATCAAGGTGCTTTTCCCGACGTTGCTGCGCCCCAAAAAGACGACCTCTGGGTATTTGTCTTTGGGCCTGAACTCCAATGAGGGACAGGAGATGATGTATTGGGCGTCATGGAAATTTATCATAAAGAAGATTATCCCCTAAACGAAGGCGATAAAAAAGAGCCATCTCCGAAGAAATGGCTCATTTGATCAGGCGACTCCTTTTGGGAGTATCGCGACTTTGACCGCGTCATCGACGTCCTTCATGAAGACGATCTTGAGATCTTTCTTCACCTCGGATGGAAGCTCAGAGACATCCTTGCGGTTGTCTTCTGGGACGATGATGGTCTTGATGCCGCTTCGTAGGGCCGCCAGGGACTTCTCCCTGAGACCGCCGATCGGAAGGGCTTTGCCGCGTAAGGTCACCTCGCCAGTCATGGCGACGTTGTTGTCGACTTCGCTATGGGTGAGGCAAGAGATAATGGCAGTCGTGATGGCCACGCCGGCCGAAGGCCCGTCTTTTGGAACGGCGCCTTCTGGGAAATGGATGTGGATGTCGTTCTTTTGGAAGATTTCATCCGCGATTCCGTATTTCTTGGAGTTGGCGCGCACATAGTCGACGGCGATCTGGGCGCTTTCCTTCATGACATCGCCAAGTTTGCCAGTGAGGACGAGTCCGCCCTTGCCTGGGAAATAGGTGGTTTCGATCGGAAGGATGTCCCCTCCGAAATCCGTGTATGCCAAGCCGGTGACGACGCCGATCTGCGGCTTCTTCTCCTTCTTGGTATCTTCGAATATCTCGACGCCGAGGTACTTTTTGACCTGAGCGGCATCGACGACCAACGGCTTTTTGATGTTTGGGTCTTTGATGATTTCGACGACCGCTTTGCGGCAGCAGCTAGCAATCAATCTCTCAAGTTCACGGACGCCCGCCTCGCGGGTGTAGAACTCGATGATCTCTTTGATGCCGTCATCGGTGAATTTGATGTCACCGTCTTTAAGACCGTTTGCAGCCATCTGTTTCTTCACAAGGAAGCCATCGGCTATCTTCATCTTCTCAAGTTCGGTGTAGCTAGGCACTTCGATGAGTTCAAGACGATCACGGAGCGGTCCCGGCACGTTGTCGAGGTTGTTCGCGGTCGCGATGAAGAGGACGTTCGAGAGGTCATAAGGCTCCTCGATGTAGTTGTCGTTGAAGGCATAGTTCTGCTCAGGGTCCAAAACCTCGAGCAAGGCGCTTGAAGGATCGCCTTTGTAGCCAGAGGCCCCGACTTTGTCGATCTCGTCAAGCAAGAAGACCGGGTTGACGGTCCCTGCTTTGCTCATGCCCTGGATGATGCGTCCTGGCATAGAGCCGACGTAGGTACGGCGATGGCCACGAATCTCGGCTTCGTCGCTGATGCCGCCCAAAGAGGCTTTGTAGAATTTCCTTCCGAGGGCTCTTGCGATGCTGCGGCCCAAAGAGGTTTTGCCGCATCCCGGAGGCCCGAAGAAACAAAGGATTGGGGCTTTGAGGTTGCCGGTAGAATGTTTGACGGCAAGATATTCGATGATTCTCTTTTTGACTTTTTCCAAGCCATAATGGTCTTCATCAAGGATTTTTTGGACATTGTCTAAATCATCGTTGTCCTCGGTTTTCTGATACCATGGGGCATTCATGAGAACATCGATGTAGTTCATGATGAGGGAAGCCTCCAAAGAGGATTCCGGCATCATTTCGTAACGGTGAAGCTCGCTTTTGATGCGGGATTTGACGTTTTCTGGGTATGGGTTCTTCTCAAGTTTCTCTTTGATGGAAGACTCATCGTCGGCGAGATCTTGGCCTTCGCCAAGTTCGTCCTTGATGGCTTTCATCTTCTCACGGAGGAAGTACTCCTTTTGGGATTTCTCGGCTCTTTCACGGACCGTGTCATTGAGTTTGGCGTCGATTTCGACGATCTCTTTTTGACGGCTGACGAGTTCCAAGACGTGCTTGAGTCTCTCGTTGACGTCGCCCTCGGCCATAAGGGTTTCTCTTTCGGATAACTCGATTGGGAGATAAGCCCCCAATATATCGGCTATCTTTGAGCTCGAGGCTCCGTTAGGCGAAGTCAGATCGCTTACGGCTGAGCGCGGAATGTCACGTCCGATCGAAGGATTGCTCTCAACGAATTTGACGACTTGACGGGCTAGGTCATTCTCGGTTGCCTTGTCTCCATAGACATCGGGTATGATTTCGCCAGTCGCGACGAAAGAGCCTCCGTCCATATGAATAGAAGATAGGAGCATACGCTGGCTCCCGCTTACACGCACACGATAGATTTTTCCGTCTGAGTTGTCTTGCGAAACGAAGCTGATGATCCGGCAAAGCGAGCCAGCCAAATAGACGTCTCCATCTCCGGTGAGGACGTCTTTGGCAGAGTCTATCTGCGCGGTCACGAACAGCAAAGAATTGGTGACGTTTTTGGCTTGGTCGATGGCGGCCATGGAAAAAGGGCGGCTGACTTCTATGCTCTCGATCATATTCGGGAAGACGAGAAGCCCGCGGGTGATGACTAAGGGCAACACAAGCTTGTTGTTATTGTTAGGGTTTTCGTTCATTTGAATTCCTCCTATGAGTGAATATCTCGAATTCGACGCTTTTCATTATAAGTGGGCTTTTAGCACTGTCAACTGATAAGTGCTAACGGAGAAACAAAACCAAGGCCAGGAGTGTTTTCCCAGCCTTGGCAAGTTAGCTAATTAAGTAAGGACAATCCTTATTATTTGCTGACGGAAACGATGAAATCGTGAATCTTCTTCTGGCGAAGGTTCTCTTTCCACTGCTCCATGTTCTTCGAGAGGATGTTTTTGACTTCGTCCTCTTTCATCTTATATTGCTCGGCGATCTTTTTGATCTCCGCGGCGACGTCCTCATCGGAAACGAGGATCTTTTCGGCTTTGGCGATCTCCTCGGTGGCCAAGAACTCTTTGATGTTCTTCTCAGCCTGCTCGTGGTAGGTCTTCTTGAGGTCTTCCTCTTTGCCGCCGGTGATTTCAAGATACTGCTCGAAGCTGAGCCCTTGCTGCTCGACTTGCTTCTTGAGGTTCTCTTCCATCTGAGCGGCTTCGTTCACGATGATCGAATCATCGATGACGTAGGTGGTTCCTTTGACGATCTCGGCCATGATGGCGTTGTAATAGTCAGCCTCGGCCTTGGAGACTTTGTCTTTGAGAATGGTCTCTTTCTCGTGGGCCTTGAGTTTCTCGACGCTGTCGACGTCTTTGATGTTGAGTTCTTTGACGGCTTCTTCATCAAGGGCTGGGGTCTGTTTTTCTTTGACTTCGTGGACTTCAATCTTGAAGGTGGCCTCTTTGCCGGCCAAATCCTTGACGTAGTTGGTTGGGAAGGTGACTTTGATGTCTTTCTTCTCGCCGGCCTTTAGTCCAACGACGGCTTCTTCGAATCCCGGGACGAACTGATGGGATCCTAATTCGAGCGAGTAGTTCTTGGCTTCTCCGCCTTCGAACTTCTTGAGATTGCCCTTCTCGTCTGGGAGATATCCATCGAAATCAAGGACGACGGTGTCGCCGAGTTTGGCTGGACGCTCGACCAAGACCAAGGAAGAATTGCCTTCGAGCAATTTCTTGATGGCGGCGTTGACTTCTTCTTCATCGACGCTCGGGGCCACTTTGGTGGCTTTGAGGCCTTTGTACTCGCCAAGTTTGGTGCTTGGGAAGAGGGTGACGGTGTAGACGAGCTCGAGCTCATCGGCACTTAATTTGGTGACGTTGACGCTTGGACGGAAGAACGGGGTGAGTTTCTCCTCGGTGATGACCTCGGAATAGACCGGGGTGAGGATCTCTTCGATGGCCTCGTTGAATAGCGATTCCGGATTGATCTTCTCTTTGATGAGTTCCTTCGGGGCTTTGCCTGGGCGGAAGCCCGGGATGGAGACCTTGCTGGCGGCTTTGTTGAAGGCCTTGTCTTGAGCGGCCTTCCAGACTGGCTGGTCGACACTCACGACGATTTTGCGCTGACTCGGAGTTAAGGTTTCGACGGTGTGTTTCATTATTGTTTTATCCTCTAAGAAAAATTGGCACGTGGAATAATATAGCCTATCTTAAGATAGTTTCCAAACAAAAAGGCTTCAAAAAGGCATAAATGCTCAAGAAAAATCAAATTTTTAAAGTCGGCACCGAATCGAGAATGCCTTTGATGCGGCTCGCAAGGGCCTCGACTTCATGCTTGTCGAGGGAGAATTTCTCGATGTACCCCTCGACTCCGATGCTGGAATGGAGATATTCTCTGGCCAGCTTTATGAGCGAGGTCGCCAATAATGGGTCGTCCTTCTTCGTGATGACCTCTTCGGGGTAAACGTCGATTATGTAGTCGTTGAGCAAAGAAAGGGCGATGTTGGCCACCGAAGGATCAGCCGCTTGTTCTTTGATGAAATAGACGAATGAATTGAACGTCTCGCCTGTATATGGCGGCGTCAATCTCTCAGGGACAAGGTGATAGACGTTCCCGTTTTTGGAGAAAGTCACTTCGAAGGGGTAACGCTGGCTGATAAGCAATAGCAAAGCGTAGGTTTTCACCTGCGGATGTCTGTTGCCGACCAAAATGTCTTTCACGTAGCTGATGTATTGGGAGATCGAAGACCCCTGGAGATAGTTCAATAAAGAGAGGACCTCATAGTCATCGGTCGAGGTTTTGAAGATCTTTTCGATGTCTTCCTCGGAATAGTTTTTAGCCAATTGCTGGTTTCTCTCGTTGGTGCGGATTATCGTCGGAAGGTCGCGGAGATATTCTTCGACGGCCTGTGAGACATATGGTCTGTTGCGGTAATACTCAAGATCATCGTAGGCCTCATCGAACTGATGAAGGATGAAACGGATCTCAAAATTGCTTTTCATCGTGAGGAACGGATTGAAGGAATAGAGCATCTCACGGTTATTAAGAATCAACGAAAGGGCGCTCTTGGCGTCGCCCTTGCCCAAATAAGCGCTGATCCGGTAAACGAGCGCCTCCGGGTCTTCCGAACATTCGGTCAAAGAGATGATCAAGTCGTACTGCTTTTTATCGAGCAGGCTTTTAAGTGAATCCATTGAAGATATTTTACACAACCATGAAATGGTTAGTAAAGGGCAATGCTTAGAAAAACCGCAAATGACGTTGGCTAAAATCAGCTCGTCTCTCTATTAAGAAAATTACTCGATGCCTTTTTCTTTTTTGCTGCGCTCGGCCATCTCCATGGCGTGATGGCAAAGGTCGATCACTTTTTGGAAGGAGGCAAGGTCGGCATCGAGATAATAATAATTCTTGGTGCCCTCTTTGCGGACTTTGACGAATCCGGCCTGTTTAAGATAATGCATATGATGGCTGACGGCGGGCCTTGAAAGGTTCGCGATATGGCATATCTGCCCTACCCTGATGCCCTTTTTGTCTCCGAGCTTCAACATTTCAACGATGATGTGAATCCTCGTTTCATCCCCTAAGGCAATGAATGACTCCTGGCAAGAAGCGAATTCTTCGGCCAGTTTTTGACTTTCACAGTTCTCTTTCATCTTTTTGCTCCGTTCTTCGGTTCAAACATTTGAACCATTACAATTTATCATCTTCTGAATTTCTTTCAATATCCTTAAATCAAATGGCGCATAAATGCATTTGATCCATAATAATCGTCATATAATCAATGGATTGTTGATGAATCAGTCTCATCAATGGAAAAAAAACATGGAAGAGCAGAACATAAGAAAAGCCTTGGTTGATGGCAATCAGCGTTTTCTAAAAGGCGCTAATTCAGCAATCGAAAAGAGCATGGAAGCGATAAAAGAAACCTCAAAACATGGTCAAAAACCTTTTGCCATCGTCCTGACTTGCTCTGATTCGAGGGTCGTTCCTGAATACATCTTCGATATGCCAATCGGCAGTTTCTTCACCATCAGAACGGCTGGCGAGGCTCTTTCGATGGATACGATTGGCTCGATTGAATACGCCTATCTTCATCTCCATGTTTCTTATTTGCTGATACTGTCGCACACGAACTGCGGAGCGGTTGGAGCCGCTTTGGAAAAGAATGGCGAGAATGCCGAATTAAAAGAGCTCATCGATGAGATAAAAGCCAGGATCAAGTCGACCAAAGACTACGCGGAAGCCGTAAAAATCAATGGACATGAAGCTGGCGTCGAGGCGAAAAAAGCCGAAGCCGGCCTTCTTGTCGACGAAGCCGTCTATGACATCTCGAACGGCAAAGTGAGTTTCATTTCTTAGACTATTGCCTTATCATGCCTTCATGGATGTTCTTCTTGGGACTTTTGGGGCTCTATTCCTGACTCTTGCCATCGAAATTCCGGTCGTCATGGCTTTTTCGAAGCGTTACGACCCTTATTTCATCTTGGAAATAGCCATCATCAACATCATCACCAACGTCTCCCTGTCGATGATCATCTACTATTCGGATTTCGGTAAAGTCGGCACCAACGTTTTTTATCTGGAGCTTGCCATCTTCCTCATCGAAGGAACCGTCTATTCGTTCTTAAAACCAAAAAAGCCGGTCATGGCCTTCGCTTCATCATTGATAGCCAACGCCGTCTCTTATTTGATTGGAATCCTGATAAGCGGCATCTCGAAGCCGATGAACATGCTCCTCTACTTCTTAATCCCGCTGGCTGTCTTCTTAATCGAAGCCGGGCTTTACGTCTTCTTTCACTTCAGGCATTCTTGCAAACGCGAACAATAGCGAATACCACGACGCCCAGCAAAAGCAAAATCGAGATGATGAGGCCGATTACGACGACGATAAGCCCACCGCCAGCTAATAAGCTTGCCCAGAAAGAGCCGTTGTTTCTTTTTCTATAACCGCTGCCATCAAACGTAGAATCATAAAAGTCCGTTCTGACGTAAGTGAAATCGCTGACTTCCGGGGATTCTCCGTCCTTTAAGAAGGTTACATTATTCGAGTAGGTTACAATAGTGCCGCCGTTTTTATATGTTTTGGTGAAAAATGAATATTCCTTATCCTTATAAGAGAAAACGTTATTGCAATAAACGGAGCTGTATCCGCTGCCATCAGCGAAGTTGAACCAGGAAAAGTTAGTAGAGAATTTGGAAAAGCTCGGATCTCCGGTCTCTTCGGATTTCTCCAAAGTGGGCTCTGGGCAAATGAAAGACGTCGAAGTGGTTTTGTTTAAAGTTCCATACGATCCCATGAGCGAAATAGTGGCCTCTGGGTCATCTAGCCAAGAGGGGGCTTCGGAAGAATAAACGTAGGCTTCGAGATCTGAGCTGCTGGTGTTTGGCAAGATGAAGTTGATATAAGAAACGTCGAAAGCGTATGGATATTCTTGAACGGTCAATCCATTTTTGTGAACGCTGAAACCGGTTGGTAAGAAAGTCACATCCGAATTGTTATCGACGTTCACGCAAAGCTGATGTGAGCTTTCGTATGTCGACGTTTTGGTGACCCTTATCGAATAAGGGTGATCATCAGCCGAAATATCAGGATAAGTGGGCGCTGGAGAATTGGACATAAGGAAAGGGAGAACCAGCATCATAGCTGGCGCTAAAAGAAAAATCCGAGCCCTTTTCATAAGATAGATAATAGTGCACCGGTGCATAAAAAAGAAGCCCCACCATGATGGATGGGGCTTCATGAAGACTTAGATTCGGCGATTAGCCAAGAGTCTTGAGATTGGTGAGAACCAAACGGGTTGTGAGGTAGGCATACTCGGTATAGGCCGGGGCGTTGCCTTTCTCGGTGATGGTGACTTTGCTCTTGTCGGCTTTGGTGATGGAGGTATTGCTGAAATCAACGGTGAAGTCAACGCGGCAGCCATAGTTTCTGGTGCCTGGGCCCATCTTGTCATTTGATGCGTAGTTGTACTCGTAGTAGAGAAGCTCGCCTTTTCCAGTGTTGAGAAGGTTGGTCGTGGTGATGCCGGATGTCAAATAGGTGGCATTGACAAAATAGGTGGTCGTTTCACCGACGGTCTCACTGCTGATGGCGGCTCCGAAGACGGCCATGTTGACGTTTCCGGTGACATCGGCAGTCGCGAAGGTCTTGGTTCCAATGGCATTCTTGAAGGATTTGATCTCATAGAAGTTGCCATCGTTCGGGAAGAGGGCGGTCATGTACTTGGCATCGTCGAGTTTGGCGGCATCGGTGAGGGTTTTGACACCGGTCGTTCCGTCAGTTTTGTTCCAGTAGTACTCGACGTACTTCAAAGAGCTGCGGTAAAGCAATTCTGGGAAGCTGGAAATGCTGGCGGCGGTATAGAGCGGGGCATTGCTTCCACCGGTCGTGGCGTCAGGATAGCCGGCGACGGCTCCTTCGGTCTTGGTGAAGTCTGGGTTCGGATCGACATAGGTCACTTTCAAGCCAGCGTTGGTGAGCTGTTCTTGGAAGGTGGTCGCGACAGCCTGGACTTGGCTCTCTCTGCCGGTTCCGGTGTTGTTCTCGGTAGAATTGCAGCTGACTAAGCCTAATGAAGCCAAGCTAGCAGCGGCTAGAAGGACGATTTTGCGTTTCATAAAGTTCTCCTTTTTAAATAAAGAATCGCATCATTAAGATATAGGTAATTAATTACCTACACAACAAGCCTAATCTTACAAAATATGGAATAATTTGACGGAATCTTATAATTTGGCAATTTATAAATTATCAACGTAGTTGGCTAAAAAATGTAAATACCGATATATCAGTTTTTTTACCGATATATTTATGGGAATAATACCACTGCTTATCGGAACATTCCTAGTTTTCAAAATCAGTAATTATCAGCCAGCAACCGATAGGTTTTTCAAAGAGATTTCTTAGTAATAGAGTGACCGATTTTTGAGTAATGATTGACGAATGATGTCGGTGAACCTTTGAAGGCGACGTTTCCTTTGCTCGTGATTATCAAAGCGGCATTCCCAGAAATGGCATAAGCCTCACCGAACTCTCTGTCCTTAAGCTCTTTATCAAACCCCTTCCTATCCGCTTGCTCAGCATGTGGAGTGAAAATGAATGGCAGATAACCAGAGCACGGAAGAAAGACCATTTTGTCGCTCTTGCCCTCCATGATGTCACAGTCGGCGTAACTTTCCTTGAACCAGTAACTGGCCCCGGCCGAAAGGCCTGCCACCACTAAGTCTTCTCTTACGTCCATGGCCTTGATGAGCAATGACGAGAAACCACTCTCATCGAGGGCTTTGATCAGCTTGCGAGTGTCGCCACCACCTAAGTAAATAACATCGGCCCAACTTATGGCGCTCATCATCTCTTCTTTGTCCGGACGGTTTTCGGCCAAGTCGAACGGAAGGGTTTCAGCCCAAAAGGACGAGTACATCCTTCTGACGGCTTCCAAATATGATGGGACGTCGTCCGAAGCGGCCCCGATGAAAAGGACGTGCGGGTTTCCTCTACGGACCAAAGAGACTATTTTCTTATCGATGGGAAAAGTTTCGCCACGTCCGATCTCCCCACCGCCGATTAATACCAATGTTGATTTCATAAGGCGCAAATATATCACCCTTTTGCCAGAAGTGTAAATATCCGAAAACCCACGAAAATAGATTTTGGCCAAATAAGGCGCATTTCTAGAATAAATACGCGGTTTTCCGCTACTAAATAAATGTAAAGTTTACTTTTTTATAGGTTCCGAGCACTCCTCGTCGAAGCACTCTTCAGCCTCAGGCAATTGGCTTTTTTTATGCGGGAGCATAGACGACAAGAGAATGGTTTTCTCTTCAGCGGTCATCGGACTTTCTTCGATGAGTTTCCGTGCTCTTTTTGGGCAGAAGGAAGGAAACTCTTTCATGAATAGCATCCTGATTGAGGAGGCTTCCTCGCCTTTACTCAGCAAGCGAAGGTATTCATTCGCCCTATATAGATATCTTTCGTCTTCTTTATCCATGAGTAAACGCTACCACCTCATCGATAAACTTTCTTCTTTAACGCTCAGTCGATGCTCAAAGATAGATCCCCGCTCAGATACTTATCGATGATTTTTCTTGTGCCACGCAAAAGCTGTTCATCATTCGGGAGATCCTTAATTTCAGCGAAAAACACCTCTACGCTTTCATCATCATGCTCGTTCATGTGAACATCCCCATTCACGTGGCAAAGATAAGCGAAATCAACGTATTCGGTAACATCGCCATTTGGATAGACGAGTCTTGTGGATGGCCCGCTGCTAATCATCAATAGCTTGGCCTCTTCGATCTTGATTCCTGTTTCCTCAAGGATTTCCCTCTTTAAGCCATCTAGCAGCTTTTCATCGAGATCCAACGATCCTCCAGGAAGGCAATAAAGGCCGTTGTCTCTCCTTTTCTCAAGGAGAATCCGCCCTTTTTCATCCACTATCAAGGCACAAAGGCCTACCGTCAGGACTCTTGAATGACCGACCATCTTTCTTAGATAAGGTATGTAATCGATTGGCATGATTTCATTCTCCTATTGATGATTATACTTGCTTCGCTCATCTCATTGGAGCCTTGAGAGTTCTTCAATTGAATAGTCATCTTCCTTAAGTAAAGAAAAACACCAGCTTCCGTTGGTGTTCATTCGCGTTTGGCGCGCCCGAGGCGATTCGAACGCCTGACCCACAGCTTAGAAGGCTGTTGCTCTATCCAGCTGAGCTACGGGCACATTTCGCTTTTGCGCTTAAATACTATACTCATCTTCCGTAGGAAGGGCAAGGCTCACAATCTCTTGATTTGCTGAAACAAAAGCGAGGCCGTCTCCTCCGGAAGAATCTGTCTTAATTCCTCTTCCGTGGCGTTTTTGAGGCTCTCGATGGTTGGATAGTGTTTCCGGAGTGTCTCTTTTCTTTTCGGGCCGATGCCAGCCACATCGTCAAAAAGGCTCTTGGACATGGCTTTGCTTCTTTCCTGTTTATGAAAAGATATGGCAAAGCGATGGACTTCATCCTGCATCCTCATGAGCAAAAAGAAGAGAGGCGATTTGTTGTCTAAGGGACAAGTTCTCTCGTTTTTGTCGATGATGCCTTCGGTTTGATGCTTGTCGTTTTTATAAAGACCATAGACCGCTATATCGACATCGGCCTCTTTAAGGGCCTCTTCGCAGGCGTGGACCTGTGGCAAGCCACCATCAACCAAAATCAAGTCTGGATAGGATAGGCCCTCTTTTTTAAGCCTTGAATAACGCCTGTAAGTGACTTCTTTCATTGAATGGTAGTCATCTCCGGCGTCTTCGTTAGAGAGATGGAATTTTCTGTACATCCCTTTGGCCGGTTCGCCGTTTATGTAGCAAACCATGGCCCCCACTGGCGAAGAACCCTGAAGATGGGAGTTATCAAAAAGCTCGATTCTGTAAGGAGTTTTTATCTCAAGCAGCTTTCCAAGCTCCTCAAGCAAGGCGAGATTGTCGTCATCGAGGCGGGCGGACATGAAATGGGAGTCAAGGCCCTGTCTGGCATTCAAGGCGGCCATGTCGATCATCGCCAATAGACGGCCTTCTTTCGGAGTCCCGACTTTGGCTTCCGGATAGACGGAAAGGAATTCCTCCTTGAACCCTTTGACGTTGCAAAGGATCTCGTCAGGCAATGAGTTTGTCCGGTAATAGGATTCGATGAGTTCGCTCACTTGGCTTTCGGCATCTAAGAAACTAGGCACGACTTGCACTTTCTTTCCTAGCAAAAGCCCATGGCGGTAGGTCAGTATCGACAAAGAGACATAACCGTCCCTTTCGGCGTAAGCGAAGACATCGCGGTCGGTTTTGTCGCCATTTAATTCGACGCTTTGCTTGCTGATCGTTTTCTCTAGGGCATCTAGAAGTCCTTTGTAATGGCCGGCGTCCTCGTAGCGTTCTTCATCTGAGGCTGCCTCCATTTTTTCTTTGAGCATCTTGCGGACATTGTCTACTCCGCCGTCAAGGAAAAGCTTGATGCCGTCGTACATCTTTTGATACTCGGCTGGCTCTATTTTGTTGATGCAAGGCCCTAAACACTGGCCTAAATGATAGTAAAGACAGGCTTTTTTGGGGATGTTTCGACACTTCCTGGTCGGATAGAGGCTATTGATGATGTCAATCGTCTTATAGGCATCGCCAGAATTCGGGAACGGGCCAAAATAAAAATATCTTCTGTCCTTGTTGTCCCTGGTTATTTTTAAGAAAGCGTCGTCCCGCTTTAGGGCGATGTAAGGATAGTGGCTGTCGTCCATCAGCATGATGTTGTACCTGGGATAATGGGTTTGGATCATGTTCATCTCGAGGATGAAAGCTTCTTTGTCGCTGTGGACGATGATGAAATCGAAATGGTCGACGTGACTGACCATCGCGAGGACTTTTCCGCTTTGGGGTCTGAGAAAATACTGGGATACCCGTTTTTTGAGGTTTTTGGCTTTGCCGATGTAGATTATCCTGTCATCGGCGTCTTTCATCTGATAAACGCCCGGCTTGTCTGGCAAAAGGGCGATTTGTCGTTTTAGCTTCTCGCTCAGTTCCATCACTTGAGGTGGACGATTGTGGCGCCACCGCCCCCTTCGCTTCCGTCAGCCCCTTCATAAGAGGCGATGAAATCCTTATGAGAATCGCAATAATCACGGACGAGGTTTCTTAAAGCTCCGCTGCCCCAGCCATGGATGATCCTCACGCGCTTGAAATGCTTGAGCCGGCATTCGTCGAGATACTTGTCGAGGTTGAAAGAGGCCTCATCGATGTGCTGTCCAATCAAATTGAGTTCAAGAGGAACGCTCTTCTTGAAGGCCATCTCATCGACCTTTAAGCCTGAAAGAGGAGCGGCATTGTCTTTTTTCGGTTCTTCTACGCGGACCAGTTTGTCGGCTTTGGTCTTGAAAGAGAGGCCTTCCTTGCTGACGACTATTACTTTGCTACCATCGATGCTTTGGACGCGGCCCGAGGAATATAAAGACGGGATATTCACGTAATCGCCGACTTTTATCGGCTCGTTGAAATGCTCTTCTTTGGCTTTTTCCTGAAGGTCATCAAGTTTCTTTTTCGCTGATATGACCTCATGAAGCTTGACGTCGCTCCTCGTGACCGAGTGAAGGATGTCATCCATCTTTTCCTCGTAGCCCCTTAAAAGCTCGTTTTTCTTCTCTTCGACGTCAGAAAGATAATGTTCCTGTCGTAACTGAAGGGCGGCTTTCTCGCTGTCGAGGCTCTTCTCGCGTTTCAGAAGTTCGTCCTCTTTCGCCTTGACCTTGGCTTTTTCTTCCTCGGTCTCTTTGGTGACCTGCCCCAGACGTTTGATGGCTTCGCTGACGCTGGCCTCCTCATGCTGCGAAAGATAGCCTTCGGCAGTGTTAAGGACCTCATCCGGCAACCCAAAGCGTTTGGCCACGACCAAACCATAGGATTCTCCAGGAAGACCCATCTTCAGCTTATAGGTCGGAAGCAGTTTCTTTTCATCGAAAACCATTGATGCGTTCACGATTTCCTCATGAGACAACGCGTAGGCCTTAAGCCCCTCGAAATGCGATGAAACCATCGTGAGGGCGTGTTTTCTTAAAAGATAAGAAATGACGGCAAAGGCGATGGCTTCGCCTTCTTTTGGAGAGGTTCCGGTCCCGACTTCGTCAAGAAGCACCAAATCCTTCCCTCCGACGGAAGAGAGGATCTCCGAGATGTTCTGCATGTGCCCCGAGAATGTCGAAAGGTTGTCGCTCAGTGACTGAGAATCGCCAATGTCGACGTATATGTGCTTGAAATAGCTTAAGGTGGCCCCTTCTTCGGCTGGGATGGCCAATCCGCACTGATTCATCAAAACCAAAAGGCCAAGAGTCTTCAAGGCCACGGTCTTGCCGCCGGCGTTAGGCCCAGAGATGACGACCAAACTCGTCTTCTCGTCCAACTTGAAATCGTTTGCGACCACTTTCGCCGGATCAATCAGAGGATGGCGGGCTAAGGTCAAGTCGACGATCGGATCGTTGCTTATGGTGGCTACGTGCGATTTGGTCTTTTCGCCATAAAGGGCTTTGGACTGAAGGAAATCAAGATATCCGATCATTGAGTTATTCAGCAAGACCGAATCGCCATTTGAGGCGATCTCACTGGACAAAACTCCGAGAAGACGATGAATTTCTTCCCTTTCGTCGTTGCGGAGCTCGACCATTTTGTTGTTCATCTCGACGAGGACTTCGGGCTCGATGAATGTGGTCTCGCCACTATTGGAGACATCTTGGACGATGCCTTTGACTTTGTTCTTATATGCATTGGCGACCGGCAAGACGTAATGCCCGTTCTTGATCGTCAGGGTGGTATCGCTTAGATAGACCTTGTTGGAATCAAGGACATAGCCAAGTTTCTTCTTCATCTCGTTTTCAAGTCTTACGATGCCAACGCGGACGCTTTTGAGCTTTGGCGAGGCGTTGTCGAAAATCGACATATCCGGGGCGATTATCTTATGGATGTCTTTCTCAAGGAAATCCAAATGAGGAAAATGAGAAGAATATTCGATCAGCAAAGGAGAATCACTTATTTGGGCGAAATATGAAATAACGTGCTTTTGTTGAATGACGTCATTCGCCGCCCTCTCCAATTCTTCGATTGAAAGAACGCCGCCTTTTCTTGCAAGGGCCACCGACTTTTCCAAATCGCTGCTGACCTCGATGGGGATTCTTCCAAATCTCGCAAGCAAAAACGACATTTCTTCGAGTTTGGCCAATTCGTTTTTTAAGGCGTCGACATCAGTGAAAGCCTTAAGCTCAAGAGCTTTGGCCTTTCCGACTTCGGTCCTGGCGTAAGAAGCGATCTCGCCGCTGATTCTGTTGAATTCAAATTTCTCGTAAATGTTTTGCACGGCGTGATTATATCACCTAGAAGGCTACGCCTTGAACAGATATGCGAGCAAATATGAGAAACGGCCTATCATATCAACGATTTTTGAAGGATAATCCACTTGATGAAAAACGAGATCAGAAAAACCCTTGAGGATTATTGCTCAAGAAAAGAAGGAGCCGTCTACGACACTCCGTTTTCGGATGATATCGATGATGGCGTCTTCCGCCACGAGAATAATCGGAAATGGTTCGCGCTTTTCATGCTCGTTTCCAAGAAGAGCCTTGGGTTCGGAAATGAAGGCCATGCCGATTTGCTAAACCTCAAGCTTTCGCCGAATGAAATCGACGGTTTAATCGACGGCCACTACTTTTTCCCGGCATATCATATGAATCACAGACTATGGATAAGCGTTTATCTCATAGAGGGACTCGACATTCGAAAAGTCAAAAAACTTGTCGACCGTAGCTATCTGTTGACTGAGAAGAAAAGGAAGAAACGCAAACATCCGGAAGATGATATTCCTACCATCGAGTATCTTTAACATTGATAATAGTAAACATATGAAAAACGTCTTGCCGATATACAGCTTTGAGCCTTCGCCTGAAACCATTTCGAAAATGAAAGAGTTCTATTCGGAATTCAAAGAAGAGAACCCTAATCCCTATGTCGATATTTTTGCTAAGGGCGAAGGAGTCGTCGTGACGATTTTCAAAGCGAATGGCAAGGGTCATTCCAAAGTGGTCTTTCAAGGCATCAATGCCATTCAAGAGGCTTTGATGTGGGACAAAGACGCCGCCAATATGTCAAAGCCAATGGCAAAACCAACGGTCAAAAAACCACATATGATGGACGAAATCCGTAATTCGTATCCACAAATAGGATCTGACGAAGTCGGAACCGGGGACTTCTTTGGCCCCATCTGCGTATGTGCCTCTTTCCTCGAAAGCAAAGATCTATCAAGGCTTGATGAGTTGGGCATCACCGACAGCAAGAAGATGGACGATAAGTATATCCTTTCAATCGGAGCCGCCCTCATCAAAGAGTTCCCCTACTCCCAGCTTTCGCTTCCTAACGAAAAATACAACGAGATCCATGATGAGTTCAACATGAACGCGATCAAGGCCAAAATGCATAACGCCTGCTATCTCAATCTTCTGAAAAAACACAAAACCCCTTATATCTATCAGGACCAATTCGCCGAACCTGGCTTATATTTCTCTTACCTAAAAAAAGAAAAGGAAGTCGTCAGGAACGTCGTCTTCCACACCAAAGGCGAATCATGTTTTCCTTCGGTAGCTCTTGCCAGTGTCATCGCCCGTTATTCGTTTTTAAGAAAAATGGCGGACTTATCGAAGAAATATCAGATGGATATTCCTTTCGGGGCCGGAGAGGACGTTAATTCGTTTGCCAAAGAGTTTGTCGAAAAATACGGCAAAGACGAACTCGACAAAATCGTCAAAAAGAACTTTGCCAATTATAAGAAGCTTGATTAGTTTATCGAAGCGAGGACGTCTTGGAAGTATTGCGGCAACGGGGCCTCGAAAGAGACCTCTTTTTGAGTCCTTGGATGAACGAAGGTCAACCGATAGGCGTGAAGAAGCTGCCCTTTGTTATAGAGTTTGCGATTTCCGCTTCCATAAAGCGGATCTCCGATGATTGGATGGCCGATGTAATTCATGTGGACCCTGATTTGATGGGTCCTTCCGGTCAATAGGCGGCATGAAATGAAGGTGTATGGCTCCTTGTAGCGTTTTTCGACATGAAAGAACGTGACGGCTTCGCGGCCATGGTTCAGGTCAATCGCAAAACGAGTCGGATGGATAACGTCCCTTCCAATCGGAGCGTCGATCTTCCCTTCGTCCTCGTATATGGTCCCTTTGACCAAGGCGTAGTATTCGCGGTGCATCGAATGGTCCCTAAGCTGTTTTGAAAGGCCGTCAAAAGCAAAATCGGTTTTGGCTATGCATAATAAGCCAGAAGTGTCCTTGTCGATTCGATGAACGAGCCCCGGACGAACCAAATCGTCTTCATGGGCGAGCTTCTCTTCGTGATAGACAAGAGCGTTGACAAGGGTTCCGGAATAATGTCCGTTCCCAGGGTGGACAACTAAGCCGGCGGGCTTATTGATGACGAGGATGTCATCATCCTCGTAGACGATGTTAAGAGGGATATCCTCTCCAACTATATCTAGTGGTTTTTCAGTATATTCTTGGTATTCAACAACATCACCAATTCTTAAGCAATAATGGGACTTTTCCTGTTTTCCATTTACAAGAACCTTCCCATTTTTAATCAGCGATTGGACCTTGCTTCTGGAGAGGGCTACGCCCAAAGAAAAGAGAGCCTCATCAAGGCGGTGTTTTTCTAATATCTCATCGACGATGATTTTGTTGTTCTCTTCTTTTTCCATCACTTTTTATCCATCCCTTTCTCCCCTGCTTTGATCTCTCTCACGATCATCACGACAACCGCCATGATGACCCCTACCACAAGGCAGGAATCAGCCACGTTGAAAATGGCGAACGGTGACTTATCAGGTCCATAAATATAGAAGGCGAAGAAGTCGATGACGCCATCGAAGCCAGCTATCCCTTTCCAATAGAATGTCCTATCGATCGCATTCCCTAAGGCCCCAGCAAAGCAAAGGGCGAAGATAGAATCGACCAAATGGTCTTTCTTGTTGAGGTGTTTATACCAATAATAGCCGATCAGGACGCTCATAACCCATGAGATGACGATGAGGACGACCCTTACCCACACCACATCATCGCCTAAGCCCATCCAATCTCCGAACGCGGCCTTGGTATTGTGGGTCAAATATAGGTAAAAGAAGTTTGGGATGATCGCGACCCCTTTAGAGGTCGGGTTCCAAGACGAATAATTCAGCTGGACAACCCATTTGCTGATGAGGTCAATGGCGAATAAAAGAATGGCCATCCATATGAAACTATGGAAAAACGACTTCCAGGTCCAAACGGATTTTGGCTCTTTCTTTTTTTCGTCTTCCTTTTTGGCTTCCACTGGCGTTTCAAGAGCCTCGTTATCGGGCTTTTGAGCGTCCTGGACGTTGTTCTGCTTCGCTTCTTCGCTCATGATAACCTACTTTCCTAAAGCCTCGCGGCATCTCTCACAGAGGCAGCCTTCTTCGCTCATCTTAGCATCATCTCTATAGTTGCGGCATCTGTCACATAAAACTCCGCTGGCTTTGTGTGATGAGGCTTGGTTCTTTTCGCCTTTTGCCAAGACTACTTTGCTGACTCCGAAATAACGGGCGATCTCATCTTTGTCCAAAGACGACAAAGTGCCGTATAGCCCATCTTTTTCGCAGACAAGGTCAAGTTCGGCCTCTTGGCTGGAACCAAAGCTGCCTTTTGCCCTCTCGTCTTCAAGGGCTTTCAAAGCCACGTCTCTAAGGGCGGTGAAATCCTTGTATTCGGAAAGGACATCAGATCCGTAAACATGGCTTTCCTTCGGCATATCCTCAAGCTGAGGCGATGCGAGTTTGTGAGATGGGATGAACGAATAGACTTCATCCATCGTGAAGCTAAGGATCGGATTGTAGAGCAAGCAAAGCTGGAAGCTCAGCTGATAAATGACATATTGGACGGCCTTTCTCCTTGGAGAATCGGCTTTGTCGCAATAAAGGATGTCTTTGGCGTAGTCGAGATAGAAGTTCGAAAGCTCGACCAAGAAGTTCGTTATGCCCATGGAGACGCTGGAGAAATGGAAATCATCATAGTCTCTCAAGGCTTTGTTCTTGACGTCTTCTAACTCTGCCAAAACCCATTTGTCGACCGGTGAAAGGTTCTTTGACTCATCGCTCGGAACATACTCCTTATCGCCGTCTTGGAGGTTCCCAAGCATGAATTTAAAGGTGTTGCGGATTTTGCGGTATTGGTCGCTGATGCTTGTGATGATGGACTCTGAGATCCTGACGTCGGACTCATAGTTCACGGTAGCGGCCCATAAGCGGAGCAAGTCAGCCCCGAATTGATTGGCGATCTTGCTGGGGTCGATGCCGTTTCCGGCCGATTTGGACATTTTTTGCCAATTCTCATCCATGACCCAGCCATGGGTGACGCAGTTCTTGAACGGCGCGACGCCGAGGTAGGCAGTCGAAAGGATGAGGGACGAATTGAACCATCCCCTGTATTGGTCGTTGCCTTCTAGATAGAGGTCGGCCGGGTATTTTAATCCCCTCTCGCGAAGGACGCCGTTCCATGAGGAGCCGGAATCGAACCAAACGTCCATGATGTCGGTCTCTTTCTTGAACAAGCCATTCGGCGATTTCTTGTTTGTGTAGCCTTCTGGGAGCAATTCTTTCTCAGAACGGGTGAACCAGGCGTTAGATCCTTCACTCGCGATGATGTCCCTGATATGGTCGAAAACTTCTTTTTCGATGATTGGGCTGCCGTCTTCGTTATAGATGATCGGAAGCGGGACGCCCCAGCTTCTTTGCCTCGAAATGCACCAATCGGTCCTGTCTTTGACCATGTTGACCATCTTGCCTTCGCCCCAGCTCGGGTTCCATTTGATCTCATGGATTTCCTTCAGAAGCTGTTCTTTTATAGGCTCGATCGAGCAGAACCACTGTGGGGTGGCTCTGAAGATGATGGGCTTATGGGTTCTCCAGTCATGAGGATAGCTATGGGTGATGTCTTCCTCGAGGAGCATGTGGCCATTGGCCTTCAACTCTTCTATCACGATGTCATTGGCTTCCTGATAGAACTTGCCATTGCAGGGATCGTTCTCCTCCAAGTGCATGTAGCCCCTTGAGTCGACGGGGCAGAACGGCTTGATTCCGTATTTGAAGCAGGCGTTGAAGTCATCGACGCCGTGGTCTGGGGCCGTGTGGACGATGCCAGTGCCGCTGTCATCGGTGACGAATGAAGCCAAAATGACGGTGCTCAGCCTATCATATAAAGGATGATGGACGGTGATGTATTCCATCTCCTGTCCCTTGAAGCTCTTCAATAACTCGCATTTCTCGAAATGAAGTTTTTCCTGAAGTGAGGAAGCCAAAGACTTGAGGAAGACGAACTTCCCCTTTTCGGTTTGGAAAAGCCCATATTCGAATAACGGGTTGACCGTGAGGGCCAAATCGGCTGGGATGGTCCATGGGGTCGTGGTCCAGATTATGAGTTTGGCGTCGTCTGGCAAAAGGCCTTTGCCGTCGGCCACATCGAAATAGACATACATCGTTTTGGCGATGACGTCGGCATATTCGACTTCGGCCTCCGCCAACGCGGATTCGCTCGATGGCGACCAATAGACTGGCTTAAGTCCTTTATAGATAAGCCCTTTGAGGGCCATCGCGGCGAAAACGTCAATCTCCCTGGCCTCAAACTCTTTGCTCAGAGTGAGATAAGGATGGTCGTAGTCGCCCAAGCAACCCAGACGATGGATCTGGGCTTTTTGCCTTTCGACTTGTTTCTTCGCATAGTCTTCGCAGGCGCTTCTGAAATCGGCGACGCTCATGTGTTTTCTGTCGAATCCGGATTTGCTCATCTTCACTTCGATCGGCAAGCCATGCGTGTCCCATCCGAAAACGAACGGGGTTTTGAAACCGCACATGTTCTTGTAACGGATCGTGAAATCCTTCAAAAGACGGTTGAGCATATGGCCGCAATGAATGTCTCCGTTGGCGTATGGAGGACCATCATGAAGAAGGTATTCCTCACATCCAGCGCGGTTTTCATTCATCTTCTCGTAGAGTTTCTCCGAATCCCATCTCTCGATGAAAAGAGGTTCTTTCTTGTTGAGGTTACCTCTCATCTCAAAACCGGTCTTCGGCATCAGCAACGTGTCTTTCAAAGCCATACTCTCTGCTCCTTTTGGGGAAATAAAAGCGCCCCAGAATTACCTAAGGGCGCATCAATGCGTGGTACCACCTTATTTCGGAGGAATGCCCTCCGCTCTCGATGCCCGATAACGCCAGGCTGGCGTCTCCCTTAATTGATCTTTCAGGGAAATAGCTGGGAAGTGATGGCCTTTCGAATGCCCCGTTTTCATCCAAGGGGCTCGCTGTCTGTCTCTATTCGGTCGTGTCTTCCGTCTAAGCCGCTATCACTATAGTTGTAAAAAGAGGATAAAGCAAGATTAGGAGTTTTGATTTCCCCCGTCGCTTCCTTTAAGGAAGTCCGGAAGAATCTCGCTTGCGAGGTCGACTTGTTCGTTGGAGGCTCCGACGTCGTTTTTCTCCAGGTCTTTGATTTCTTTTTTCTGGGCTTCTTGAACGCCTGACCCAAGCTCTTTCGGATCTTTTGGCATCTTGAATTGCGGTACGGTCGTGAAATCGTACTCATCGGTGAAGTCGCTGGCGATGACCGAGACGAGCAAACTGTCGGTCAAATTGGGGTTCATGCTGACGCCGAACTTGATGTCGATGGCCCCGCCGGCCTGCTCATTGATTCTGTTGACGCAGGATTGGGCTTCGTAAAGGGTGACGTTCTGGCCGCACGTGACGGCGCAGATGGCACGCCTCGCGCCCGAGATGCTGGCCTCAAGCAATGGGGAGTTGATGGCTTCGTCGGCCGCGTCTTCAGCTTTGTTGGGTCCGCTTCCGCTGCCATAGCCGATCAAGGCGATGCCGCTTCCCTTCAAAGTGCTTCTGACATCGGCGAAATCAAGGTTGATCATGGCTGGGACCAAGATGAGGTCGGCCACTGTTTTGACTGATTGGGCCAAGATTTTGTCGCTTTCTTGGAAGGCTGTGTTGATGGGGGCGTTTCCGCTCGACATCAAGAGTTTGTCGTTGCTGACGATGATGATTGAGTCCACGGCGTCTTTGAGTTCGGAGAGGCCTTCGACCGAATTCGCGACCCTCTTGGGTCCTTCGAAAGTGAAAGGTCTTGTGACGATGGCCACGGTCAAAGCACCGCTTTCTTTGGCGATTTGGGCGATGACTGGGGCGGCTCCGGTTCCGGTGCCTTTTCCCATGCCGGCAGCAATAAAGACCATGTCGGCGCCTTTGACGATGCTCTTGATGGTATCAGTTGAGGCCACCGCGGCTTGTTTTCCGACGGCAGGATCGCCTCCGGCTCCAAGCCCTCTTGTCACCTCTTCGCCCAAAACGATGCGGTTTGGGGCTTTGGATGTCGAAAGAGCCTGCTTGTCGGTATTGGCGACGTAGAACTCGACGTTTTGAATGTTCTCGTCGATCATGCGGTTGACGGCATTGTTGCCGGCTCCGCCGACGCCGATGACCACTATTCTGGCCACTGGCTCAAAGTTATCGATGTCTTCAACTTGGACCTTATCCATAATAAGTCCCTCCTATCGGTTTCTTGAAAGGGTGGAAACCCCATGATAGTCGTCTTCAAGCGTCCCTTTGTAGCTTCCATCGGCAGCGATCAGCCCCAAGAGGTTGATGGCACTAGGATCTCTAGCGCCTAAGACGTGCGGAACGTATCTCCTAAGCGTCCTTCCTTTTGCGGATTCGGGAAGCAGTTTTTCGAGGCCGTTAAGCGAAGAGGCCCCACCGCCCAATATCAAAGGAAGGCTCATGAGAGGTTCCTTGAATGGCTGTTTCGAAACGAGAGTCGACAAAGCGTTGGCAAGAAGGGTGTCGAATTTCTCATAGAAGCCCTTGATGATGTTATTCAGCTCTTTTTGATAATGCAGCGAAGTCGAGCCATCGTCGTTTTGGCTCTTGCAGATAGGCGTCATGAATGACGTCTTTCTTTCGTCAAATCCGTATTTTTCTTTGACTCTGGTGGCTTCCTCGAAAGAAAGGTTGAGCCCTTCGGCGATGTCATCGGTCAGATTGTCGCCTCCGACATAAAGGAACAACGAGGTGATAGGCGAAGTTCTTCCAATGAGCGAAAGAGTCGTGAGTTTGGCGCCCATGTCGACGTAAATGTAGCTTTCCGGGACCGTTTTGTCGCTTGCGAAGAGCTGGGAGGCACAATAGGTGGCCACGCAGCAGCGTTTGATCCTGAATCCGGCCGCTTCCACCGTCGAGCGGTAATCATAAAGCTTCTTTTCCGGAAGGGTATGGATCTTGGCCTGGACGGTAAGGGAATCGCTTTTCTCGCCTAGAGGCGGGTTGGCATAGACCTTTTGGGTGTTGAGGATGAAACAATCAGGGACGATGTCGACGATGGAACTGCCTTGCGGCAATGGATCCTTGCGGACCAAGGACATGACGTTGCTGATGTCTATCTTGTCGATCATTCCGTTTGAGGCGATGACGTTCGTAGTCTTGACGCTTTGATAGACTGTGAAGCCTATAGGAGGCAAAATTAGAGACACCGTCTGAACATTTAGCTTCAGTCCGGCGGCCTCGTCTTCCGTTTTAAGGAAGTCTTTGATGATATCGCTGACGGCTTTCGAATCGATGATGTCGCCTTTGTTCATGCAATTCGGCAAAGGCCTTTTGGCCATGTATAACAAAACAGGCTGTCCGGAAAGAACGTAACCGACCGCCAGTTTGGCGTAATCGGAGGTAATCTCCAAAGTAGCTGTGCTCATAGTGCTTTCCATTTGTTCGTATTCTATCTTAGAATACCTTCGCCGCTTTCTCAATGTTATTAAGAGAAAACTAGTAGTTTTTTAGAATACATGAAAAAAGAGCGCCGGCACCACCCGACGCCCTTTTGCTGAAACGCCTCTTAGCTAAGTAAGGGCACGTTTTCCGAATGTTGAGTCTCGCTGACCAAGGAAGTCGAGGGTTCTGTCTCTTCCTTTCCTTTGGCCTCAGAGAGTTTGAAAGTGATCCCCACAGGGATGGCGGCTAAGGCGAAAAGAGCCATTACGAACATGAAGATCGCCAGCGCGCTCTTAAGCTCGTAATAAAACTTCTTGTGACCTGTTTTCTCTAATTTGTCTTTCATGGATTTTCTCCTTTCCTTTCAATGCCCCTAAGTTTGGCGCTGGCGGAGCGATGGTTGTTTTCCACCTCTTCTAATCCAGCTTCGATGGGCTTTTTCGTCAGATTGATGAATGGGGCTTCTTCTAATTCAGATGGAAGATCGTACATCTCGTGACGGTTTCCTTCCACTACCGTCAGCTCCTTGAACTTGTCTTTCACAAGACGGTCTTCCAAGGAATGGAAGCTGATGATTGCCACCCTGCCTTTGGGGGCGATGACTGATGGGATGGCGTCGAGGGCCTTTTTGAGGTTGTCGAGCTCGCCGTTCACTTCGATGCGGATGGCTTGGAAGATCTGCTTGGCCGGATGGCCTTTCTTCAAGCGTGAGGAGATAGGCTTGCTCTCCTTGATGAGTTCCGCGAGCTCGGTTGTCGTCTTAATCGGAGATGACTCGCGTTTTTTGATGATGGCTTTGCTGACGGCATAGGCGTCTTTGTCTTCTCCGTACTCTCGGAAGATCCTCGTGAGATCGTGCAGCGAGTACGTATTGACGACATCGTAAGCGCTTAAGGTTTGCCTGACGTCCATTCTCATGTCGAGCGGGGCTTCTTCTTTGTAAGAGAACCCTCTGTCGGCTTCGTCGAATTGAGGACTTGAGACTCCTAAGTCGGCCGTTAGGCCGTCTACCTGGCTGATTCCAAGTTTCTTTAGTTCCTCTGGATAATTGGAGAAATTGGAATGGACGATCGTGAAGTTCGACCCAATCGCCTTTAGCCTGCTCGTGCTTTTTTCGATGGCCTCTTCGTCGAGGTCGAAGCAGACGAGACGTCCATTCGGGATTTTTTTGAGGATCTCGCTGGATGTCCCACCCCTTCCAAGGGTGAGGTCGACGTAGGTTCCGCCATCGTGGATGTTAAGAAGGGCTAGGCTTTCTGGTAAGAGAACGCTGACGTGTCCGTTCATAACTTCACACTTTCGGAGGCGAATTCCTCATAAGATGGGGTTTTCTCTTTGATGTAATCTTCGTAAGTGGCTTTGTCCCAGATTTCGAAGTGGTCGATGACGCCGATTATGCTAACCTCGCCTTCGATGTGGTATGTAGAAGCCAAATCGGATGTTATGGTCACCCTTCCATGGGCATCGACTTCGAGCTCCACCGCGCTTGACGAGGCCAAACGGATGTAGTCACGGGAGGTCTTTTCGTTGAATTGGAGATTCTCAAGTTTTGCCAAGAGAGCCTCAAACGAGCTTTCTTCATAAACAGCAAGGCAGCCATCAAACCCGCGAAGGACGTAAAAGCTTTTCGGCATCTCCTTCACAAGCTTGCTTGGGATTTGAAGACGATGCTTTTCGTCTAAGGTTCGATTGTAGGTTCCAAAGAATTTTCCCACTTTTGCCCACCTTGTACGAAAAGAATACCATCCCCGTTTACGCGTGTAAAGATAAAACAACAAAGAAAAAACGATGGCGATCAAAGCTCATCGTTTAGCCAATTAGTATAGAATTAGTAGATATAATGTATACATTACTCTACGAGTAACGATCGATAGTGTCTAATTATTTGGTTGGAAAGTCTCTCAAGGAATCAAATGCCTGATTTCCTTTTGTTTTCTTTTCTTCCTCAAATTCTTCTTCGCTCAAGACGCGGTAGCCGGCACCGCTTTTCGGCTTGACGTCATTATTTCTCGTAAGCCTGATCGGCAGCGATGAGACAATGATTCTGAGGGCCAGTTCATCGAGGTCTATCTCGCTTTCGGTGACGATATAACCCTCGCCTTCCTCATCTTCTTCGTTGAGGATATCGACATCTTCATCAAGGGATACCTTTTTATCAAATGGCGTGGCGTCTCTGCTATCCTCAACCTGAAGCGTGGCTTTGATGGAAAAATGGGCGTGGGCGTAGTCCCCGACTTTCGAGGCCACGACATCGTAATGGCACTTCTTGACGGAAAGAAGAGGATAAACCATCTTGTATCCATCAAAAAGCGTGTCTTGGGTGAAAGAAAGATTCCTTCCCTTCACCAAAGAGGCTTTTGAAAGTTTGTTCATGAGCGGATCTCCGCGTTGAATCTGATCTTTAAGAGGCCGATGACCTTGTCGCTGAGAAGTTTTATCTCCTCGTCTTTCAGGGTCTTTTCCTCGGACAAGAAGGTGATTGTGATGGCCACGCTCTTCTTATCGGGGGCGATATTGACTCCCTCGTATAAATCAAATATCTCAACTTTGTTGATGAGTTTGTCCGAACGGCAGATCTCACGTTTGATTTCCTCATAGCTCACATCTTTGCCGATCAAGAAGGCAAAATCGCGTGAGACTGATGGGAACTTCGATGGGATGACGGCTTTTTCGGATGAGGTCTTCAGATCGCTCAAGGCGCTGATGTCGAGTTCAAGGACGACCGCGATCTTTCCTAAGTCATGTTCTTTGAGGGATAACGGATGAAGTTCTCCAAGGACGGCGACTCTGGTTTTGCCAATCAAGACCTCGGCTGAGCGTCCAGGATGGAGCTCGTTCCCTGAATTGGAAAGACGAACCAGCTTGTAGCGGTTTCCCCCTATTCCGAAGATTGAAAGGATTCCTTCAAGATAGCCTTTCATCGTGTAAAAGGAGTACGGCTGCTTCTTGAGGCTCCCCTGCATTTTTTCTTCTCCGATTAAAACGATGGAGAGATGGTCTCCACTCTTTTTCATCGACGTGACGCTGGAAATCTCGAATAAGGCAAGATCTTTGTTCTGTCTTGCATAGTTATAGGAAGCGACGTCCAATAATGAAGGAAGGAGGCTCTTGCGGTAGTACTCGTGTTCCGGGGTCATCGGGTTAAGAAGTTTGTAGCATTCCCCATCATCGAGGAAGGAGAACGCGTCTTTGCTCTTCTCGTTGACCAACGAATAGCTCACGCATTCATCAAGCCCGTTGAGGGCAAGATACCTTCTGATGAGCTTCTCTTTCTTTTGTTTGTTGTTTTCTCCGCCCGAAAGATCGATCGAAAGAGTCGGCAACTTCGAGGTTACTTTGTCATAGCCAAGAAGTCTGATGACTTCCTCGCTGACGTCAGCCTCACCGACCATATCGATGCGGTATGAAGGAATCTTCAATGCGAAAGAGTCGCCATTTGAATCGATGATTTGGAGATTGTCTCTCGTTAAGACGTCTTTGACCTCATCCATCGAGAAAGACGTACCGAGCCTTCCGTTTATGTAAGATAACGAGGTCTCGATGATTTTAACTTCGTGGGTCAGATTATCGAACAAAGAGGTTTCCGAGACGCTTTCGGCGCTGCACAAACTGCTCAAAAGGCTGGAGGCTATCTCCAAAACGCGTTCCGCTTGGTCCTTGTTGAGGCCTTTGACGAAACGGGCGCTCGATTCGCTGAATAAGCCGAGCCTATTCGAGGTGTGCCTAATGGAGGCACCGGCGAAAACGGCCGCTTCGATGGCGATGTTGACGCTGTCTTCACTGACGGCGCAGAACTTGGATGTCATGATGCCGGCCAAGCACATCCCTTTTCCGTCACTTGAGACGAGAAGGTCTCCTTTTTCTAAGTGATATGTCTTATCATCCATGGCTACGAAGTCTCCTTCGTAATCATCGATGACGTCTAATTTTTCTTCCGGGAGTTTGTCTAGGTCATACATATTGAGAGGCTGGCCAGTCAAAAGCATGACGTAGTTTCCGATGTCGACGACATTGTTGATGCTTCGGACTCCTTCGTTCTCCAAGGCTTTTTTCATCCATAGAGGCGATGGGCCGACTTTGACGCCTTTGACTTCCCTGATGGCAAACAAAGGGCACTTTTCGGTCGACGACGTTGCAGTGAAATTGGTTTTCACCGTTTTGATTGCCGGGTAGTTTGGAATCTTGACTTCGCGGTTATAAAGGCAGCCAACCTCGCGGGCCACGTTTTCCATGGCGTTGAGATCGGGCCTATTGGGCAAAAGCTTCAAATCGAGGACGGTGTCGTCGAGCCCTAGATAAGCCAGGACGTTTTCTTCGCCTATCGGGGCGTCTAACGGAAGCTCTTCGATGCCGGAGAGTTGCTTTTCGCTTAGATTCTTTTTGTCGACCCCAAGCTCATATAAGGCGCAGCACATCCCATCGCTTTCGACTCCTCTTATCTCGCTTTTTTCAATGGTGACGGCTGGTAGAACGGCCCCTTCCCTTGCCACGATGACCCTAAGGCCTTTTCTGGCGTTCGGGGCTCCGCAGACTATTTGATGGACGCCGTATTTCTTTCCTTCGTTGACGTTCAAAACATGAAGATGGTCGCTATCAGGGTGCTTTTCGCAGCTGAGTATTTCTCCGATCACGAGATTCGTCCCCGAGGCGACTTTTTCGATATCCTCGACCTCAACCCCGGAGAAAGTAAGCTTGGGAGCTAGATCCTTAGGATCGATATCGTCGACTTTGACGTATTGGCTAAGCCAATTTAATGATACTTTCATCTTGTTTCTCCTTATTTCTCCACGAATGGTTCAAGGAAGCGAACGTCGTTTTGATAGAGCCTCCTGATGTCATCGATTCCATAACGAAGGATGGCCAAACGATCGATTCCGACGCCAAAGGCAAAACCAGAATAGACCTTCGGGTCATAACCGCACATCTCAAGGACCTTCGGGTTGACTTCACCGGCTCCCAATATCTCAATCCAGCCGCTGCCTTTGCACATATCGCAGCCTTTTCCGCCGCACTTGGCGCAGCTGACATCGACTTCGACGCTTGGCTCAGTGAAGGGGAAATATGAGGAGCGAAGCCTGATTTCTCTCTTCTCTCCGAACATCTTTTTGACGAAAACCTCAAGGGTCCCTTTCAAGTCGGCCATCGAGATTCCTTTGTCCACCACCAAACCTTCGATTTGGCCAAACTGATGGCTGTGGGTCATGTCATCGTCATCGCGGCGGTAGCATTTGCCAGGGCAGATCATCTTGATTGGCTCCTTGCCGCCTTTTTCAAGCATCACATGGGCTTGGGCGGCCGAGGTCTGGGTTCTCAATAAGAGCGACTCATCAATGTAAAAGGTATCCTGCATGTCTCTTGCTGGATGATCCTTCGGAACATTGAGAAGCTCGAAGTTGAAATGATCGGTCTCAATGTCCTTGCCTTCGATGATTTCGAATCCCATCTCCGAGAAGATGGAGACCATCTCATCAACGATGATCATATATGGGTTCGTATGTCCGACGTTTCCTTTTTCAGCCGGAAGGGAAATATCGATCTTTTCGCTTTCAAGTTTGAGGTTCAAAGCCGCTTCCTCAACCTTTTTCAGCTTCTCCTCATAAGCGAGGACGATCGCGCTTCTCGCGTCATTTATGGCTTTGCCAAAAGAGGCTTTTTCCTCATTTGGCACTTCTTTCATCTTTCCCATCATCGCGCTTAAAGGGCTCTTTTTGGCCAAATAGGCGTTGCGGACGTTGCTGAGCGCGAGCTCAGTGTCTGCTTTGGAAATCATTTCTAAGGCCTGAGCCTGGATTTCCTTTATCTGTTCCAATGGATCCATACGATCCTCCTTACAAAAAAAGACGGCCGGGAGCGGATTCCCATCCGCGGTGCCATCCCAATTCGTCTCAATAGAGACGCTCTATGGCTTTAACCCAGCCGAGGGAAGAGTCTCCTCTTCGCCCTCCTAGACGAATTCGCCGTTTCTATCCTGAGGCGGTTTCTCTATTCGCCTCTCCCAGCCAAGAAATTCAAAACGGGTACTGCTTCTAGTCTTTGGACACGCTTATTTTAGCCTAACCATGAGATAAGTGAAGCAAAAACTCCCTTTGGGAGGTTATCTCTCGCGGAAGG
The DNA here is from genome assembly GCA_002397465.1 of Caryophanales bacterium UBA4951. Lineage (GTDB taxonomy): Bacteria > Bacillota_I > Bacilli_A > RFN20 > CAG-826 > UBA4951. The sequence continues at coordinate 59,876 of DHAP01000051.1, read as the reverse complement.
CATACATGAGGATGCCGCCCGCCACCGCGACGTTGAGGCTGTCGATTCCGCCCATCGGTATCTTCAAAGACAGATCGGAGTTGCTCAGCAAGTTCTGGTTGACTCCCTTGCCCTCGTTCCCAAGGATGAGGACGAATTTGGCGGTGGGATCGACTTTTTCAGGAGGCAAATTGCCTTTCAGGTCAGTCACGATGAGACGGTAATTCTCTTTTTGGAGGGCGAGGACGTCGTCATCGTCCTTTCCTTCAAGGATGTTAAGCGAGAAAACGGCCCCTTGGGAAGATAAGATGAGTTTGCTTGAATAAACGCTGGCACAGCCTTTCGAAATCATGACGTCATGAAAGCCAAACGCCAGTGCAGTCCTTAACAAGGTCCCGACGTTGCCCGGGTCTTGGACACGGTCCAAATAAAGGATCCTGCTTGAGGAGATGGGCTTGGGGTTCTTCTTTTTGCAAAGGGCGACGATCCCTTCTGGGGATGGGGTGCTCGAAAGTTTCTTGATGATGTCTTCGTTAACGATGTACGACTCATTGACGCCGACATAGCCTTTAAGTGAGAAAACTCTGATGACAAGGCCGTTTTCTTTGGCCATCTGGACCGAATGAAATCCTTCGACAAGACAATACTCGCCTTTGCCGTCTTTATAGGAAATGGCGTCTTTAACCTTTTGGTTGTTTTTGCTTACGATCGTTTCATTCATGGTATTGGTGCTTTCTTAGTTTAGCATGGCGGAGCTTGTAATCGGGGCAATATCGAAAAACGTAAGAGTAAAAAGACTCATCGTGGGAGAAGACGAAATCGTGGGCCAATTCATGGACCACCACCGAATCTATCGTGTCTTTTGAATAATAGACGAGGAGAGTCGCGAAGGTCAGCTTGCCCTTTGAACGGTTGTTGACACCATAACGGGTGCTCATGTCGCGCACTTTTACTTGGTATTTTTTCTTCACGCCCATCAGAGAAGAATAATAGGCCACTCTCTCCTCAAGGTAGGGCAAAAGGATGGCTTTCAGAGTTTTGCTTTTTTCGCCTTCATTAAATCCAGAAAAGCCATCAATTATTCGTTTTTCGCCGAAAACATAGACCTCATCGCCTATTGCCGGCAACTCATATTCATTCCTTTTCTCAAGTTTAGGAAGGTATTTGGCGATGCCTTTCTCGATGTAATCCCTTGGAGTCCTGTAGGGACAAGAGACCAAAAACGTCCCATCCTTCGAAAAACGAAAACGGAGATTCCGCATCCTTTTGTATTCGATTCGGCATTGGTAACGTTTCCCGTCAACCTCAACTTCGATGTTTTCTACCATTGCTAGGAATTATAGCAAGAATCGCATACGCGCACGTAGAAAAGAAAACGAAAAGAGTTTATGCTATTCGGGCACATGGAAAAAATATTGATCAGCGCCTGCTTGGTAGGCGAAAAAACACGATACGATGGAGGGAGCAATGAATTCCCTCTTCTTGCCGAACTTTCGAAGAAATATGAACTAGTACCTTTCTGCCCCGAGGTTGAAGGCGGGCTTCCGACTCCTAGAGACCCCGCGGAGATAAAATCTAATCTCGTAGTGACCAGCACTGGCAAAGACGTCACCAAGGAATATGACCTTGGCGCCCAAAAAGCCCTTCAGGCCTGCAAATTCTTCGGGATCAGGATTGCCATTCTAAAGGATGGCTCCCCCGCTTGCGGATCCCGTCACATTCGTGATGGAAGCTTCAAAGGCAACAAGATCGAAGGCTTAGGCGTGACCGCCAGGCTATTGATCGCCAACGGCATCAAGGTTTATGCCGATACCGACTCTTTGGAGTTCCTCTTAGGCGAAAGCGAGGACAAGAAAAACGCCCGTCTCCGCAAGAACATGGATAAGCAGAACGCCAAGAAGGAAATCATGGAGCAGGTCAAAAACGGGACCATCACCCAGGATGAGGCCGATGCCAAGCTTTATTCGCAAAGAGAAGACGAGAGAGCGAAACGCAACAAACGCTTCAAGAGAGGCGGAGGCCACTCCTTCTCCAAAAAGCCATATCGCCCATATAAAAAAGACGGAGAGTCAGACGGCGAAAGAAAATCCTATGGCGAACACCGTAGCTATTCAAAGCCATACGGCGAACACAAAGGATATGGAGACAGAAAGCCATACGGAGAGCATAGAAGCTATGGGGACCGCAAGCCTTATGGCGAGCATAAGTCCTATGGGGATAAGCCATACGGAGAGCGGAAGTCATACGGAGAACATAAGAATTACGGCGATCATAAACCATACGGAGAGCGCAAATCCTATGGGGATAAGCCATACGGAGAGCGCAAATCCTATGGAAGCAAGCCTTATGGCGAGCGCAAAAACTATGGCGACAAAAAACCATACGGAGAACATAAGTCATATGGCGATAAACCATATGGAGAACGAAAGTCGTATGGAGAGCATAAGTCATATGGCGATCATAAGGGCTATGGTGGCCAAAAACAGTATGGCGAACATAAGTCATATGGGGATCATAAGGGCTACAAGTCATATGGAAAAAAACCATATGGCGTGAAGAGATACTCATCACAAAGCAACAATTCGGCTAGAAACAACGACAAAAAAGATGGCCACTAATAAACCTGAGCGTCAGATTATACTCAGGATGTGCATGGTCGCTGTTTACAGTGCCCTGAGCTTCGTTCTGACAGCCTACGCCAGCATCCCTTATGCCGGCGGAAACGGATACTTCAATTTCGGCGATATCGTCAATCTTTTAGCCGCCATCACTTTAGGGCCTGTCGAAGGCGCCTGCGTTGGAATAATCGGTGGCGTCCTTTCGGATTTAAGTTCCGGCTTTGCGATGTACGCCCCTTGGACGATATTAGCGAAAGGGCTCTTAGGAGCTGCTTCCGGCCTCTTATACATTGTATTAAAAAATAAGAAAATAATTCGTTTTTCCTCACTTTTCGTTGGAGCAACCCTAGAAGTCCTATCCTATATGTGCGCTTATTATGTCTTGGCTGGAGTCGGCGGGCTTATCTCATCGGCCTTCGATTGCGTCCAGGCCTTCGGCAGCGCCATCATCGTGATTCCGCTTTATCTGCTCATCGAAAAAACCGGCGTTCTTAATCGCCTGAACCAGTAGAATTCAAATCCTTGGGATCGATGTCGTACTTCTCAAGGATTTTCTTTTTGGCGTTTTTGGAGATTCTGAGAGGCTCAAAGCCGTTCCCGTTCACCGCTTTAGCGGCCGTGAATCCGACAAAGGCGTCTTGGTCGACTGAGGCGATGAAGTCCTTGAGGTCATTGATCTCGACACGGTATATGACGACCCTGATGAGCTTTCTCTTGGTGCGGCTGTATCCGCCTTCGGCATCGATCAAGGTCGTGCCATGGCCCATCTTTTCGTGGATGAAATCCAAAACTAGGTCTTCCTTGTCGGTCAAAATGTCAGCTATGACGAAGGAATTCGAGTAAATGTAGATGAACTGTATCGCAAAGGCACAGACGAAAGCGGAGAGAATGCCTGACAAGGCCAGCTCCCAGTTTCGCATGCTGATGAGACCGATCAAAATAAGGCTCGTGTCCATGATGAGTCCCGAAAGGTCTTCTTTCATGTCGCTATAACGGGCGATGATGAAGCTCACGACGTCGAAGCCTCCGGTCGATCCGTCACCAAGATAGCTTAAGGCCACCCCTGCCCCGGACAAAAGACCGCCAAACAAGCCCGCCATCATAAGAAGCGACAAAGAAAGTGAGCCATCGGGATTCGTGTTTTTGGCGTACATCTCGCTCAAACCTATAAGATCCAAAAGATTGATGCGTAGGAGCAACGAATAGAACAAAGGGAAGGCGATGGTGCCTAGCAAAGTGTGAAAAGAGAACTTCTTCCCAAGAAAAGCCAGACCTATCAGCCAAAGGATCAGCTGAGAACCCATGATGACGATGTCGGTGAAGTTGAAATTGAAGATCGGCTCCAGGAAGTAATTGACGATGACGCCTAAAGAGTCGACTCCTCCGTTAACGATGTTGCATGGGACGATGAACAAGGCATCGGCCAAGGCCAAAACAAAACATCCTGCCAAAACGAGCGAAATGTTCTTGGCTTCCTCATAGAATTTCTTTTTGTCGATCTTCAATCTCTTCATTCTCACATACCTCTCATAACCAAAAAAAGACCCAGTCGGCCTCTTTTTCTAAGTCCATCTTAACTGATAGAGATAGAAAAGGGAACCCCATGCGGGTCTATATGAGAATCACTAAAGCTTGATTAGTGAGCCTTCGGCGCGTCTTCTTTTTTCTCGGCTTTGTTGACTTCGGCGTCATAACGGACAAATTGCCATCCGAAGACGACGAGGAGAATGATCGAAACAACAACGCAAGCCAAGCCAGAAACGCCTAGAGCCAGATTCCAGCCATTGACCAAGAAACTCAGCAAGACGACTGCAGCGGCCAAGAACGCCATAGCGGACCACCAAGCGATTTTTCCAACGAGTTTATGCATTTGCAAGAACCTCCTTGACTACAATTTAGCACCACCATTCATTCTATGCCATAAAAGAAAAGGGCACCGGGGTGCCCTTTTACGTAAACTGTAGACTAATAGATGCGCTTTTCTGAGATAGGATCGAAGAGATGAGCTTTTGGCATATCGAAGAGAATGTTCATCTTGTCACCGATTTTTATCTCATGGGTGAGAGGAATCTTGGCGATGAGGTCAATGCCGGCGAAGTCGGTGTGGACATAGTATTCATGGCCAAGCAACTCAGCGACGGCCACTTTGATCTCGTATGGCGTAGCGCCATATTTCTTGAGGTGTTCTTCATCGCCTTCATGGATGTCTTCTGGACGGATTCCATAGATGACCGGATGAGTCCCCTTGCTGGCTGAGACATAGTCGTTGAGCTTATTGGTGAGCTCTTCGATTTTCTCAGGGGCTTCGTTATTGCTCGTGGCGTCGTCCAAAGCGGCTTTAGCTTCTTTGGCGGCGTTTTCGTAGAAAGCCTTGTCGGCGTCGATGGCCACCTGGTGGGCTTGGATGATCTTTCCATCCGGAAGGATGATCTTGCCTTTGTCGTAAGTGGCTTTCATGAGGTTCATGCTCGGGGAGCCGATGAACCCTGCCACAAAGACGTTGGCTGGGTGGTTATAGATTTCGATTGGAGAGCCGATTTGTTGGATGTGGCCTAGTTTCATGACGACGATTCTCGTAGCCATGGTCATGGCCTCGGTCTGGTCATGCGTGACGTAAATGGTCGTGGCGTCCAAGGCTTCGTGGAGTTTGATGATCTCCGAACGCATCTGGACACGGAGTTTGGCGTCAAGGTTGGAAAGAGGCTCGTCCATCAAGAAGACTTTGGCGTTTCTGACGATGGCCCTTCCTAAGGCGACACGCTGACGCTGGCCGCCGGAGAGAGCCTTCGGTTTTCTGTCGAGGTATTCTTCGATTTGAAGAATCTTGGCGGCGTCATGGACACGCTTGTCGATCTCAGCTTTTGGAAGATGGCGGATCTTAAGGCCGAAAGCCATGTTGTTATAGACGCTCATATGCGGATAGAGGGCGTAGCTCTGGAAGACCATGGCGATGTCACGGTCTTTTGGAGAGCGATCGTTGGAATACTCACCATCGATGTAAAGCTCGCCGTTTGTGATGTCCTCAAGTCCGGCGATCATACGGAGCGTCGTGGATTTGCCGCATCCTGAAGGGCCGACGAAGACGATGAATTCGTGCTTTTTGATGTCGAGGGTAAAGTCATAGACGGCTTGGACGCCGGAATCATAGACTTTGTCAACGTGACGTAATGAGACATAGGCCAAATCGGTTGGTTTGCCGTTTTCGGCTTTTTCTGCGACCGCCGGGGCAGCTTCTGCTTTCTTAGGAGCTTCCTTTGCGGGTTCGTCCTTCTTCTTCATAACCATGAATATGTCCTCCTTAATAAGGATTTTGAGATTATTATAGCAAGCCTTTTCTCTTTATCTTGTGCACACTGCACAAATCGAAAAATAGTTAGGATTAATCGATAATTTCCTGTATTTTAGTGGTTTCAAGAAAAAACTATCTAGCAAAAATCAGATGAATTGGCCTATTTTTTCGGGTTGCCTAGTTGGAAATATATCTCCAGAACAAGGGCGTTATGGTAATCACGGATGTCCAAGGATGTCAGATCGATGAACTTCTCCAAACGGTAGTTGAAGGTGTTTCGATGGATGAATATCGTCTCAGCCGCCAAAGAGGCGTTGAGCCCGCATCTTAAGAAAGCCCCGGAAGTCAGCATGAGATCATGCCCCACTCCTTTGAATTCGGCGCTCAGCAAAGGCAAAGAAGAGAAGTCTCCGAAAGAGAACTCCTTCATGAGGACATCGCTGAGATACAGACATTGGTTAGGGAAATAGGAAAGAGCCTCCCTTGCGGCTTTTTTCTCGAGGTCCCCGATCTTATGGACTGAGACGACGCTCAGAGTGATCCCCAAATCATCATGGATCGGGAAGATCAAAGGCTGAAGGCGGACGGCAAAGCTCTCATCGGCCAGAATATAGCCGCTGGCATCGTCGAAATAAGAAATCTCAAACGGGATTCCCACCCCTTCGATGGCATTATCAAAAAGATCGCGATTGATCTTGCCATTGGCCATGAAGAGATAGTACTTGTTCATCTTAGTTTGATCAAAAAGCTCTCATATGGTCGGAGTTTGATGATGTGGTTTTCGATTTGGACGCCGTCATAGTTGTGCAAAAGAAGGTCGCCTATTTCGTAATAGAAGGTAAAGTAAACATCCTTGTCGCGGAAATTGGAGATTACCATCAGCTTGCTTGAACCATCGTGGATGTAGCTGAAGACATCAGGATGGTCTGGGTCGACGATGCAGAGTTTTCCATTGAGAACCTGGTCATTTATGAGAGGGTCTTTTCTGATGGAGATCGCATACTGGAAGAAGTTGATGATGCTATATGGGTCTTCCATCTCTTCTTGGACGTTCACGCCGGAAAGATAGTTGTCGTTGACGGGGTTGACGCTTTTTCCATCGGAGAAACCGGCGTTTGTTGACCTGTTCCATTGCATTGGCGTTCTGGCGTTGACGCGGCTGGTCCTTCTTAAGTAGGTAAGGATTGTCTCATCGTCATAGCCTAGTTTTCTTAATGACACGACATCGTTTTTGGTCCCGACGTCGCTGAAGAAATCCTCGACGTTTGGATAGGTGACGTTGCTCATTCCTATCTCATCGCCGTTATAGATAAAAGGCGTTCCATAAAGGAAGAGCATGGTGGTAAGCAACATCTTGCTTGATTCGTTGCGGTATTTGACGGAGCCATATTGGGAGACGACGCGTGGATGGTCGTGATTGCACCAATAAATCGGCATATCCGCTTTATCATGGCAAACGTCGTACCACCGCATGAAGTTTCTCTTGAGGCTCAACACGTCCGTCACGATCTCATCGTCTTTTTTGCCTATGGAATTGTAATTTCCGTTGTTCCAAACCGTGTCGAAGTTAAAGACCATGTTGATGGAACCGTTGATCCTGTCGGACATCTTCAAGGAGTCTTCGGGGCTGATGCATCCACCGGCTTCGCCGATGGTAAGGCAGTCATAATGAGAAAATACGTTGTCTTTGAACATCCTGAGGTAATCGAAAACCTCCGGCCGGTTGCTGAATTTGTCGGTGTCATAGACGAGCCCGTCTTTTTCTTTTGGAAGCGATGAGTCGGCGAAGCTCGTGTCTTTCGCCAAGTGAGCCACGGCATCCAAACGGAACCCGTCAGCCCCCTTATCTAGGTAAAAACGAGCGATCTCGTAAAATTTCTCTCTTAAGAGAGGGTTGTTCCAATTGACGTCAGGCATCTTCTCCGAAAAGATATGAAGATAGAAATCGTCGCTGCCTTCGACGTTTTTCCAAGCCGAGGTTGAAAAGAATCCCTTCCAGTTGTTCGGCGGGAGGAGTTTTCCGTCCACGACTTTTCCTTTTTTGAAGAAGTAATAACCACGTTCTTCAGACTCAGGGTCCTTCAAAGCCATCTGGAACCATGGGTGCATGGATGAAGTATGGTTGAGGGGGAAATCAAGAATCACTCTGATTCCGAGAGAATGGGCGCTCGCCAAGAGTCGCTCCAAGTCTTCCATCGTCCCATATTGCGGATTGATTTGGTAATAGTCGCTCACATCGTATCCGTTGTCATCCATAGGAGATTTGAAGAGAGGGCAAATCCAAAGAAGATTGACCCCCAAATCCTTCAGGTAATCAAGTCTTGAGATAATGCCGGGGATATCGCCTATGCCGTCGCCATTCGAATCCTTGAAAGATTCGGGGTAGATGATGTAGCCAACGGAGGACTCCCACCACCTTGCACCAGGTTTTGTTTCCATATCGCTATTATAGCAAAGCTTTAAAAAGTGGTTACACTGAAATCTTTGCGTCTATGTCAACAAAATAGTCCTCAGGCGACAAGCGTTCCTTCGCTTGAAGGCACCTTTTTAAGTTCTTTGACGTTTTTGATGAGGACTGGGAGGATGGCTATCGTCGTGACGGCTTCCCCTATCGGCAAAGCCCACCATAGAAGCGAAGAATCGATCATAGGAAGCAGAAAAATAAGAGAGACTGGGAGGATGGCACCACGGGCCAGCGAGACGATAAACGCGGTCTTTCCCCGCAAAATACCTTGATAGAAGTAAGTGATTACGACATTGAACGGAAGGAAAATGAAACAGCTGCAATAAGGTCTTAGCAAGGAAGGGGCGATCGAAATGACGGTTTGGTCATTCCCCATGAAAGCTTCCGTTATCAATGACGGGATGCTCTCGGTGATGGCCAAAGCCACGACGCTTACGATGGCCGAGGTCACCAAAGCGTATTTAAGGATATTAAGGACTCTCTTATTAAGCTTGGCCCCATAATTAAATGAAATGATCGGCTGGGACGCCTGTCCTATTCCATAGGCGCTGCACTGGGCGAAGACGTAAAGGTTCACCGCGACCCCATAGACCGCCAGATAGGTCGTGGAATCCAAGCCATATAAAGACTTGATTTGATTATTGAATGCCACAGAGACGATTCCCATGGCCACATCAACGAAAAATGACGAGAATCCATTGGTCAGTATCGCGCCGCTCCTTGAAAAGAAACAAGAAATAGGCGCCAGGCGGAGAGCGTTCTTTTTGCTTAAGAAGTGACTTGATTGGATCAGGCAGTTCAAAGCCATCCCCAAACTTGTGGCAAGTCCAGCCCCACCCATACCCATATCTAAGACAAAGATAAAGACATAGTCGAAAACGATGTTGAAGACGCCACCCGATATCACGGCGATCGTGGCTAAGCCAGGAGCCTTGTCGTTTCTTAGGAAAGCGGCTAGGAAATTGGACATCGTGAACAAAGG
>DHAP01000051.1:23061-50224 GCA_002397465.1 Caryophanales bacterium UBA4951 | reverse complement strand
TCCTCCTCATCGCCTTTTTTGGAGGCATAGATGACGCTGCTCCCTATTCCGGTTAGAAGGCCTAGTGAATAGACGACATTCCAGACAGGGGAAACGACGGCGAGGGCGGCCGGGCCGCTGGCTCCTTGGTAGTTGCCCATCATGGCCATGTCGACAAGGCCGAAAACACTGGCCACCAAAGCCGAGCCAAAGGCATTGAGGAGGAAATGATGGTACAGTTTACGAGTGTTGTCTTTTGCCAGGTCCATTGCCATAAGGCCGTATTATATCCCTAACGGGAGACTCCCACCTACCTCTTTCGGAACATTGCCTCTTTTTGAGGCTTTTTCAATGTTTTGACGTGCTTTCTATAGTTTTTTCAAACACGTTAGCCTTGGTTTATGGAAAACTCATATGCCAACTTCCCCTCTTCGCGCGCGTTATTATATTTAATAGGTTAATAAATGTAGAAATTATCGATTGTTCTTGTTAGAATATCGGACGCATGAAGAAACTGCTATCCACCTGCCACCGCCTTATCAAAGGCCATGAATTAGTCTACTATCTCAGCCTTGTCGCCCAAGTCTTGATGATTTTTTCGCAGGTCTTCAGCACCTTCTTGATAAAAGTCCTCACCGACACCCTTAACAGCACCGCTCAAATCGAGCAGGGAATGCTCATCGCCAATACCGATATCGGAAAGGCCCAATACGTTGAGTCATGGGTCGTCTATGTGATAACGGCTGGAAGAGGGACCCAGTTCCTTCTCGACAACAAGGTCTTGGTCCTTGTCACCGCTTTGTTAGTTACCGCCGTCATCTCGGCTTTGTGCTCATTGCTTCGCATGGGTTTAAGAGCCTATGTGGCCGCCATCATCAACGGTTCGATGCAGCTCGTTGTCTTCAATCACCTCGAAAGGCTTCCATATAGTTATTATAAGAAGAACAAATCAGGCGACTTGATTCAAACTTGCACTCGCGATCTTGACGTCATCCGCAAATTCCTTATCGGCGATGCCAGCAATTTCAACTACACCTTCTGGATGGTCGTCCTTTGCTTCAGCATTCTCATGAGCATCTCGTCAACCCTGACGTTAGTCTCTTTGTCATTGTTCCCGCTTATGTTCATTTACTCCTTCTTGTTGATCAAGGAAGTGAGAAAACGTTATAGGGCCACTGATGACTCCGAGGCCAGAATGACCGACAAAATCAGCGAAAACCTCGCCGCCGTCCGAATCGTCAAAGCCTTTAATGCCGAGCAATACGAAATCAGCTCATTCAAAAACTATCTCGACGATTATCAGGTTAAGTTCCTTTCTTGGAGAAAAATGTCGGCTTTCTTTTTCTCCTCGAGTGACGTCTTTGTTTTCGGAAGCAAAGTCCTTTCGTTATGCTTCGGCATCTACCTTTGCTACACTGGCGAAATCAATTCCGGCACTTTGGTTCTCTCCTTCCTTTTCGTCAACATGATGGTCTGGCCTCTCCGTGATGTCGCCACCTCGCTTAGCAACATGGGACAATACATCGCCTCAAGCGATCGTATCCTTCTCATTCTCGATGAGCCGATCGAAGACGTCAGTACCGGGCTTACTCCTGCCATCAAGGGCGACATCGTCTTTGACCACGCCGGTTTCAAATACGATGACGCCGACAGCGAAGTGATCCATGACATCTCATTCTCCGTCAAAGCTGGTTCGACCGTTGCCATCATGGGAAAAACCGGAAGCGGAAAGAGCACCTTGTCGCTTCTTTTGACCCGTTTATATGACTACACATCTGGCTCGATAAAAGTCGATGGCGTCGAACTTAAAGACATCCAAAAATCATATCTTAGGCGCAATATCGTCCCAGTTCTTCAAGATCCGTTCCTCTTTTCGAAGTCCATCTCGCAAAACATCTTGATGGCCAACAAGAAAGCCTCGAAAGACGAAGTCATCAGGGCGGCTAGAATCGCTTCCGTCCATGACACGATCATGAATTTCAAAGAAGGCTATGACACGCCAGTCGGAGAAAAAGGCATGTCTTTGTCAGGCGGTCAAAAGCAAAGGGTCGCCATCGCTAGAACCATCATTTCCAACGCACCGGTCATCATCTTTGACGATTCTTTGTCAGCCGTTGACACCGAAACGGACCTTGCCATCAGGCAAAACCTCAAAGAGCTCGAGCAAGGGACCACCACTTTCATCGTCACCCACCGCGTTTCAACCGCCCGTGACGCCGACCTTATTGTCGTTCTTGAGGACGGAAGGGTCTCTGAGATGGGCACCCATGACGAACTTATCAAAAAGCCGGGACTCTATCAGAGAGTCAACGACATACAAAGCAAAATGGCTTAGAAAGGAGGAAACATGGAAAACGCAATGGAAGAAGAAAAACTGCCGGACAAACTTAACGTTAAGATCTGGTTTCGAATCGGCAAATACGCTTTGGAGCATTGGCCGTATCTTATCGTGATTTTAATCACGATGCTTTTGACGACTTTCTATGATTCTTCCTTCGTTCCGACAATGAACTCCGCCGCCATCGCGGCCGTCGGGGATTTCGCCACTCTTTCAAGCGCCAGCAGCGTTTGGGAGGCCATCATAAAAGTCACGTTCATCAAAGGCGTTTGGGAAATGAGCATGACTTTCACCGAGTTCATCATCGTGGAAATCGTGATGATAATCATCCGTTCCCTCTCAATTTATTGGACGTTCTACCTCACAAACTTCATCGACATGAAAATCATGACCTCTTTAAGAAGAGACACTTTCAGACGAGTCCAAGAGCTTTCTTTCTCCTACTTCGACAAAACCAACTCCGGATGGCTTATCGCCAGGATGAACAACGACACCTCAAGCATCGGCGATGTTCTCTCTTGGGACGTCATCTCGATGTTCTGGGCCTTATTTGACATGTTCTTCACCCTTATCACCATGTTCACCCATTCATGGATCCTCGCTCTTGTCGTCTGCGCCTCCATACCTCTTATGGCCATCGTCATCCCAATATTCGAGAAAGCCCTCTTAAAACGTTGGAGAACGGCCAGAAACGCTTATTCTCGCTTCGTTGGGTGGCTGGCTGAAGCCATCAACGGCAGCAAGACGATCAAGACTCTCTCAATCGAAAACGAAGTCGGCGAAGAAGCCAACGAAATCGTCAGCGACATCCAAGACAAACGTTGGAAAGCCGGAAGGATGAACGCTTTCTTCCAGCCAGTCGTCTCTTTCGTCAGCACCGTGATGATTGCCGTCGTCGTCCTCGTCGGAATCAACATGATGGGCTCCACAAGCGATCCTTCATCCAAGACGAGCATCGCCGAAAACGCCGAGCAAATCGCCCTTATCATTCTCTTTATTGGTTTCGTCCAACAGATTTACGACCCGCTTCAGCAATTGAGCGAGATTTTCTCTGACTTCATGGCCTCACAGGCCGGAGCCGAGAAGGTCGGCCAATTGCTCGATGCCAAAATCGAGGTTCAGGATTCCGATGCCGTCATAAAGAAATATGGCACCATCCTCAATCCCAAGAAAGATATGTATGAGAAGCTTCAGGGCGACATCGACTTCAAAAACGTCACTTTTGGTTATGGCAATGGCGTCGAAGTCATCCATCCTTTGACCCTTCATATCAAAAAAGGCACATCGTTAGCCATCGTCGGTGAGACGGGCTCAGGAAAAACGACGATGGTCAACCTCCTATGTCGTTTCTATGAACCGACCAGCGGAGAGATCGACGTCGATGGAATCAATTATCTCGATCGTTCCCTTGGCTGGCTCCATAGCAACATCGGCTATGTCCAACAGCAGCCATTCGTCTTCTCCGGAACCTACAAAGACAACATCCGCTATGGCAAACTCGATGCCACCGATCAGGATATAATCGAAGCAGCGAAGCTAGTCGGCATCGACGAATTCATTGTTTCTCAGCCTAAAGGATACGACACCTTCCTCGAAGATGGAGGAGGCTCGCTCTCCCAGGGACAAAAGCAGTTGATCAGCTTTGCCAGGGCCATCGTGAGGAACCCGGCCATCTTGATACTTGATGAAGCCACCTCTTCAATCGACACGGAGACCGAAGCCTATCTTCAAGGGCAGATTCAGCCTCTTCTAAAAGGCCGTACTTCCATAACCATCGCCCACCGTCTTTCGACCATCGTCAACTCGGATCGAATCCTTGTCATGGACAAAGGCGTCATCAAAGAGGATGGCGACCACGTGAGTCTCATGGAAAAGAAAGGCCTCTATTACGCTCTCTACATGAACCAGTTCAAGGATCTCTCAATCCAAGGACAGCTCGATACTTACGATAGCCAAATCAAAGGCAAAGGCGTCAAGATCTAAACAAAGGAGGAACCCTCCTCGGCTCCTCCTTTTCTCTTGGCTTAGCAATTTTCGGCGCCTTGTTTTGCCGTCTCGGCCTTCGCTTCTTTTTTATTGAGATACACCAACCCCCAAATCATCATGGCAAGGCTGATTATGAACGCAGCACAGTCCGCGATCGGGGCGCTATAAAGGAAGCCGTCGATCGCATAGAAACTCGAAAGCATGAAGCTCAAAGGAAGAAGCAGGACCAAATCCCTGCTGAGTGAGAGAATCGTAGCCTGAAGAGGCTTCCCTATGGCCTGAAAGAAAACGCTGGATGTCCTTTGAATGCCCGTCAAAATCAGGCACGAGAGGTAGATTCTGAGGCAGCGGACTCCAAACTCATAGTAAAGTTCGCCTTCATTGGAGCCAAACAAGGAAATAATCGACATCGGAGCGGTCTCAAACCATATGGTGGCAATCGAGGTAACGACCAAACTGGCTAAGAAGACCCATAGGTAAGTCATCTTCACCCGCTTGTAATTTCCAGCCCCGTAATTGCATCCGATTATCGGAAGGGCACCAAGGGAAATCCCAATAGGGATGTTGATGACGATGGTGAAGACCTTGTAGACGATTCCAAACACCGCAATCGGGGTATCGGCCCCATATTCGCTAGAAGCCCCACACCTGGACAAAATGATGTTCGAGGCAATGGTTACCGCGAACAAAGACATTTGAATAAAGAACGACGAAATGCCAAGCTTTAGGCTTTTTCCCAGCTCTTTCATCCCAAAAAGCAAGTCCTTGAAAGAAAAAGAGAAGGTTTTGGGCTTGCATAGATAAATAACGGAGAGCAAAGCGGAAAGGAATTGGCCGATGATCGTCGCATAGGCGGCTCCTTCGACCCCGAGATCGAAAACATAGATGAACAAGGGGTCAAGGGCAATGTTCAATAGAGCCCCACTGCCCTGAGCGATCATGGCGAATATCGGCGAACCATCGCTTCTGATGATCGGATTGAGCAGGTTCGTGAAGATCGAGAAAACGATGCCAAGACAAATTATCAAACCATAACTATGAGCCAAAGGAAGGCTGTCTACGCTCGCGCCTAGGAGAGTCAGGACTGGATCGAGAGCCAAAGTGAACGTCAGGCTGAAGACTATCGAGACGATGAGACCTAAGGTGATAGACCCGGCGATGGCCTTTCCAGCATCCTTAGTGTCTTTCTTTCCTTGTCCCAACGAAAGGAAGGCCGCAGCCCCATCGCCAAGTAATAGAGCCAACGCCAAAGCAAAAATGGTTAAAGGATAAACCACGGTCGTCGCGGCGTTTCCCAAGGAACCGATTCGGCTGTTGCCGATGAACAACTGGTCGACGACATTGTAGAAAGCGCTGATGAGAAGCGCCAAAACGCAAGGCGTGGCGTAGCGAAACAAAAGTTTCCATTCCTTCTCGACGAATAATGGGTTTTCACCATTACCGACATCATCTAGAGTCTTTTTCACAAAGAACCCTCCAATTCTCAACTGGAATTACGTTCTTTGTGAACAACTCGTTGCGGGTAGTATTTTAGGATTCTAAATTATGTTTTTCTATGTTTTTGAAAGCGCTTTTTCATATTTTGGAAAGAAAAAAGCACGTCACCTGATAGGATGGCGTGCCATGAATCGAATAATCAATAGCCTGTCTTTTGCCTATCGTAATTGACTTGAAGCTTCTTCTTATAGGCCGAGATGGCATCCTCGCCATCGTAGCCCAAAAGAGGAAGGATGTTCAAAAACGAAGAGAAGGCGACCGCGTAGCTTTTGGCCTCGTAATCGCTTAAGAGATCGGTGACGAGTTTGTAAGTCTTGACGATCTGCATCGTGAGCTCTTTCTGGTCCGGAGCGAACTTATGGGTGTAACTGACGACTCCAAGAGGAATCCCCAAGGAGAGGAAAAAGTGCATCCCATCGGCATATTCGTCCATTATCGTCTCTTTTGAGGATGGGCCTTTCAAGCTCCAGAACTTAAAGCATCTGGTCTCGTTTGAGAACTCACCGAGCTCGACTAAAAGAGCCAAAATCCTTTTGTAGTGGGTGTCATCATAAGAGACGCCGTGTTCGGCGTGGATGGTCTCATCAAGTCCCTTTTGGAGAGAGAAGAGCTCATCGAGGACGATGTCATTCATCGGCTTCGACCTTCAGTTTGCTTAGATGCCAGATGTCGTGGTTGTACTCGCCGATGGTCCTGTCGCTGGAGAAGTAACCGGAATTGGCGATGTTGCAGATGGCGGCATGGCACCACCTCTTCTTGTCGAGGTAGAAACGTTCGATCTCGTCGCAGGCTTTGCAGTAGCTGTCGAAGTCGGCCAAGATGAAGTATTGGTCGCCTCTGTTCATGACCTCGTCGAAGATCATCCTGAAACGGTCTCCGCCATTGGTGGCCCAAGGACCGGTGAATAACGAATCCATGACGTTCTTGACGCGAGTGTCTTTGTTATAGATGTCCCAAGGATTATAGGTCCCGGCATCGACTATTTTCTGCACTTCGTCGTTTGTGAGTCCGAAGATGACCTCATTGTCACGTCCGGCCAAGTCGGCTATTTCGATGTTAGCCCCGTCCAAAGTCCCCAAGGTGATGGCCCCGTTCATCATAAGTTTCATGTTTGAGGTGCCGCTGGCTTCTTTGCCAGCCGTGGAAATCTGTTCGCTGACATCGCTCGCCGGGATGATCTTCTCAGCCAGGCTGACGCCATAGTTCTCCACGAAGACGATCTTCATGAACTTGCTGGCTTCTTCGTCGTTGTTGATGACGTTGGCCACCGAAAGAATAAGCTCGATGATGCGTTTCGCATATTCGTAGCTCGGCGCCGCTTTGGCGCCGAAAATGTAGACGTGAGGCGTCATTTTGAAGCTTGATGGATCGCTCTTCAGCTTCAAATATAGATACATGATGTGGAAGAGATTGAGAAGCTGCCTCTTATAGGCGTGAAGCCTTTTGATTTGAGAGTCGAAGATGGCGTCAGGCGATATGGTGATGCCATAGCTGTCTTTGACGAATTTGGCAAAGCTCACCTTGTTCTCCCTCTTGACGCGGAGGAACTCTTTTTGGGTGGCTCCGTCATCGGCGAAGGCGGCGAATTTCTTCAATTCTTTCTCAGGATCGTTCACCCACTCCCCTCCGATTCTGGAGGTGATCAAATTGGCAAGTCCCTCATCGCTATAAAGGAGCCAGCGGCGATGGGTGACGCCATTGGTCTTGTTATTGAATTTCTCAGGGAAAAGCTCGTAGAAATTCTTGAAAGTGTAGGTCTCAAGGATGTGGGTGTGAAGCTTGGCGACGCCGTTCACGCTGTAGCCGGCATAAATGGCCATATTCGTCATATGAATTTGCCCGTCTTTGATGATCTGCATCTGGTAACGCTTGTCTGGATCGATGCCTTTGTCGGCCATGTACTGGTTAAAACGCCTGTTGATCTCCTCGATGATCATGTAAATCCTCGGGAGAAGCTGCTGAACGTATTGGACCGGCCATCTTTCAAGAGCCTCTGGCATGACCGTGTGATTGGTGTAGGCAATGGTTTTCTGAACCATGCTCCAAGCCTCGTCCCATCCATAGTCATATTCATCCATCAATAAGCGCATCATCTCGGGGATGGCCAAAATCGGGTGGGTGTCGTTGAGTTGGAAGGTATAGTCATCGCACCAATGGGTTAAGTTGCCCCATCTTCTCTTCTCGCCGCGCATGCAGCTTTGAAGCCCGGCCGAGACGAGGAAATACTGTTGGCGGAGCCTAAGCATCCTGCCGTGCTCGGTCGAATCATCTGGGTATAAGCCAAAGGACAATTCCTTGAGGGTTCTGAGATACTCGTCGAAAGTGCAGTCGGTCGGAAGGCTTTCTTCCGAAGGCTCGGCCGACCATAAACGGAGGGTGTTGGCCACGCCGTTGCGATAACCGACCACGGAGACGTCATATGGGACGGCCCTGATGCTTCTGGCATTTACCGTCCTTATGGCGTAGGAGCCATCGGGTCTTAGGTAAGTCTCGGCGTTCCCGTAGAATTTTACGTCGACCGCATGCTTTGGCTTCCTGACCTCAAAGACGAAGCCATCGCTAAGCCACTGGTCCGGAAGTTCGACTTGTTTCCCGTCTTCGAACTTCTGACGGAAGAAACCATATTCGTAACGGATAGTGTTGCCATGGACCGGATAGCCCAAAGAGGCCGCCGAATCCAAGAAGCAGGCGGCTAGACGGCCTAAGCCGCCATTGCCAAGCCCCGCGTCTGGCTCCATGTCCTCAAGCTCGTTGATGTCGATGCCGAAATCCGCTAAGCCATCCTTGGCCACTTTGTAGATGCCAAGGTTTTGCATATTGTTCACCAAAAGGCGTCCGATTAAGAACTCCATGGAGAAATATATGCACTGCTTTCTTGATCCTTTGACGATGTCCTCGCGGCAGTTTCTCCAGTAATAGCCGCCATAATCACGGACCATCTCTCCTAAGATGTCATAACGTTCAGTGACGTGGGAGTCAGGGACGCTTCTGCCGTATTTCTCACTCAGTCTCTTCTCAAATTCCTGTTTGAAATCAAGTTTGTTGTTGAACATTGCTGTCTCCTTGCTGAATTAACCAGCGACTACTTCTTTTTCTTTGGGCTTTTCTTGACGACGATCGCTTTTTTCTTAGCCACTTTCGGGGCTTCAATCTTCCTTTTGAAGATCATGGCCGCGTAGCTGCCAAGTTTCACCGAGACGTGGTAAGGACGTTTTTCCGGACCGCCTTCGCTTGAACTCAGCGGGAGACCATTATATTGGTTCCAGCCGCCATAGACGTCTTTGTCGCTGTTGAGTATTTCTTCATAGACGCCTTCATGGAGGCATCCGACATCATAGTTTTCGTAATAGTTTGGGGTCATGTTGAAGACGAAGAGCAAGTCATCGTCCCCCACTTCCCTTTCATAGGCGAAGACCGATTGGTCGCTGTTATCGACCATCATCCAATGGAAATGCTCGGGGTTGTATTCCTCTTCATTCATAGCCTTGGAGATCGAGTAGATGATGTTGAGATCACGACATAGCCTCTTTACTGAGTCATGCTTTGGGAAACTCAAGAGGTTCCATGGAAGCGAACGGTTTTCATTCCATTCGTCGAAGCTCGCCAGCTCGTTGCCCATGAAGTTGAGCTTTTTGCCAGGATGACCGAATTGATAGACATAAAGATTCCTTAGCAAGGCGAATTTAGTGTCATAGTCGCCGAACATCTTGTTGATCAAAGTGCCCTTTCCGTGGACCACTTCGTCATGGGAAAGAGGAAGCAAGAAGTTCTCGCTATAGAAATAAGCCATCGAGAAAGTGAGCTTGTTATGCTCCCATTTTTTGTAAATCGGATCTTTCGCATAGTATTTGAGGGTGTCGTTCATCCACCCAAGATCCCACTTATAGTCAAATCCCAATCCCCCATATTCGACGGGCTTGGTGACGCCGACAAAATCGGTGCTGTCTTCGGCGATCATCATCACTTCAGGGTGCTCGTAATGGATTTTGCCGTTCAAGCGCTTGATGAACTCGGTTGCTCCGGTGTTCTCCCCGTTGTTTTTGTTGCCATCCCAATAGACGATGTTGCTGACCGCATCGACTCTGATGCCATCGAAATGGAAGTAGCAAAGGAAATAGTTCATCGCGGAGATGAGGAAACTCCTCACCGGGTCTTTGCCTAAGTCGAACTGGCAGCTTCCCCAGGGGCTGAAGGTATGGCTTGGGTCGCTATATTCATAAAGGCAGGTCCCGTCAAACTCGCGAAGGGCGTAATAATCGGTCGCGAAATGGACTGGGGCGAAATCAAGGATGACTCCGATGCCAGCCTCATGGAGGCGGTCGACGAAGCTCATCAGCTGTTTAGGATTGCCGTATCTTGAATCGACGGAGAAGAAACCGGTCGCCTGATATCCCCACGAACCATCGAATGGATATTGGGTTATCGGCATGATTTCGACGTGGGTATAGCCCAAATCCTTGAGATAAGGGATGAGGTAGTCGGCGCTTTCTTCATAAGAAGGATAACGGTCGCCGATCTTGCCTTTCCATGAGCCAAGATGGCATTCGTAAATGCTCATCGGCTTATCGAAATTGCGGGTTCTGGTGCCAAGATAGCCCTTGTCATGCCAAATGAAATTCTCAATGTCGAAAAGCCTCGAGCAACTTTGTGGGCGAAGCTCGCTATAAAAAGCAAATGGGTCGGCTTTGTCGACGTATTGGCCATGGGCGTTCTTGAAATGGAACTTATAGCTCATGTAGTCGTGAAGATCGGGGATGAATGTTTCGAAGACGCCGGCCTCATCGACCTTCTCCATCTTGTTGGCTCTGATGTCCCAGCCATTCCAATCGCCGATAACCGAGACATCTTCCGCCATCGGGGCGTAAAGGCGGAACCAGACGCCATTTTTGACATCCTTTTTGTCGCCTTTCTTTTTGCCGGAATTCGATGTTCCGAAATGAGCGCCGAAATAATCAAAAGCGTGGGTCGACTGACCCATGAGATAGTCGTATAGGATTCCAAATGCCATTTATGGGGTTCCTCTCTATTCCTTCTAGGCCCTAGTATAAGAGTTTTATCTACATAGATAAAGGGACAAAACGCGATTCAAACAGCAAAGAAAGCGTTGAGATTATGCGATTTTCTACGATGTTTTCGCCATCTGAAAGAGCCCCTTGTCCACTTGATGGATTTCGGGGCTTTAAGTCTTATTTCAGAAGGATCTCCAGCTTGTCGACCAGCTCGGACATTCTCTTGGTGACGGACGCGAACGACTTTTCATCGGTGAGATCGACTCCGGCCGCTTTGACTTCCTCGATTGGGAAATCGCTTCCCCCGCTTCTTAGAAGCTTGATGTAGTTCTCGAAGGCCTGCGGCTCTTTGTTTTTGACCTTCTCGTAGATGATCATCGAGGCGGTGAAGCTTGTCGCGTATTGGTAGACATAGAACGGGGTGTAATAAAGATGCGGGATGTAAGCCCAGACAAGGGGCTTGACCTTTTCTTCGCTGATGTCGATGCCATAGTAGTCCTTGTACAAAGAGACCATGGTCTTCGAGAGGACCTCATAGTTGATAGCCTCGCCTTTTTCGGCCAACAAGGAGATTTGATACTCATAATCGGCGAATAAGGTCTGACGGTAGAACGTCGAGCAAATCTGATCAATCGCTTTCTGAAGAAGGGCGATCTGCTCATTCTTCGAGAGCTTTCCGGAATTCAAAAGATAGTCGAGCAGGTTGTGCTCATTGAAGGTCGAGGCGATCTCCGCCACGAAAATCGTGTAGTCCTGCTTCATAATCGGCTGGCTCTCTTCGCTATAAAGGGTATGGATAGAATGGCCCGATTCATGGGCCAAGGTGAAGCAATCTTCCAGTTCGCCCTCGAAGTTCAAAAGGATATATGGGTGGATGCCCTCGCCGCCATTAGAATAGGCACCGGTCCTTTTGCCTGGATGCGGGTAGACATCGACATAGCCTTCCGAACTGACTTCATGGGCTTTCTTCTGGAAGTCCTCAGGGAAGTCCTTGATGGAGGAAAAGAACAATTCGCGGGCTTCGTCATAGGTGTATTTCTTGTCGCTTTTGGCGAGTTGGATGAACCTATCATATGAACGATGTTTTTCCAGCCCGAGATACTTTCTTCTGATCTCGTAGTATTTCTTTAAGGGAGCCGACCCTTCTTTCGCTTCTTTGACCAAAGAAAGGAAGACGCTCTCGGGGATTTTGTTGTTGAAGAGATGCTCTTGGAGAATCGAGGAATAGCCTCTCGACTTCATCTCCGAAAGCTCGCTGTTCAAGACGGTGTTGTAGATTTCGCCATAGGCGTTTTTATGCGCGTCGTAATAGCTATAAAGAGTCTCGAATATCTTGGCTCGGTCCTCTGGCTTTTCACTCGCCTGGATGAGGCTGATCCAGTTACTCATGTTGACTTCTTTTGTTTCGCCGTTATATAGCGTCACCTTCTTGGGGACGTAATCGGCCACGCTGAGGAGCGAATACATTTTCGATCCTTCATCAAGCAAAGGCGAATAGTATGACAAAAGCTTCTCTTTGTCGCCCGAAAGGACGTGCTTTTGGGAGCGGAAAAGCTTGGCATACCCGAAATCGAATTCCGAAAGCTCAGGGCGGGATTTGAAGAAGGCCTTGACCTTCTCTTCCCCTAACTGGAGGATCTCGGGGTCGGCGAACGATATTTTGCTCATTCCGTCGTTAGCGGCCAACTCGACCTTGGAAAGCCTTTCTCCGGCTTTGACGTCTTTCTTGTCGAGGTCGGAAATCGAGGCGGCATACATATAGAGTCTGGAGAGAGTCATCGAGAGTTCTTTTTCTAAGCCCAAGAACTCGGCCAACGATTTCTCCTCCCCTAGCTTCCCTTCATATGAGGCCATTGAAGGGATGATGTCGTCTTTGAAATGCGACAGGTCTTTCGAAAATGCTGATTCGTCAGGGTAAATATGGGATAAATCCCAAGATGTGTTTTTCATTAATGCCCTCTCCTTTTACCCCGTTAGTATACCTAGAGAGGCCTCCCGGAAAAAGCAAAGACGCCTGAAAAGATGGCAAAAACGCTAAAATCTTTGTATTGCCTAGCGTTGAAAGGTAAAATCGTAACCGAATAATAAGAGGTAAATAGCAATGTCAAAAGTCATGGCCGTCAACGCTGGTAGCTCGTCTCTGAAATACAAGATGTACGAGATGCCGGAAGAGAAAGTCATTTGTTCGGGAATCGTGGACCGAATCGGCCACGATGACGGAATCTTCAGAATCAAGTTCAATGGCGAGGACCATAAGAGCATCCTTCCGATCCACGACCACGCCCAAGGCGTCGACTTGATCCTCAACGCCATCAAGGAATATAAGATCATCAAGAGCCTCGATGAAATCGAGTGCGTCGGCCACCGTGTCGTCCAAGGGGGCAAATACTTCAGCAAATCTGCCTATTTTGACAAAGACACCGAAGAGAAGATAACCAAGCTCATCCCTCTTGACCCTTTGCATGCGCCAGCTCACCTCGTGGGCTTCCACGCTTTTAAAAAGGCCCTTCCTAACGCCAAGGCCATCGCCGTCTTCGACACAGCCTTCCATCAGACGATGGAACCTCAGGATTATCTTTACCCAATCCCTTATGAGATGAGCGAGAAATATGACTGCCGCCGCTATGGCGCCCACGGCACTTCCCACAACTACCTCGCCGTCAAAGGCAAGGAGGATTTCTTGCAAGATAAGAAAACTTGGGATATCATCTCCTGCCACATCGGAAGCGGAGCCTCGCTATGTGCCATTCATGATGGCAAGTGCGTAGCCACCTCCATGGGGCTGACTCCCTTAGGCGGAGTCATGATGGGAACCAGAAGCGGTGACATCGACCCGTCAGTCATGGATTATCTTTGCAACTGCGAAGGAAAATCCGTCGACGAGATGTACGACATCCTCAACAAAAAATCCGGTTTGCTCGGAGTCTCTGGCGTCAGCAATGACACCCGCGACGTTGAAGATGCCATCCATAAAGGCAACAAGAGAGCCATCTTAGCAGGTGATCTCTTCGCCAGAAGGGTCGCTGATTTCATCGGTCAGTACTTCGTCCGTTTAGGCGGATGCGATCTCTTGATATTCTCAGCCGGCATCGGCGAGAACTCCTCATTCTTCCGTGAAGCGATACTTCGTCAGGTCGAAAAAGCCCTCAAGCTTGACATCGACTACAAGAAAAACGAAGAAAGCTCAGGGAAAGAGGCCGTCATCTCCAAAGATGACTCAGCCATCAAGGTCGTCATCATCCCAACCGATGAGGAAGTCATGATCGCCCGCGACTGCTTCAAAGCCCTTCAGAACACTTTATAAAGGAAAAGAAATGATTATTGATTCTTCTATCAAAGAGTACGGAAACCTTCACAAAAAAGAATATTCCATGCTCCGCTCCGCCATCCGCCGCTACCAAAGGATCGTCGTTTTCAGACATATCAAGCCTGACTATGACGCCATGGGCAGCCAAATGGGTTTGGTCAGCTTCCTCAAGGACAATTTCCCCGAGAAAGAAATCCACTTCGTCGGCGACAACCACGTCACCTTCACCCCGCGCCTCTTCCCAGAGACCGAAAGGCTGAACGACGAATGGTTCAACTCGCCGTTCTTAGCGATTGTCGTCGATGTCGGCGATGACGAAAGAATCGCTGACCCCCGCTACAAAAGAGCCTCTTACATAGCTAAAATTGACCACCATCCTTTCAAAAAAGAAATAGCCCGTCATCCAATACTCGATCTCGATGCCGCGGCAGCCTCAGAAGTCGTGACTGATTTCTTGGTCAACTGGAAAGGAACCACCATCTCCAAAGAGGCGGCTCATTACCTCTACATCGCCCTCGTCGGTGATTCCGGACGTTTCCTCTATTCGTCCACCACCACCCACACTTTCGCCTGCGCCCAAGCTTTGCTTGCGACTGGCATATCCATCAGCGACATCTATCTCAGCATGTACCAGAAAAAGCTCGATGACTTAAAGGTCACGGCTTACATCCTCAACCATTTCACCGTTTCCCCGCATGGCGTCGCCTATTACGTCCTTCCGGAAGACGTCCAAAAGGATCTTCAGATCACTTCGGAAAGAGGCAAAGAGAACGTCAATCTCTTCTCCAACATCGAAGGCGTCAACGCTTGGTGTTCCATCACCGAAGACCCCAATCCGAAAGACTGGTGCTGGCGGATCTCGATTCGCAGCAAAAAAGCCGACATCTCGCCCGTTGCCTTC
Organism: Caryophanales bacterium UBA4951; assembly: GCA_002397465.1. GTDB lineage: Bacteria > Bacillota_I > Bacilli_A > RFN20 > CAG-826 > UBA4951. The sequence continues at coordinate 35,207 of DHAP01000051.1, read as the reverse complement.
AAATGGGGCGGCGGCGGACACGCTCAGGCCTCTGGCGCCAAGATCAAGGATATCAGCGAATTAGATGCCTTCATCGCCGATCTTGACAAATTATTCGAGTAAATCAAGCCCCGTCAAAAGCGGGGCTTTATTCGTCCCTCCTTCCTTTCTTTTTCTTGATGAAGCGATAGATGAGCATGCCCAAAAGAACGATGACGAGAATAATGATCGCCACTTCAAGGCCGCTGACGGAAAGCTGTTGGATCTTGATCATCATTAACCTCCTTCTTATCTATAGGAGGCCGATTTTATCTTTTGCCTTCAACTAGTTTTCTATTTATGGCGTTGAGAGCCCCAAAATAGTAAGAGTTGGTTTATACTTAAAACATGAGTTTCGTCCCACTTCACGTCTATAGCGGTTTCTCTTATCTTCAAAGCGGCCTTGTCGCTGAAAAGATTCCTTTTTTGGCCAAGAAAAACCTTTATTCATACATCGGCATCTCCGATAACGGTTCGCTATCTGGATACGCTCCTTTCACCCATGCCGCCATGAAAGCGGACGTCAAGCCGGTTTATGGGATGGATTATCCGACCTCGGAAGGTATCGTTTCCCTTTTCATCAAAAATGAGGAAGGCTATCGAAACCTTCTTCATCTGACTCTTCTTTGCTCGGAAAGCCAAGCCTCTTACGAAGAACTAAAAAGCCACGCAAAAGGGCTGATTGCCGTCTATCCTTTGGAAGGTTCTTCCTTACGGGCCCATTACACGAACGGGCTTGGCGACGATGCCAAAAGACTTCAGGATTTCCTTTCGATCTTCGAGAAATCGTATCTAGGTCTCCCATATCTTCCCGACAAACCTGATTTCATCGATTTTGCGAGAAAATTCGCCAAGGATCATTCTTATGAACTCGTGGCTTTCCCCCACATCGTCTACGCCAAAAAAGAAGACGCCATCGTCATTGACATCACTTCCGCCATCGCGAACAAAGAAACGCTCCAAAGCAAAGAAAGAAGCGGGAACGAGCATTTCCTTTCAATCGACGAAGCCATGGCCTTCTATAACGTCGAAGAAAGAGACAACAGCGAAGCCATCGCCTCTTCATGTGACTTCAGTTTCATCCAAAAAAGAGGCGGTCTTCTCCACTATGAGAACAGCCTCGGCCTCTCAAGCGAAGACTATCTGAAGAAGTTGGCCTACGAGGGCTTAGAAAAAAGAAAACCTGGTGCCGGCGAAGAATATCGTAGCCGTCTTGAATACGAGCTTTCGATCATCGACAAGATGGGATACGCCGATTATTTCCTGATTGTCTCCGATTACGTCAATTGGGCCAAAACACACGGCGTTTCCGTCGGCCCTGGAAGAGGCTCCGGCGCTGGCTCTTTAGTGAGCTATTGCCTCAACATCGTCGTCCCTGACCCTATCAAGTTTCATCTTCTCTTCGAAAGGTTCCTGAATCCAGAAAGACAGTCGATGCCTGACATCGACGTCGATTTCAGCGACATTAACCGCGACAAAGTCGTCACTTATCTCCAAGAAAAATATGGCAAAGAAAGAGTCGCTCACGTCCTAACTACCCAAACCATCGGAGCCAAAGAGGCTTTGAGGGACATCGCTAGGGTCTATGGCTATGAGGACAGAGAAATCGAGCTTGTGATCGGCACCATCGTCAACGATAAGCTTTCGTTGAGGGACGATTATCGTCAGAGCCCTCAATTCAAAAGCCTCATCGACAGCGACCGTTACTACCTGGAAATGGTGTCTTTAGCCTCCAAAATCGAGGGGCTTCCCCGTCAAGCCGGGCTTCATGCCGCCGGAATAGTCTTGAATAACGTGCCGCTCGATGAAGTCCTCCCCGTCAGCGACAACCAAGGGGTCGGCTATGTGGCCTGTTTGGAAAAGGACTATTTGGAGGAACAAGGCTTCTTGAAGATGGACATCTTGGGCCTACGAAACCTCACGATTGTCGATACCTGCCTCCGCCTTGTGAAACAAAGCGAAGGAATCAGCCTCGGATATGAGGACTTGCCTTTCGAGGACGAGGACTCGATATCGCTCATCAAAGAAAACAAAACCATGGGTCTCTTCCAGCTAGAGTCGCCTGGCATGAAAAGAGCCATCAGGGAAGTCGAGCCCACCACTTTTGAGGACGTCGCTGCCATCGAAGCCCTCTTCAGACCCGGACCGATGGAGTCTATTCCCTCATACGCCAGAAGGAAAAAAGGCCTCGAAAAGGTCACTTATCTTTCTCCGGAGTTGGAGAGCATCCTTTCCAACACCTACGGCATCATCGTCTATCAGGAACAAATCATGCAGATCGTCCGGAAGATGGCAGGCTTCAGCTATGGCCAAGCCGATCTTTTCAGAAGGGCCATCTCCAAGAAAGACGCCGGGAAGCTTGAGGCTTTGAAAGACAGCTTCATCGCCGGATGCATCCAAAACGGCAAAGACAAAGCCTTGGCTGAGAAGGTCTACGCCTTGATATTCAAGTTCGCCGAGTATGGCTTCAACCGCTCGCACGCCGTGAGTTACGCCGTCCTCACCTGCCAAATGGCCTATCTAAAGAAACATTTCCCTCGCGAGTTCTACTGCTCGATTCTCGACTCGATGTCGACCGGAGACAGAAAATTCAAAGACACCTTCTCGGAAATAAAAGACATCAAGCTGCTTTTGAAAGTCCCTGACGTCAACGCCTCCGAAGAAGGGTTCATCGTCCATGACGGGGCCATTTTATTCCCTCTATCGAGCATCAAAGGGATTCAAAGCAACCTCATTCACGCCCTCATAGACGAAAGAAACCAAAACGGAAAATTTGTGGATTTCTACGATTTTTCCGCCCGGATGAAGCACTGCGGGTTGAGCTTGCCTACCTTGATCAAGATGATTGATTCCGGGGCCTTGGATTCCTTATATCCATCGAGAGCCAGCTTACGTTCATCTGCCAGCGCGGCCATGAACTACGCTGAGATGATGTTCGGGGAAAGCGGTTCGCAGGCTCTCTTGAACCTCGGTATCGAAAAGCCTGCCATGATCATAAGAAAAGATGATCCAAGAGAGAACCTTGAAGGTGAGTATGAGACCTTGGGAATGATGGTTTCCGGATCGCCGCTTTCTTTCTACAAAGAACGCCTTTCCAAAGAGAACATCGTCCCGCTTGGCGAACTAGACGGAACGAGCGGAAACGTCAAAACGGCCGGAATCGTCAAATCGATCCGGGCCATCGTCACGAGAAAAGGATCGCAAATGGCCTTCCTCGATCTCTATGACGACGTCTCAGAACAAGGCTTCGTCCTTTTCTCGGAGGCCTATGCCAAATGCTACCAAGCCCTCAAAAACGACAACGCGGTAATCGTGTCGTGCCACAAGGATTTCCGAAAAGAAGGCTCGTATATCGTCGATGACGCCCAAAAACTAGGAGACTAACATGCAAGAAAAGAAAAAGATTTTGATCGTCGATGGCAACTCGTTGCTCTTCAGGGCCTATTACGCGACCGCCTATGGCGACTCCTCCTCAATCATGAGAAGCAAAGACGGCACGCCGACCAACGCCATCTTCGCTTTCAGCAACATGCTTTGCAAGCTCCTAGCCTCTTTCAAAGGCGGAGAATCGATATTCGTCGGTTTCGATACAGACAAAGACACCTTCCGCAAAGAGGAATACAGCGCCTACAAAGCCAATCGTTCCCCATGCCCCGAAGAATTGGTGAGGCAGTTCCCTATATCAAGGGAATTGATGGGCGCCCTTTCGATCATGTGCTACGAGCAGCACGGCGTTGAGGCCGATGACATCTGCGGAACCGTCGCTAAACTGGCTTCCAAAGAAAACTATGACGTCGTCATCTACACCTCCGACAAAGATTATTTGCAGCTTATCGACAAAAACGTCAAAGTGTCCCTTTTAAAAGTCGGCCTTTCGAACATGGAGCTTCTCGATGAGGTCTCCATGAAGGAAAAGTTCGGCTTCACGCCTAAGCAAATCATCGACTTCAAAGGACTCCGTGGAGATTCAAGCGACAATCTCCCTGGCATCCCCGGCGTCGGAGACAAAACGGCCGTCAAACTCATTCAGGAATATGGTGATTTCGAGTCCATCATCAAAGCCGCCGACACGATGACTTCCAAAGTCGGGGAGAACATCAGGAACAACGCCGAACAAGGACGCTTTTGCTACCGGCTGGCCACCATCAAAACCGATGTTGAGCTCCCTTTTAGCCTCAAAGACCTTGAATACAAAGGCTACGATTTCAAGTCCGTGAATGATTTCGCGAACAAATACGAGCTTAAGCAGTTCCTTTCGCGCCTTCCGCTCTCATTAAAAAAAGGCTCAGCCTCATCTGAGAACATCCAGGTAGAAAAGAAAGACAGCATCGCTTCTTTCAATGTTATCTCCCCACTAGGAATCGCCCTAGACATTGACTATGACGAATACCACACCGCCCCCATCGAAGGCCTGGCTTTGTCGAATGGAACCGAAACGGTCTATTTGGATTACGAGGCCTTGAACAAAGACGCTCAACTCAAAAAAATCCTCGAGGACGAGTCCATCAAGAAATGCGTCTATGATGGCAAAGCCGCCATATACGCCTTGAACAAAATCGGTATTTCCCTAAGAGGTATCCAGGATGACATCCTTTTAGGCTCATATCTCATGGATTCGTCCATCAAGAGCGTCCCGGCTCTCGTCTATTCCTCGTTCGGGGCCGACATTCTCGTGAATGAGGAAAATGAAGGCGGCTTGCTTTCATCCGCCCACCCAAAAGAGACTGGGAAAATGGCTTATTATGCCCTTTCCTTGCTTGAGAAAATGCATCGGAGCCTTCAATCGGTCGATGCTTACAAGCTCTATAGCGAAATAGAGATGCCGCTCAGCTTTGTCTTGGCCAAAATGGAAATCGAAGGATTCCCCCTCCATAAAGACAAATTGAAGGAATATGGCAAGGAGTTCGCCAAGAAAAAAGAAGATCTTGAGACCCAGATCTACGCTTTCTCAGGCGAGAAAATCAATCTCAATTCGCCTAAGCAATTGGCTGATTTCCTTTACGGGAAACTCGCTCTTAAAGGCCCAAAGGACAATTCGACTTCCGTCGAGGCTCTCTCATCTTTGATTGATGAGCACCCAGTCGTCCCCCTCGTTTTGGAATACCGCAAATACGCCAAGCTTATGGGAACCTATATCGACGGGTTATTGCCCCACATCCAGGAAGATGGGAAGATCCACTCCTACTTCAACCAGGCCCAGACCTCGACCGGAAGGCTTTCTTCCTCGAGCCCCAACCTTCAGAACATCAGCGCACGCGACGAGGAAGGAAAACAGATCCGTCACGCCTTCTACTATGATGATCCAAAGATGAACCTCATCTCTTTCGACTATGGCCAAATCGAACTCCGTATCATGGCTTCTTTGAGCCATTGCCAAGCCTACATCGACGTTTTCAACAACGGGCATGACGTCCACACCGAGACGGCCAAGAAGATTTTTCACACCGATGACGTCACCCCTTTGATGAGAAGAAAGGCCAAGGCCGTCAACTTCGCCATCATCTACGGAACGACCGTCTATGGATTAGCCCAGCAGATTGAGGGAACCACCGCCGAAGCCCAGGACATCATCAGGAATTTCTACATCACCTACCCTGAGGTTGGCACTTACCTCAACGAAGTCATCCATGACGCCGAAACCAAAGGGTATGTCACCACGATGTTCGGCAGAAGACGTTACCTCCGCGAAGTGAATGACCCCTCCTACGCGAAGAGGGAAGCGGCCCGCCGGGCGGCTTTGAATGCCCCAGTCCAAGGATCGGCCGCCGACCTCATCAAGATAGCCATGGTCAAAGTCGACCGCTTTCTCAACGAGAACAAAATGAGGACGAAAATGGTCCTTCAGATCCACGACGAACTGATTTTTCAAGCGCCTGATGAGGAAGTTGAGACAATTAAGGATAAAATAGCATCGATCATGGTGAATGCCGTGAGTTTGCCAGTCAAACTGACCGTTGAGGTCGGAATCGGCAAGAGTTGGTACGACGCAAAGGATTGAAAAAATGCCAGAATTACCAGAAGTTGAGACGATCAAAACGATTTTGCAGCCCATCGTGAAGGGCAAGAGCATCAAAGACATCCGCTGCTTCCGCAAAAAGAGCATCGTCTCGGACCCTGATGTTTTCTTGGCTTCTCTCATAGGCGAAACCTTCTTGGACGTCACTAGAAAAGGAAAGTTCTTAGTCTTTCACCTAACCCATGACAAGGTCGTCATCTCCCATCTACGGATGGAGGGCAAATACTTCGAGGGGCGTTCTAGCGATGTCCCTGACAAACATGATGTCCTCATATACGATTTCACCGATGGAAGCTCGCTTCGCTTCAATGACGTCAGGAAGTTTGGCATCTTGATGCTTTCAAACGAGAAGGATTATCTATTAAACCCGCCTTTATCCCTCTTAGGCCCTGAGCCTTGGGATCTCGACGTCAACACCTTCCATAAAGGTCTCCAGCGAAGGAAAAGCGAACCGATAAAAGAAGCTTTGCTCGACCAGACCCTCATTTCTGGGCTAGGCAACATCTATGACGACGAAGTCCTTTTCGCCACGAAGATCAACCCGAAGATGGAGGCTAATCTCATCAGCCTCAAACAAGCGGAAGCCATCAAAAAGGAGTCCATCAGAATTTTAAGGGAAGCCATCAAGAACGGCGGTTCCACCATAAGAAGCTATCATCCTAAAGAGGGCGTCTCAGGCATGATGCAAAATGAGCTTTTGGCTTATGGGAAGGGCAACACCCCCTGCTCCCGCTGCGGATTCCCGCTCCGAAAGATCTCGATTGGGGGGCGCGGCACCGTCTATTGCCCAATTTGCCAGCATATCGAGGGAAAGCCTTTGATCGTCGGCGTGACGGGCCCGATTGCCTCTGGCAAATCCAGCGTCTCGACTTACCTTGAGTCGAATGGTTATCAAAAGATAGACGCCGACGCCATCGTCTCTTCCTTATATATGGAAAGCGATGTCAAAAATGGCTTGTCATCCTTATTCGGCGAAGAAGCCATCAAAGACGGAAACGTCGATAGGGATTACTTAAGCAAGGTGCTTTTGGATGGAGCGAACAAGGAAAAACTTGATTCTTTCATCCACCCGTTGGTTTATAAACGAATCGAAGAAGAGATTAATAATTCAAAGGCCAAACGGATCGTCATTGACGTGCCTTTGCTGATTGACTCGCCTCTTGAGGAAATCTGTGACCTTATCATCTACGTCGAGGCAAACGAAAAGACTCAGATCGCCCGCTTGGTCGAAAGAGGCAAAGACCCCAAGACCAGCTTGGCCATCAATTCAGGGTTCCCACGCGGAAAGGCCAAGAAAAAAGCTGGCATCGTCATCGACGCCAACTATGACATAAACCACCTGAAGAAAGAGCTTGAGAGCTACGACTTCTTGCTCGACAAATAGCTTTCGAATCCCTTTTCGACGATAACGGGCCCCGTTGAGGCGATGTTGTCTTTAATCAAGGCGACGATCTCCGGGGCTTTTTCTTTGCTCAAGGCCGAATACGACCAGAGTTTTTCGATCTGGCCGAGCGAATAACGGCTCGAGAAAAAAGTCATGAGCTTATGGTTGGCCCTCACGTAAAGCAAAGGCAAAAGGATGGTGTCCCTCACGTAATCGGAATGGAATTCCTTTCCGAAATCATCAAGGACGAGGAGCGGCGCGCTCGCTAAGCGAACCATCAAATCGTCGAACGTGCCTCTTTCTTTGACCGAAAAGAACTTAAGTTGGTCGAATCTTTGAGGAGTGTTCACGAACGCGATGTTCTTTCCGGTTTTCCCATAGCCGATGGAAAACGATGAGAGCAAAAAGCTCTTCCCGGCATTCTCTTCGCCTTCGAGGTAAACCCAAGGATGATCAGAATCGTTGAGAGCTTCTTTGAAAGATTTGAAAACAGTCATCACCCGTTTGGTCCTAGGAAGGGAGAAGCGGGAATTATCGAGCCATTCCTCAGGAAAATCACGATATGGTTCCAAAAATGAATAACGCGGATCCTTGAGCGAATCATTTTTTGAGCAAGGCACGATATAGCGATGAAGAACGCCGTTTTCTTTTCTTATTTCGACCATCGTGAGCGGCAGCTCTTTTGGGCATTTGTCTTTCCCTGGGCACGATTCGCAGGCTTGATAGTCATCATGGTATGAATCGATTAATGGAAAGTTGTCGAAAATATCTTTGTCAGTTAGCTTCAAAGGGCTGAGTCTTCTTCTCAGCTCCTCATCTTGGCAAAGTTTCTTGAAGGCTTCATCGCTCTTCCCCATCTTCGTGAAAAAGGAGAAATCCTTATTCAGTTCCTTCATTTATTTCTTCTCCGGGGTATAAAGGTCGTTCATGAGATCCTGGAATTCGCTGTCTGAGACTTTTTCATCAGGAGAGGAAACGCTGACATGGGCTTCTTCTTTTGGGGCCGTGCCATTGCTTTTGGCATCATCGCTTTTTTGCTTCTTCTTGGCGGTGCTTGTGAGGTAGTTCATGGCGTCTAAAGCGTTCGTGAGCCCGTTTCTGACCATCCCGGCCGCGATTTTTTCCATGTATGGGCGCGACAAGATCCCGCCGTTTCTGACGATCATGAAAAGGATCAGGGCGTTGCATGGCCCTTGGGGCAAGCCCATCTCCACCACCAAATCATTGACTAGCTTAAGATCGGCCGTCGCTGGCTTATTGTCTTTTTGGAGTTTTCTTAAGAACTGCTCAGGGGTAAGTTTGTCCATCGAGCGGAGAATGACGGATAAAGAGGAATCTCCTTTGATGGAAAGATTCTCCTGACTTCCGCCAAGGCTATGAAGATGGGTGTATTTGATGTTTTCTTGGGCTTTTTTCTCTAATAGATAAAAATCGACCCGCTCGCCATAGGGCTTAGCAAATGTATAGCAGTCCAAAATGAAGTCCGCCATGGCTGATTCGCTGTAGCTATACAAAGCGGCGACGCGAGCTATTTTGACCATTTCCTCTTTCGAGAATGACTTAGTCCCAAAACGAGGGTCATCCGCCATCAGAGACCTCAAAAATCCGTTTTTGTCAAAGCCTGTCTTGATGGCTGCGCTGCCATGGCCTTTGATGGAACTAGCTTCCACGGGGATGCTTTTGTCATCAATGTCCAAAGAGAAGTAATCCCTGAAGGGGCTTGAGACGTCCTCAAAGCCTTCCGGAGGCGGCAAAACGGCATATTTGTCAGTTATCGCCTTAATTTGTACTTTGTCTAAATAATGTCTTAAAGTTCCGATGAGAAGTATATTAGAGAAGAACTCTTTCGGAGTCTTTGGAGCGTATAGGCAATACACTAAATAGTTGTATTTCTCCTCTTTTTTCAGGTATGTGGCAACTAACCCAAGAGCCTCTAGTGACGGCATGGCCGCGCTGAATTCCCCGACCGATGACTGACACTGGGTCAGGAATTCCTCGTGGGAGTGGCTGATGTCTTCCTGCATGTGGAACAAGGCGAGGTAAAAGCCCACCGCCTTCACTCCGACGAGCGGGAGATAAAGATCGAAAAGGTAATCTTCGTCGAGGTTTGAGAAAAGTGATTCTTTTCTGACTTCAAATAAATCGCTGGGGCTCACATCAATCATAGCCTGATTACTATACCATCATGAATTAGCCTAATCTAGATAAACATTCGATAAACTCTATACTTTATTGACTTATCCACAATCGTTAAGAAGGCAAAAAATAGATAAGTCCCCACGAATAACTACTTATCCACATTCAGGAGTGGAAATATCCACAATTTATTTATCGAGGCTTTTCTTGCCGATCCAGTAGTTCCGTCCCCAGTTTTCGAAGGTGTAGCGCTTATCAAATTTGCTGGTCTCGTAATCAATATAGTATAGGAGTCCCTTTCTTAGGATGAAGTTGGCTGGATAGTAATCGATGTTGACGCCGTTCTCGTTGGCTAATCTTGCCATTTCCTCAACTTGGGGAACGCACTTGCTGACATCCTGTTTTCTTTTGATCATGTCGGCGATATTCCGGCCCCTGATGTATTCTTTGAGAACGAGTTCCTGCTCCAAATCTATGTAATAGCATTCCGGCACTCTGATCCCGCACTTAAGGAGATAGTCATAGCAGTCCATCTCTGCTTGAATTTTGTTTCCGAACTTATAAAAAGAGCATGGCTCATGATGAATCTTTTTGACGACGTAATGAACGCCTTCTTCATCATGGCAAAGATAGGAGTATCCGCCCTTGCCTTTCCCTAGCAGCTTGGTTGGGAAATACCGCTCCCCGTTGATATAGAAATTGCTCACACTTGTATTCTATAGCTATTTTCGGCCTTAGAAAGACGATTATTTCCGAATAATCCATACTAAATCGGTATTTTCTTCTAAAAATGGCCGTTGGACTTCCTTTAGGAAGAAAGTGAGGATTATAATGAAAGGCGAATTGAGGCAAGACATGATTCAAAGAATCGGAATCCTAACTTCGGGCGGAGATTCGCCCGGCATGAACAGCGCAATCCGCGCCGTCGTCAGAACTGGTCTTTCATATGGCCTTGAAGTCTATGGCGTTTATGATGGCTACAAAGGTCTCGTCGAAGGCAACATCGTCAAGATGGATCGCAAATCCGTCTCGGACATTATCAACCGCGGCGGAACTATTTTAAGAACGGCCCGCCTTCCGGAATTCAAAGAAGAATCGGTCCGTGAAAAGGCCGTCGAACAACTGAAAGCCAAAGGCATCCAAGCCGTCGTCGTCATCGGCGGAGACGGTTCTTATATGGGCGCCAAAAAGCTCACAGAACTAGGAATCAATTGCATTGGCCTTCCAGGGACGATCGATAATGATATCGCCTCGACCGATTACACGATTGGATTCGACACCTGCCTTAACACAATCATCGACTGTGTCGATAAAATCCGTGATACCACCGAGTCGCATTCCCGCTGCTCAATCATCGAAGTAATGGGCAACCATTGCGGTGATCTGGCTTTGTTCTCAGGCATCGCCGAGGGCGTCGAAATGATTTTGACCCCTGACCACCCGGTTCCAGAAGAAGAGATCATGAAGACCTTGAAGGAAATGCATGACAAGGACACCGACAAACGTGCCATCGTCATCGTTTCGGAAAAGCTCTTCCCGAATATCTATGATTTCGCCAAGCGCGTCCAAGCCGAAACTGGCTTTGACACCCGCGCCGACATCCTCGGCCACGTCCAACGCGGAGGCGCCCCAAGCGCCTTCGATCGAATCTTGGCCGCCCGTATGGGCGCCTATGCCGTCGACTGCCTCGTCGAAGGAAAAGGCGGTGTCTGCATCGGCCTCGTCAACAACAAAATCGTCGACTATGACATCTATGAAGCCCTTGCCTTGCCGCGTGACAAGCACGTCAGCATGCTGCGTTTGATCGATTTGCTTAAGTAAGGGAGCGAGTAACATGGATTTGAATTTAACCAAGAAGACGAAAATCGTCTGCACGATCGGGCCGGCCTCCGAAACCCCCGAGATGATCTATAAGCTCTACAAAGCTGGAATGAACGTCATGCGCGTCAACTTTTCGCATGGCACTCACGAAGAGCAATTAGCCAAGGTCAAAATCGCCCGCAGCTTCGAGAAGAAATACGGCATTTACATCCCTGTTGCCCTTGATACCAAAGGCCCAGAGATCAGAACCGGATATATGGAAAACGGACTTGTCCCCGTCAAAAAAGGACAGGTCATGCGTATCACCAAAACCCCGATGAAGGGCAACGACAAGAAATTTTATTGCACCTACACCGGCTTATACGATGACGTCAAAATCGGCGACATCATCCTCATCGACGATGGCAACTTGGAGATGAAAATCACCGACAAGGACGAAGCCAATCAAGAAATCGTCGTCGAAGCTTTGAACGATCACTACATCAAAGATCAAAAGGGCATGAATGTTCCGATGAGCCGTCTTTCGATGCCTTATATCTCCGCTCAGGACGAAGCGGACCTCAAGTTCGGATGCGAAAATGACATGGATGCCATCTTTGCTTCCTTCTGCCGCCGCCCTGAAGACGTCCTCGCCATCCGCGCCATTTTGACCAAATATGGCAAGCCGGACATCCCAGTCATCCCGAAGATCGAGAATCCTGAAGGCGTCGAAAAGATCGAGGAAATCGCCAAAGTTGCCGATGGAATCATGGTCGCCAGAGGAGATCTCGG
>DHAP01000051.1:22733-22975 GCA_002397465.1 Caryophanales bacterium UBA4951 | reverse complement strand
ATGGTCGCCAGAGGAGATCTCGGAGACGAGATACCGCCTGAAGAAGTCCCATTGGTCCAAAGAAGAATAATCCAAATCTGCCGTAAGCTTGGAAAACCCGTCATCACCGCCACCCAAATGCTCGATTCGATGACCAGCCATCCAAGACCGACCAGAGCCGAAGTCTCCGACGTGGCCACCGCCATCGACGAGAGCAGCGACTGCGTGATGCTTTCTGGCGAATCAGCCTCCGGACAATATCC
>DHAP01000051.1:0-22638 GCA_002397465.1 Caryophanales bacterium UBA4951 | reverse complement strand
TCAGCCTCCGGACAATATCCGGTCGAGTCCGTCAAGATGCAAGCCGCCATCGCCAAAGCCATGGAAAAAGAGCTCCCGTATGAGAGTCTTGCCCGCCAGGCTTTTGAAACCTCAGAACATACGGTCAATGACGCCATCGCCAATTCCATTGCTAACACGGCTTTGCTGATCGGAGCCAAATTGATCGTCAACTTCACTCAGACCGGAAATAGCACCCGCCGCATTTCGAAAGCCCGTCCGTGCTGCCCGATCATCTCAGTCACCAACAACCGCAAAACAGCTTTGAGGCTCGCCCTGAACTGGGGCGTCTATAGCGTCCTCATCAAGACGAACATGCCAGACTTCATCGAAGAGATGGAAGTCTTGGCCCTCAAGTGCGCAAGAGACTCAGGCATTGAGGCTGGATCGCCGATAATCATCGCCGGCGGAACTCCGACCGGCGCTGGCAAAACCAACTTCATGCGCATAGTCAACGTCAACGCCATAAAGGACTTGGACTGATGAAGAAAATCGTGGCATTAGATATCGGCGGCACCAACACGAGGGTAGCCCTGATAAACGAAAAATACGAGATTGAGTCAATCAAGATCGAACCAACCGTGGTTGGCGACACCAATCTGTTTCTTGAGAACGTCAAGAAAACAGTCACCGAAGCCATCACCGATTGGGATGACGTTCTTTGTTTAGCGACCGGAGTGCCTGGACGAATCAGGTACGACGGTTTCATCTATGCCCTACCAAACATTCATATTGAAAACGTCCCTTTGGCCTCTTATTTAAGCGATGTCTTCAAGAAGCCGGCTTACGTCATCAACGATGCTGAAGTCGCCGCTTTGGCCGAAGCCAACGTTGGGCCTTGGAAAAAGGCTCATTCGCTCTATTTCGTAACGATTTCCACCGGTGTCGGCGGGGCTTTGACAGTCAATGGAAAACTCGTCAATTCCTCATATGAAGCCGGCCACACGATGACCCGCTACCACGGGGAGGTCCACGAATTCGAGCATATGTGCTCAGGCGTAGGAATCAGGCGCCTTTGCGACATGAACAGGCTTCAGGTCACCGACGCAAAGGAATTCTTTGCCCTCGTCAAAAACAAAAACCCCTTGGCTCTGTCCGTCTATAAAGACTGGATCAACCTCGTCGGCAATTGGTTTGAGATGATAAACGATGCCTTCTCGCCTGAGGTCTTCACCATCACCGGAGGCGTCATGAAAAGCGCCGATGTCTTCTTAGAGGATTTAAGAAGAGCCGCCCACCACTGTCATTTGGAGCAATGCGGATGCGGCCAAGAAGCCGGCCTTATCGGTTCTGCGGTCCTCGGCTTTCAAAGAAGCAAGTAAGCCAAATAAGCCGTCCCAAGAACATTGGGGCGGCTTTTCATATGTCAAATTGCTTGACACCTCATGCATCCATCCTATGATTAACTTAGCGTTGAAGGAGACATGCTCAAAGGCCTATAGGCCTATGGAGTACCACTCCCGAGCCCTTGGCGAAGAGCCAAGCGAGTCATCACCGCGTTAAGGGATGAAAGAGCAGGCTTAACGGCCTGAAATAAGGTGGTACCACGCGGAAGCGTCCTTATGGAAAGTAAGGGCGTTTTATTTTGCGCCCGGAGGTAATTATGAAGATTGTCTATGAGGGAAAAGAGATTGAGATCAATCCCGCCGACACCGGTTTCAGCTTAGCCAAATCATTGGATGCTGAACAAAAAAGCAAAGACGTGGCCTACGTTTTGAATGGCAAAGAGTACGACATGAGAGAGCCCATCAAAGAAGATGGCTCTTTCTCTTTCATAAAAGAAGGAAGCCCTGAGGCTTTCGAACTTTTGAATCACAGCACCTCGCATCTTATGGCTCAGGCCATAATCCATCTCTATCCAAATGCCAAATTCGGATTCGGCCCTTCAATCGAAGAAGGCTATTACTACGATGTGGATTTTGGCGATCAGGTCATCACCGATGCCGATTTAGTGAAAATCGAAGCCGAGATGAAGAAACTCTCGAAAGAGAACTATCCTTTCGTCCGTGAGGAAGTCAGCCCGGAAAAAGCCATGGAGATCTTCAAAGCCAATCCTTATAAAGAAGAACTCATCAAGGAACACCAAGGCGAGCTAATTTCAATCTATAAGCAAGGCGATTTCACCGACTTCTGCAGAGGCCCTCACGTCTCTTCCACTGGCTACATCAAGCATTTCAAGCTTTTGAGCGTAGCCGGAGCTTATTGGAGAGGCGATTCCAAAAACAAGCAGCTAACCAGAATCTATGGCACTTCTTGGTGGAGCGAGGAAGACCTTCAGAACCATTTGGCCGTCTTGGAGAAACGCAAGGCCAACGATCACCGCAAACTCGGAAAAGAGCTTGGCTTGTTCTTCATCAGTGACTACGGCCCTGGCTTCCCGTTCTTCTTGCCGAACGGCATGGTGCTCAAGAATTCCCTTCTTGATTATTGGCATCAGGTCCATCGTGCCCATGATTATTTAGAAATCGAGACCCCAACGATGCTTTCGAGAGAGCTTTGGGAAACCTCAGGACACTGGGATCATTACAAAGAGAACATGTACACCACCAAAATAGATGGCAAGGATTTCGCCATTAAGCCTATGAACTGCCCAGGCGCTATCTTGGTTTACAAAAACGACATTCATTCGTATAAGGAATTCCCGCTTCGCTACGCTGAGCTTGGACACGTTCACCGCCACGAGGCTTCCGGTGCTTTGAACGGCCTCTTCCGCGTCAGGGCCTTCACCCAAGACGATGCCCACATCATGATCAGACCAGACCAGATCGAAAGCGAAGTCAAAGCCATCATGGCTTTGTTCGATGAGGTCTATAACGTCTTCGGTCTTTCTTATCATATCGTGCTTTCGACCCGCCCTGAGAAGGATTACATCGGAACCGAGGAATATTGGAAGAGATCAGAAGCTGCCTTGGCCCAAGCCTGCAAAGACTCTGGCCATGAATATACGATCAATCCTGGCGACGGAGCTTTCTATGGCCCGAAGCTCGATTTCAAGCTCAAGGATTCCATGGGCCGTACCTGGCAATGTGGAACCATCCAGCTCGACGTCAACCTCCCACATCGTTTCGGATGCTACTACATCGATGAAAACGGTGAGAAGAAAGAGCCGTATATGCTCCACCGCGTCGTCTTTGGATCAGTCGAGCGTTTCATCGGCATCATCACGGAAAACTATGGAGGCGCCTTCCCGACCTGGCTCTCGCCGGTTCAGTGCAACGTCCTCCCAGTCAATTCCGAAGTTCAAGGCGAATATGCCAAGAAAGTCCAAGACGAGCTTAAAAAGAACGGCGTCAGATGCGAACTTGATGCCTCAAATGAAAAACTCGGCTACCGCTTAAGGAACTCTCAAATCCGCAAGATTCCGTTCACTCTCGTAGTCGGCGACAAGGAGATGGAAAACTCCTCCGTCACCTATCGCGTCTTCGGAAGCGAAAAACAGACCAGCGTCTCGCTTGAAGAATTCGTCAAAATCATTCGCAAGTCAATTGATGACAAGGCTTGCTATTGATCAGATTTTCGATAATTAGCCCGTCAAAAAGTCGCCTCATAAAGAGACGGCTTTTTCTGTTTCGGAAAATCCGCGAAATTGAAATTTTTACAATTGGGAACACTTATCAACAACAATTATTTTCAAGCAAGATAAAAAGCAAATGCTTAAAAATTATTAGGTTTTTAAATATAGTAGTCGCTCAATAACTTGAGGATTTTTTCTCTGTCAATTAATCCGTTAAATTATTTTGTAGATTTTATCGATAATAGTAAGCACTCACTAGTCAAGGTTCTGAAATATACTATTATTTAAAAGTCGTGACTAATTTATATACTTGGATTGCATCGAACTTTTTACATCATCTTCGAACTTTTTGTTAAATTTAAAAAGCGTTGACTATTTAGTTTATTAAAATGTAAATATATTTGGCGTTTTACCATTTGGCTATTGTCGGCCATGGATATATTGTATATGCGGAGAAAGGAGCGAAAGACATGATTAACACTAAATACCTTATCTATCTGTTTACCATAGTAAGCTTTTTGGTATCAGTCATCGGCGTCGTCTCTCTTGCCAACTTTATATAGTTTCATGATTGCCCCCACCTCGCCACCTTTCCAGGTAGCGAATCCGCTGAAACTATATAAAATTCTTGCTTCATGATTGAAGCGAATCCTCCTCAAAAAAATCTCGGGTTCCTGACCGAGATTTTTTTATTGTTTCCTATCAGCTTCACTCAGGATCTTCGTAGGTTCCCGGATGGAACTCGCGATCGGCGTTTTTCTTTTCCATTGCCAGGATGGATTTTTTAAGTTCGGTTCCCCCGACATAGCCAACCAATGAACCGTTTTTGCCGATTACACGATGGCAAGGAATAAACAAAGGTATTGGATTATGGTTAAGGGCCATCCCGACAGAACGCTCGGCGTTGGGCTCCCCTATCCCCTTGGCGACATCTTCATAAGTGCAGGTTTTCCCATAAGGCACGTTCTTGAGAACATAGTCCCAAACCTTGAGTTCGAACTCGCTTCCTTCAGGCTGAAGCTTAAGATCAAAGGTTTTGCGCTGCCCGAAGAAATATTGGTTGATCTCAATGATGGCATCATATAACGCGGCGTTTTCCTCGTTGATGCATCCAGCTGGGTCGACCGCTCCGAACAATAAACCAGTCAGAGCTTTCTCATTTGCGATGATGGTAACATCGCCTATCGAAGTGTCATAAACCGCATAACGCAAAGGCATATTTTAATCTCACTTTCCCAGCTATGGTTTTCTTTCTTGCTCTATTTATAGTCATTTCATCAAAAAAAAGCAAATTCATAGTCGCCTTTTATTGCACAAAATAGTATTTTTTGTCTATTAACATTAATAAATTTAGCCGATATATCCTGATGTATTTCAAAATTGGCTCGTCTTGATGAAAAGAAAAAAGAGTTTTAAAACTCGTAGACGTAATAGCGTCTTTCCTCGTCTTCCCTCTTTAAGGAAAACATAAGGGATTCCGCTAAGGCTCTTGAAGAAACGTTGGATTTATAGCATTCATATTCAAGATAGCTGAAGCCTAGCTTCTTAAGATAAAGAATGGCCGAGGAAAGGACTTCTTTGGCATAGCCGTGTCCCTGATATTCCTTAAATAAGCGAATGCCCAATTCCAAGCTTCCAAATGGCGTGAAATGATAAAGAACCAGTTCTCCGATGAACTCGCCGTTTTTCAGAAGAATCTCCAAAGAGATGAATTCTTTGTTCTTGGAGTCATCCTCAACCCCATCATAGAAATACTCTTTCGTTGGCACTTCGCCATTTTTAAGATCATCTTGGTAATGGTAGCCCCAATAAATATTGTTGGCTTCATCCGTGGCCAAGCGGAAGTACTGATCCTCGTAGCTTTTTTCAAGAGGCCTGATCAGACATCTTTCGCTTGCGAACGATAACTCAGAAGGCAATAAGTCTATAGGATTCACCGCCTCAAAATAGAACTTTTGAAGCAAGGAAAGAGGCCTTAACTGCAATTTGGCTTCACGCAATCCCGCGTTGCCATCATCTTCTTCTCTGTTGGCATAAATCGCGTCACCACCGAGATTTTTCAAATAATCGGAGGTAATGGCCTGATAGATTCCTTCATATTGGCGAAGAGCTTTTTCTATATGCATATAGACACAATCGCCTTTTTTCTCGCCAAGCGAAAAAGCGATGATCTTGCCATTCTTTTCGTAATATCCGATCGTTGATTCGATGCACTTAGGATGGCGGATCATCTCGCGGCTCAGTTCTATTTCCTCATGGGAGATATCACGGTCTGCGTTTTCTTTTTCATATTCATCCAAAAAGGATTCCAAGCGCGGCAAGTCATCATCAACGGCCACCTTGAAAGTAACGTCTGGATTGTCCCGATGGAAACGATTGGCGTTGTGCCTTTTTGAGCTGTAGGCCTTTCCGGGGTAATCACGGAGGTCGCTCAGATTATAGAGATAGTCGCTCCAGGAACGGAGAGAGGTCGACTGATGATATTTGTACCTAGCTGAAAGGAAAGCGACTTCCTTCTCATCCAAAGCATAAAAGCAAAGCCTTTCGTGATGAATGAGAGCGTATTCTTCCATCTGCTTAAGCGCGCCATCGACATCTTTTCCGATCGGAAACAGATACGAATAAACATTCTTGGCCGTTTCTTTTCTGACTATCAGGGTTTCGTTGGAGATGGCGAAATAGGTGTCCAGCTCCTTCCTCCACATAAAAACGTTGCCTAAGGTCAAATCGCAAAAATGCGAATCGGCTTTTTCTAGATATGGCCTGATGAGACAAAGATGCTCGCGGCCCAATTCAGTGAATTCCATGCTCCGATAGTCTACAACCAAAACCTTCCACGGGCGGTTGAAGATGCTCAAACTATGGCACCAATAGGTAAAGACAAGGCCTAAATAATGGGGTTTCGAATGAATGGTTTGTCTATGGTTGAGTAATAATTCTAGATTTTATGCTCATGTTTTCACTATTGTAAATTTTGCAAAACAAGAGGTTTTAGCCTAAAATAACCTTAAGGCCCTAATTATTGAGGGCTATGCTAATCTCACTTCTAAACCCCTTGACTAGTCATGCTCTAACGAGGATAATACCAGTGTCGATAAAAGTAGAAAGCAGTTCGCGCATGAACTCGCCGGACTCCCTTAGGGAATCGGCCAAAGCTACAAGAAAAATATCTTGTTAGAATCAGG
Source organism: Caryophanales bacterium UBA4951 (assembly GCA_002397465.1). Taxonomy (GTDB): domain Bacteria; phylum Bacillota_I; class Bacilli_A; order RFN20; family CAG-826; genus UBA4951. Next base: position 15,921 of record DHAP01000051.1, on the reverse strand, counting down.
CGCGCAATTGCTGCGCCATTTTTTATCGCTTAATGGAGGAAACTTACCATCGCCTACTTCAATCCGAATGATCGTCGTCGCCCTGAGAAACGTTATGACCCAATCAATGAGCGCATCCGCTATCCGGAAGTCCTCGTCATCGGGCCAAATGGCGAACAGCTAGGGAAAATGAGCAGCCGTGCGGCCAACGATTTGGCCATGCGCTACAGCCTTGACCTCTACTGCGTCGCTCCGAACGCCAACCCGCCTGTCTGCAAAATCCTCAATTACGGAAAACTCCGCTTTGAGCAGCAGAAACAGGATAGACTGTCCCGCAAAAACCACAAAGCCTGCGAATTGAAACAAATTCAGCTGACACCAGTGATCGGACAGCATGACCTTGAGACAAAATCAAGAAAGGCCCGTGAATTTCTCGAAGCTGGAGACAAAGTTCAGGTATGTGTCGTCTTCCGTGGCCGCCAGATGAGCCATAAGGAAGTCGGCGAAGAAGTCATGAGCAAGTTTGTTGCCCTCTTGGAGGACATCAGTACCGTCGACAAAGCCCCGTTCTGGGACAACAAATGGTACAACTCCATACTGGCACCGAAGAAGAAATAACAAGGAGGATTCCAAAATGCCGAAAATGAAGTCGAGCCGTACCTTGGCCAAACGCATCAAGGTCACTGGCACCGGAAAGATCAAGCGCAAGCACGCTTACATGGGACACTTTGCCCCTAACAAGACGCACAAGCAGAAGAAGCACCTCGCTAAGAGCGGGCTCATCAATAAGACTGATATGCCGAGAATCAGCCAGATGATTTACGAAGGCAAATAAGGAGATAATCAAAAATGGCTAGAGTTAAAGGTGGCACTGTTGCCCACACTCGTAGAAAAAAGATCTTAAAGCAGGCTGAAGGCTACTTCGGCAGCAAGCACATCCTCTTCAAGACCGCGAAGGAACAAGTCCTTCACAGCTTACGTTATGCTTATGTCTCCCGCCGCGAGATCAAGCGTGACTACAGGAAACTTTGGATCAGACGTATCAACGCCGGATGCCGTGTCAACGGCATCAGCTATTCCCGTTTGATCGACGGTCTCAACAAGTCAGGCATCAAGATCAACCGCAAGATGCTTTCCGAAATGGCCATCAACGACCAGGCCGGATTCAAAGCCCTTTGCGAAACCGCTTCGAAGTCCTGCGGAAAATAAGCCGCTTTCTATATGAAAAAACAGGAGCCAGTCAATGGCTCCTTTTTTATGTCTTTTCAAATTTAGGCAAGAACTATCGAATGTTAGCCTTTTTCACGATTACGCGTGGGAATATGGTTTTGTCGAAAGGGTAATCGAGCATCTTGCCTTTGAAACTTGGCTTCTTTTGAAGGACTTCTTCCACCACTTTGATGATTTGGGAAATCCCTTCGGCTTTGATCAAGCCTTTCTCATGTCCGCCATAAGCAACGTGGTCTTTTGAAAGAGAAAGGATCTTCTTGGCCCCAATGAGCCAAGTCGAAAGGTTTGTGGAACCAGGAAGTTGCATGAATAGATAAGGATTGACTTCATCGCCGGTGAACATAATGTGGTTGACATCATCAATATAGACAAACGACCCTTTTGTGTGGCCTGGCACGCTCAAGAGCCTGATTTTCCTGTCGCCCAAATCGAAAACATGGTTGTCACCGATGTAAATCTGGTGTGAATGATAAGGCTTCTTCGTAAGCTTCAAGTCGCTTTTATTGGCTTTTAGAAGGACTTTGCAGGCCAGTTTGGATGTTAGAAAGGCGCATGCAAAATTGTGATCTTGCCGTCCTATGTAACATTCTTTGAAATAGTTACGCCCTCCGCCATGATCGCAATGCCGATGCGTTAGGGCAAGAGTTATCGGCAAGGACGTAATCTCTTGAACGCTGGATAGAATATTTCCAACGCCGACGCCCGAATCTATTAGAAGAGCCTTGCCCTCGCCTAACAAGAGATAGGCATTGACCAGTCCCTTTTCATCGATACGGTAGGTCTTTGGGGCTATTTCCTCGTATTCATGGATCCCGTCTTTGCAAGGTATCATTTGGCTTTTCCTTCTTTCTTCGTTTTCTTGTCAAAATACTTGGCTTTGGCTTCTTCGTAATCCAAGCCTTTTTTGTCGCATCGCATCTTGATGGCGGCCAAGTCAGAGGCTTCTTTTTCCTTTTCAAATTCCTCGTCTTCTTTTTGAGCCTTCTCTTCGGGGCTGACATAAATGCATCCAGAGGCCAAAACCTTTTCTTTTTGCCTCTCTTGGATGGCGGCTTGTTCCATCGGAAGGTTCTTTTCGACGTTGAGGAAGAGCATCAAGATCACGACGATTATGCTCGTTATGGCTTCGATTCCAACAGCGCAGGTGTCGAGAGCGATCAACAAGGAAGTATTCTGGCTCGTCGCCCCGCTTGCTGGCGTCTGATAGCCAAAGCCGCTCAGGACTTTATTGACTATGGCATTCCCTAGAATCGGCATGAACAAGGCAAAGATGGTGTTGATGCTGACGGTGATTCCATCACATCTGAATCCGGTCTTGTATTCGATGTGGTCCAAAACATCCGCCACCATGCTCATCCAGATATAAACGCAAGGTATGGCCCCGGCATTCTTGATTATCTGTCCGACCAGAACCACTGCCAAAATCGCGTTTTTGGAGATGTTGAACCAGCCCGGGAAAGAAATGACCCAGCATAAGGCGCTGCCTAGAGAATAGAAAATAAAGCCGACAGCCATGAGTTTTTGCTTGCTGAACTTTTTGCTGAGCGGGCCGATGACCAAAGCTCCTACGCCTAAGGACAATCCGCCGACGATGTTGAACAAAAGCATCGTGTAGCCGTCGTTATAAGAGGATCCAATCACCCAGTTGCAGTAATAAGCGACACTGGAGTTTTTCATGGCTAATCCAAATTGGAAGACGAAGGTATAAAGAATCAAAACCCACCAATAACGGTCATGACACACAGCGGATAGCTGTTTCTTTAAGGGAATCTTGGGGTCTTCAGCTTCCATTACGGAACCCATCGTCTCCTCGCTGACACGTTCCCTGGTGAAATAGTATTGGAGCAATACAAACGGCAGACAGAGAAGCGAAATCCCAGCCATGGCGTAGAACCACAGGGTTTTGTTCGTTCCTATATAAGGATATATAAGGGTGGGGAACAAAGAGCCGACCGCTTGGGCGATCATCATGCCGAGGTTGGCCAAGGTCGAAAGCGAGTTTCTGACTTTGGAGTTTAGACTCGACAAAGGGGTCAATAGATTGTATGCGGAGTTATAGATTGCGAAGCTGAATGAAAAGAAGAAATTGAACGAGAGGCAGATGAGGCAGTACTCAAGGATCTCGTTGCCTTCCGGAATCAAGAACAGAAGAATCCCGCTTAATGGGAGGGTTATGATGCTTAAGAAAATGTATGGACGGGCCTTCCCTTGTTTCGTCCTCGTATGGTCGATCAAATAGCCGATCAGAAGGTTTGTTATCACCACCAGGATTCCCGAAAGCAAAGGGAAATAGAACAAAAAATCCGGATTGATGTCTGTAAGGCCCAATACGTCTGTGTAAAAGACATTGAGCCACGTGGAGACCAAGAAATAGAGAAGCTGCCCGCCGATTGGACCTAGAAGATATCCGAGGACCTTTTCCTTTTTGTCCGGAAACGACGCCCGGCACCTCGAATCGAAGAACTTTGACGACATGATCTCCCGTTTCTTCATAAATACCCCCCTATTTATTTTTCAAGAAACCCAAGCATTGCCTCACAATAATCGTTCTTTAATCTCTCAAGTTCGTCTTTATTATGTTTTTCTTTTTTCGATGATTTGAAAAACGCGATTCTCTCCAAAAGCATTTGGGTAAGATTCCCAAACATATACACGGTTCCCGCCGAGTCGACAGAGTCCTTAAACTCACCGGTTCTTTTTCCTTCTTCAATGGCCTCCGCGACTAACTGGAAATAAAGAGACCCGTCATAAAGTTTTTTATACTCATTCTCAAGACGTGGGCGAACTGTTTTCTTATGGTAATAAACATCAAAATAAGCGGTGAAAACAAAATCGTCGGTGTGTTTGTCCTCATAAAGGAACATCTCGTTAAGGCAATGGACCAGCCGGTCTTTGCCATGAAATTCCTCATCCTTGAGTCTCTCGTTGAAGAAAGTTATGAAATTCCGCATGTCGTTGATTTGAATGCGGTAAATAATCTCGTCAAGGTTTTCGAAATAGGCGTAAAGCCGTTGGCGGGATAACAAAGAAGCCTCCGCCACCATCGACATATTCACATCGGAAAATCCATGCTGAAGCAGCAATTTTTTGCTGGCTCTTAATATCTTTTCGTTCGTCTCTTCGTGTTTCAACTCATAAAAATCTTTGGCCATGGTTATTAACTCTCTTGGTCTAATAATATGTTTCTATTTACAGTTTGTCTATAGAGCACTGGAGACAAAAACAATTAAGTCCTAAAAAGATTCTTTATTTTGCGGCTGGTTGTTTATCCGAAAAGTCTCTTTTTTTGCCGTCGACCATCAATATTGAGGTGACATTCTCGACGCATTCGTCAACAAGAGGCGCCCAGTCGAACTTTTTCTCAAAGAATTCGCAATCGCGGACCCTTGGTTTTGTCTTCGGTTTCTTTGGTTTGAAGATGGTGCAGCAATCTTCATACGGCCTAATGGAAATATCATACGTCTTGATCTTTTTGGCTATGGAGATCGCATCAAGTTTGTCGGATACGGCCAATGGCCTGATAATCGGGAAATTAGTCACGTCGTTGATGGCAATCATGCTATCAAGAGTCTGAGAGGCAACCTGACCGATGGATTCTCCGGTCGCGATGCCAAGGCAGCGATGCTTTTTAGCTAACTTGTCAGCGATTCTAAACATCATTCTTCTCATGACCGTGATGCAATACGGCTCATCGACGTTCGCGTATATCGCTAACTGGAGCTTTGTGAAGGGGACGATGTTCAGCTTTATGTCCTCTTGGTAGACGTTAAGTCTTTTTATGATGTCAGTCAGTTTGTCGATGACGGCTTCTGAGGTATAAGGCGGGGCCGCAAAATGGATGCATTCAATCCTCACCCCTCTTCTTAAAAGAAGGTAAGCGGCCGCCGGCGAATCGATGCCGCCTGAAAGGAGCATCATCACCTTTCCGTTCATTCCTAAAGGATAGCCGCCGGCCCCAGGGAAAGAATGAGACGAAAGATAGCAGGCCTCGTCACGAAGCTCAACGGACAAACGGATTTCAGGATTATGGACATCAACTGTTTTGTCGCTGTTGGAAAGAACGTAGTCCCCTATCGCACACGCGATATGATAGGAATCGAGAGGATAGGTTTTGTCAGTTCTTGTGACATCGGCCTTAAAGGTTTTCCCCTCTTCATTTTTTATGAGAGACAAGGCATTTTGTCTGATCGTCTCGATGTCTTTTTCGCTTTTGTATACCAATGATATCTTTTGGATTCCCGGTATTTCCTCAAGCCTTGAAAGGATGCTCTGGAAGTTTTCGTCAGTCACGGAAACGTAAGTGTGATCCCTTGTGACTTTGACGTCGACGCCTTCAAAAGCCTTCAGGGCGTGGCGGATGTTGCGGCCTAGCTGGGAAATGAAGAGACGTCTGTTGTCGCCCTTGGTCCCAAGCTCGCCATAATGCACCATCAAGTAATCGTATTTCATCGGTCAACTACCTCCTTCATTATCTTGTCAAAGGCTGATAAAAAGATTCTCGCTTCTTCCATCGTGTTATCGTGGCTGAAAGAAAGGCGGATTGAGTTCATGGCCAAATCCCTCTCTAGCCCCATTGAAAGAAGAACTTCGGATACGGGTTCTCCCTTGCTCGAACAGGCTGAAACGCTGGAGACATAAATTCCTTCGCTTGAAAGAGCCTCCAAAACAACGGAAGCCTTTTTCTTCTTAAGCGAAAAATTCAATACATACGGTGTGGCGTCAACTGGCGAATTGATGACGACATCACCGCGTTTTGCAAGGTTATCGCGGAGAAAATCACGTATTTCCGTCACAATCTTGATGTTTTTGCTCATGTTTTGATAAGAGACTTCAAGGGCCTTTGCCATCGAGACGTCACCAGGCATGTTCACTGTTCCAGCCCTGAATCCATATTCTTGTTCGCCTCCGGAATTTAGCTCGTGGAAGCGGATGTTGTTTTTGTATATCAATCCTCCGAGCCCTTTGAACGATCCGAATTTATGACCTGAAAAAGAGATGAGGTCGGCTTTCCTGTAGTCAAGTCGGATCTTGCCCATGCTTTGGGTGGTGTCGACATGGAAGAAAGCCTTAGGGTATTTGTGAACGATTTCCGCAAGTGAGGAAATATCATTGATGGAGCCGACTTCGTTGTTGACGCTCATTATGGAGACGAGAATCGTTTTTGAGTCAATGGCGTTGTTTAACGTCTCTTCCTCCACCACGCCATTTTCGTTCACCGGAAGGAAAACGACATCGAACCCTTGTTCCTTCAAATCGAGGAAGGCATTTGTTACCGATGGATGTTCCACCGAGGATGTGATGATCTTGTTGCCCCTGTTTCGATAGGAATAAGCCAGGCCTTTGATTGCGAGATTGTTGCTTTCCGTAGCCCCAGAAGTGAAAAGCATGTCGTGGGTGGCGTCTAGGCCAAGCAACGACAATATCGACGTTCTTGCCTCATTGAGCATTCTCAAGGATTCACGGCCGAAAGCATGGGAACTGGATGGGTTGGCGTAGACCGCCCTGTTCGCATCCAAAAAGGCTTTCTCGGCCTCTTTCAAAGTAGGCGTGGTCGCCGCGTTGTCAAAATATATCATTGCTATTAATCCTCGTGACGAACGTTCTTGGCGACAGCCACTGCCACATCGGTTGCCTGTTTGAAGTTTCCAGAATAGAAGAGATTCTCAGCCTGAAGCAATCCCGAATTGACTTCCGGAGATTCTTTGCGGTAACGATTGGCTTTCAATATGGCGGCCTCGGCTTGGTTAAGATCATTGATTGAGTTCTCGATCTCTTTCAAAGTCTCGTCGCCTTCGCTTCTTAGGACGTTCAGGTCACCGTTGACTTTGTTCACGTCGATCGGGGCGGCTTTCAGATCTGCGCTCAAGGCATCGATATAACCATAAAGTTGGTCCAAAAGAGGCATAAAGCGTTTGCTAAGGCTCTCCAGGGAGGCTTCTCTAACAACCCTTTCGGCTTCTTTGGCTCGCTCATAATAGACGCTTAAGGCTCCATTTGCCGTCTCGCTGTCTTCTTTTAACGAAACAAGGTGGGCTTGGAAATCGTTGATTTGCTGGGCGGCTTCGTCAGACTGGCCATCCAAGGTCTTCATTTTCTCGACAAGAATCGAGAAAGGCTGTTTGGTCGACGAGTGGATGTAGGTGTCCAAAGAGCGTTTGCTGGCCCCGGCTTTGTTGATAGTGTTTTGAATGGAGTCGATTTTTGATTGATCATCAGATGAAATGAGGAAGATGGAACGGACTTTTGGCAAAGCGTGGCAAAGGTTGATGAAGGAGTTCTCGAGCCCTTTTTCTTTGTCATAGACCCCCTTGCACTCTTTTTCGAAGATGACACGGGCCTGCTTTTCTTTCTCAAAGGCATCAAGATAACCATCGATCTGTTTTTGCATCTCGTCCAATTTGTCGGAGACGCCGGCCAATTCGAGGTTCTTCACTTTGCCAGATAAGGCAGCGAGTTCCTGGTTCATGGATTCCATATCGCCTTTTAAGAGGATGTGATGAAGAGGATATCCCGAGGCGACCATCTCTTCGTAATGGTTGCTGAGACTAGAGAGTTTGTCTGGGATAACGGACGAGATTAATAGGCAAACATTCGGAAGATCCTTAAGTATTGTCCCCGTCTCCTTGACCACTGGGGTTATCTTGTCGACCAAGATAGACTTTCCATCGCCATACCTGGCGTTTTCAATATCTTGTTCGGCTTCATCGAAATAGGAATCAAGCTTTTTGAAAAGGACGTCGAACGTCGAGATGACGAGCGAAAGATCGTTTTGCTTGCTGTAATAGTCTTGTTTGACCTGACGGTAGTTTTCCTTTTGTTCGAGAGAAAGCGTTCGGCATTCTTCCTCGTCGCGGAACTTGTTCTTCAAGCTATCGCTCAAAGCGTCAACTTGCCCTTCATACCCATCAATCGTCCTCTTGGCGGACGGAAGATAGGATTTAAGGTCTTTGTAGCGGCGTTCGCTCAAAAGATCTTTGATCTGGTTGACGGCAGCCTGCGCGGAGGCGTCGGAAACGTCTCTGACGTCCTTGAAGCGCTTGTTCCAGTCCATGTATTGTTGGACATAGACGAGGTTCATCGAGCTGATGGTCTCGAGTCTTTTGATGTATTGGCTGTCCTGTCCGAATAGCAAAGCGTGTTCCCTTTCGAACTTTCCGCATAAGTCACGGGCTTGGCGCCTAGTTCTGGCGTGGGTGAAAACCGTAAAATAAAGAAGGATCAAGGCCGCGATGCCCACTATGGAGCAAATGACGATGAGGACGATGTAGCCTGTTGAGAGAAAAATTACTGGATGTATCATGGTTTGCCTCATTACTATATCGCAGTTGGCACCTCACTGCGAAACCTTTTCTCTATTATAGAGAACTCGCCAGAAAAGCATAGGCGTCATAGTGAAAGAGCCAATAGCGACATGCGCTTGACTAATGGCCTACTAATACTTATAGTATTACTCGCGTAAATAAGGCAGCAGGCTCTTACGCTTCCGTCTGACGTCCTCCCTAAAAACAAAGTAAGCCCCCAAGCTACGGAGCCGAAATTCGGAAGACACCCGGGAAGTGGGAAGCACCCCCTAACTTTGTAACGCAAAGAAAGGAGAAAACGAAATATGTCTAGATACACTGGCTCTAAGTGGAAAAAATCACGCCACCTCAGTTTCAGCGTTCTCGAAACCAACGACGAGCTCAAAAAGAGAGCTTACGGCCCAGGCCAGCATGGTCAGGATCGCAAGAGAAAACCTTCTGAGTACGGCGCCCAGTTGCTCGAGAAGCAGAAGCTTAGAGAGCTCTATGGTGTCAATGAGCGTCAATTCCGTCGTCTCTTCATGATTGCTAAGAAAGAGAAGACCGTCACTGGCCTTGCCTTCTTCCGCATTCTCGAGAGCCGTTTGGACAACTTGGTCTATCGTATGGGCTTCGCCCGCACGAGAGCCGCCGGACGTCAACTCGTCAATCACGGCCACATCACCGTGAACGGCAAGAAAGTTGATATTGCTAGCTATCTCTGCAAAGTCGGCGATGTCATCGCCCTTAAAGAGACCAGCCCGCTCAAAGTCGTCAAAGAGTCCTTCGATGGCAAACCAGCCACTCCGGCTTATGTCACCGTCGATGCCGAAAAATATACCGGCACCTTCAGCAGACTTCCAGAGCGCAATGAACTTCCGAAAGATATCGACGAAGCTCAGATCATCGAGTACTACAACCGCTTGCTCTAATCAGCAAAAATCAACACGCCACCGCAAGATGGCGTGTTTTTTGTTACTTTGTATAAAGATTATGAGGAAGGCGTTCTCCGACAAACTACCACTCCACAAAAAAGCCCAACCGCGAGGGACGGCTGGGCAGACGTAAGGCTCAGAGATCAGCTTTGAAGGCTGGCAAGGCTGGCATGCGATTTGCAGTTCGCCATCACATTCGTGAAGTCGCTGGTCGCATTGAACATCGACGAGTAATCCTCTCCGATGTTGACGTTATGGACTTGAGCGCTGATTGAGATGCTGATGCCGGCTGAGATGCTGAGCGAAAGGCTCAAAGATGTCAGGATGCTCTCGGTGCCGACTTTGTGGCCTCCGATGGCTAAGGTCAGATCCTTAAGCTGGGAGTTGTTGGTCAAAGCGCCAAGGTCAAGCGTGATATTCCAGAGCGAGGTCGCTGTATCGCCCACGGTGTTGTTGTAGGAGGCAAGCGTGGTCGAATCCGTGCTGTAATCAAAATTCTTAAGCACGTTTTCGTAAGCGACTGGCTGATCGCTCGAAGAGCTGCTGTTGGTGATGAGATCAGTCCAGGTTGAGTACATTCCAAGGCCATCACCGAGTATGCAGTTAAGGATGTTGCTGAGGAAATAAGACGATGTGTAGTAATGATAATCATCAGAACTATTGGTGGATCCCCATGAAGTCCAGGTGTTATGGCCATAGAGATAAATCGTTGAATCGTCATAGACGAATGTCAATTTTCTAGTCCCGCTGTGCAAGCTGTTGATGCCAAATATGGTCGGAATGTCATTGACGTATCCGATGACTTGGCAGGTCTTGCCATTGACGTAAATATAGAAATCAAGGGTGACGTCCATGTTGAAGCTTAGGAGTTTGCCACTGCCGATCTTGCAATCAGCCGTAGCGGTCAAATGCCAATAATTAGCTTCGGAAGTATCGATGCCGAATTGCATCAAGACAGCGATGTCGGAGAAATCCATATAGGAATCCTTGGCATCGAGTTGACTGATCTTATCGACGGAATAGCTGCCAAGGGTGAGATTAATATCAACGACCTTTCCGCTCATCTTGATGTTGGAAACGGAAAGTGTGGAAATCTTCTCGTCGCTTCCAAAACCAATCACGACGGTGAAGTCCTCATCAAGTCCCATGATGTCCTTGCTGATGATCATGGTGACGTCTTGTCCGCCGGTCTTGGTGTTGGCGGTAAGGTTGGACGAAAGAAGAATTTTGTTTTCGATGAGCGAAGTGTATTCGCCGTTCATGATCTTGCCAATTAAGGTAGTCGCAGCGGCTTCTTTCAAAGGATCGAAGAACTTGGTATATCTCTCATCGGTCGAATTCATGAGGTTTTTGACCAAATCGATGATGTCATTGAGACTTTTGATCGTGAGCTTGCCTTTGAGCAAATTGCTGGAGGCATCAGATCCATAAGTGAAGAGCATCGAAGAGGCGCTTCCGTCAGCGTTCTCTCCTTCGCCGCCCTGAACGTCTATCACGACGTTATGGGCATGCTCGAAAGCAGCGGTTTGATTGTCGATGGTGATTTTGCCGGTTCCTTTTTTGGCTTTGATGTCAAATTCGGTGTCGCCGGTGAAAGTGAATCCAGTATCAACGCTCTTCGAACCGGAAACCTGATCCATGACCGATCCCGAAAGACTCACATAAGCCTGTGGGGTCTGGAAAAGACTGTAGCCCTGATCCCAAACGGTCGGAAGCATGTTAAGGACGTCATAGGTGTTTTCGTCGCTGACGCTAGGAGTGACGTAACTCTTCAAATCAAACGTGCCTGAGAGGGTGAAAGACGATAATTCGATGTTTGAGAAAGAGACGCCGGCGACAAGCGATGTCGTCTTGGCTTGGTTCTCGTCTAAGGTAACGTTGTCCTTCAAAGTGACTGACAAGGTTGAAGAGGTTCCAAGGCCGAGGCCAGAAAGATCAAGGTCCACCACGACTTTGTTCTCTGCCGAAGTGTCGATTCCGGTGATGATGTTGATGGCTTTTTCATAATGGCCGGCTGAAATGCCTTCCATGACCTCGCTATTGGTGATGAAGTCGAATAAGGATGTGACTTTGCTGGTATCAGCGCCGTCTAGCGAAGCTTTCATCTTTCCGATGAGCGAGTCCATCTCGGTGTAGCTTAAGGAGGCCTTCATAACGTCGTTGTAGTTAAGGAAGGCGCCTTTTTCCTTAGTAAGGTATTTGGCGCTGATGCTTTGAGTGGTCGATCCGCAAGCCACATCAATGTCAGCCCCTAAAAGCCAATCGTTCTTGGCAGCCGGGCTTAAATCGGCATTGGCATCAAGAGAAACAGTGACGTCTTTGTTGGCTGGAGAAGGATTCTTCTCGGTAACAGGCTCAGAAAGAGTGATGCTGCCATCAAGTCCGAAACGCGGAGTCTTGACCAATGAATAGATGTCGCCGAACAAATCAAGGCTGCTATAAAGTTCGTTGTATGACGAAATGTTGGATGGCTCCTTGATGTAAGTGGAGATATTGTCTTGGTTTGCGATGTTGATATCAAACGAAATGGAGGCATTGTCTAAGGTGATGTTGTTCGCGTAGATTCTCGTCAAATCATAGTCGCTGTCGCTCACCATGCAGATGTTCGTGCCAAGGACCGAAAGAGTGTAATCATATCCGCCATCCTGACGCTGGGTGTAAGTCATTCCGCTCAAGGCGTCGGTGAAAGAACTGGTATCAAGGCTTCCTAAGCTGGAACCGACTGTCGAGATAAGCGAATCGAAATCGATTGAGAAAGGATCCTCGGCCAAGCGGTCGATGATGCCGTTGAATCCAGAGACTGAGCATTTGTAGCAAGCGCCCAAAGCTGAAAGGTAAAGAGTGCTGTCTAGGTAGGTGATATCAACGGTTTGACTGGTGGTGCCTCCAACGAGTTCATCATCAACCGCCTTGTAGACGAGGGTCGGATGGAAATCCAACGAGATGCTATCCAAACTCTTCATCGAGAAATAGAGCGGTGACGAAGTGATTGATATGCTATCAGTCGTGTATTTGGAATTGTCAGTGTCGGTTTTGAGCAACGATGCCGAGAAATCAACGTTTGCCTTAATTCCGTTCACGCCTTCCGCAAGCTTGGAAATGAGCATTTCAGTCGGGGTCATCGTGACTCCGCCATTGTTCCCACCGTCATCGACGCTTGTGTTGTCTCCGCTTGATGTCGTGCCGTTGTTATCGGCATTTCCTTTTGATGAACCGGGGGTCATGAAATAGGCCGTTGTGGCCGTGATCCCGAATAGCCCCACGAAGAGAGCTGCGTAACGTAATACCTTTTTCCTCATTTGTTTTTTCCTCCCAGGTAATAAAGTCAATTAAGCGTAAGTAATCGGATCGTTTAGTTCCGGAACGGCATAGCTGCCGCCGGTCGAGAATTCGGTTGTAAGGGTTCCTGTGACCTTAGAACCGATTCCTAAGCTTGTTTTGGCGTAATAGTTCTCCGTCGAAGTCATGCTTACCAATTGAAGATCGGAGTTTAGCGTGATGCTCAGATGCACATACGAGAATGATGGTTTGGAAGCTAGATTTGACAGAGTCTGCATTTGCTTGACGTAATTGACCACCGAAGACACAGGGTTTAGTTCTAGCTCTATTTGATAGCCAGAATCGTTTTTGACGAACGATGTCGCCGTTCCGCTGGTTCCGTCTTCTTCGCCCGTCATCGTAGTTTTGCTAGATACGACGTAGATGAAGCGATCACTGACGGTTCGCCCCATCCTCGCGGAATATTCGCTGAGGGTGTACGTGGTCCCATCTGATGGATAAGTCCCCGTTTCAACATCGCCGTTTTTGCAGTTTCCGACATATTGCTGCACGCTTTCGCCGCTTTGATACATCCTGTCAGCGATATTGACGAAGCTTGAATACGAGAGGGATTCTTCAAAGTAGGAATCAGAGTCTCGAATGATCGTGGAACGAATGGCCTGAGCCGTTATGCCAGCATCGCCAACGCCTTTGCCTTGTGCCATGCTGTGCTCCTCGTTGCAGAAGAGGGTGAAACCGACATTGGCGGCTTCGTATGATTTGAAGACCTCAGTGAAATCGTTAGTCCCTGCCGCCACGGAATTTTCGTATTTTTTGATCAAGGCGGCATTGTCATCGGCTAGGTTGTCAACATTGATGTTATCGTAGTCAATCCCATCATCACCGCTGAAGAAATATTTGAGATAATACCCGGCGAACAAACCTAAAGCGATAGCGCTAACGCTAACGATGGTCACGATACCGGCCGTTATCCATCCCTTTTTTTGAGTTTTGTTTTCAACAACTTGTTCCATAAAAGCGGCTTTTTCGAGCCATGGGGATTATAAGTCAACGAAATCAATAGGCTATCTAACGAACTAATTCATTGTAATAGAGTGCACTCTACGATTCGGAGAATGAAATATTCTTTAGATTTAATCGACACTATTTTAGCCATCTATCAGTCAATTCTATTAATCGAATATCAAAAAAGAGACTGTTTTCTGCACTTGCTTTGCACAGTATTGTCGATAAAATAATGACATGGAAGAACTAAACCAAATCGTCGCCGATAACCTGACGAACCTTCGAAAAAGCAAAAAGATAACTCAGCAAGAACTTGCGGAAAAAATAGGATACAGCGACAAGTCGATATCAAAATGGGAGCTTGGAAAAGCCATTCCAAGCGTTGAGAACTTGAAACATTTTGCTGATTTTTATGGCGTTAGCGTGGATTCCCTTTTAAAAGAAGGCGGTGCCAACGTCACGGTAAGCGAAATTAAAAAGAACGGAAATCGCAGTAATCAAATCGTCATTACGGCCATGGCCGCCACTTTCATTTTTTTGGTGGCTGTCGTTATTTATATCAATTCTATAATCAATGACTCCGACTTTACCAAATCCTGGATTTGCTTTATTTGGGCAGTCCCCATCATGTCCTTGGTAAGCTCAATCCTGATTCGCCTTTTCTGGAAACGCTGCACTGCTTTATACGTCCTTTCTTCAATCACCGTCTGGACGACAGTTTTGGCTTTCTTCCTTCATTTTTACTTCGTGATTGAACCGGGCCAAAACATCTGGTTTGTCTTTCTGGTGGCTTTTCCAGTCCAGGTAATGATCATCCTTTTCTCGAAATTAAAATAGGTCCCGTTTCCAGGACCTATATTTTAGAATTCACCGAGATAGTAGTTCTTTTTCCCACGTCTTATCACGAGATATTTGCCATACAAGGCATCGGCTTTCCCATAATGTTTGTCTGGATCAGTGACTTTCATGCCATTGATTGAGACGCTATTTTGGACAACGAATGTCCTTCCTTGGGTCTTGCTTGGAGCGGCACCGACAGCGACGAGAATATCGAGTAAGCTCATCCCTTCGGCAATCCCTTTTTGCAAACCGCCGAGTAAGTCAATGATCTCATTTTCTTTTAGTGAGGCAACGTCGCCGCTGAATAGGACTTCGCTCATCTTGATGGCTTCTTCAACTCCTTGCTCCCCGTGAATGTCTTTCGTGACTTCATAGGCGAGCTTCTTCTGGGCAATTCTCTCGCCTGGGTGTGCTAAGTGCTCGATGGTGAGAGCTTCGATCTCGTCTTTGGAAAGGAAGGTCAGAACCTTAAGGTAACGGACCGCATCCTCATCGCTTGAATTGATAAAGTATTGATAGAGGTGGTATGGGGATGTCATCTCCGGGTTAAGGAAGAGGGCCCCCTGCTCGCTCTTGCCGAACTTTTTGCCATCGCTCCTAAGAAGCAGGTGGGCGGTCATGCATTCAGCGGAGGCATTCTCGCCTTCGACCTTTCTGATGAGCTCGAGGCCAGATGTCAAATTGCCCCACTGATCGTTTCCGCCGATCTGAATGCGGCAGCCGTATTTGCGGTACAAGGTCAAGAAGTCGATGGATTGTAGGATCTGATAAGCAAACTCGGTGAAAGAGATGCCTGATTCTAGTCTTGAGGAGACTATCTCTTTGGAGAGCATGTAGTTAATGGAGAAGAATTTCCCGTATTCGCGTAAGAAATCCAAGGTTTCCATATGGCCAAGCCAATCATAATTGTTGACGATCAATCCTTTTTCGGGGTCCGAGAGGTCAAGAAAACGCTCAAGCTGCGATCTTATGCATTCGGTGTTAGCTTTCAAAGTATCCTCGTTTTGAAGGTTTCTTTCCTTGCTTTTGCCTGATGGGTCACCGATCATTCCGGTCGCGCCTCCTACCACGGCAATGATTTTATGGCCGGCCCTTTGTAGACGCATAAGGGTCGATATCATGACGTAGTTGCCAAGATGCATGGACGATGCGCTTGGATCAAATCCACAGTAAATCGTTTGTTTGGTGTCTAATAGTTTTCTTACATTGTCTTCAGAGGAATATTGCTCAATCAAACCCCTATAATTCAAATCGTCGATAACGTTGCTCATAAATTCCTCCAAAATCTATAATGTATTCTACATTAAACAACAAAAAAGTGGCACAAAAAGCCACTTTATATGTTTATTGTAAACTCCTAGGTGCACGTAAGG
>DHAP01000045.1 GCA_002397465.1 Caryophanales bacterium UBA4951 | reverse complement strand
TACTTATCGTTGACTACTGCATTCTCGTTTTCGGGGTCGTTTTTTGAAACATAGTGAAACTCTTTGCAACTTTGTGAAACATTCGGTAGGATGGCTTAAAATCCCTCGGGCGAATAACTCCTATCGGTTCAAGCCCTCTCCCGGGCACCAAGCAATCACAAAAGCGCCGTGATACCGGGATTTTTTTCATAGGCTCTTCTCGATCCTATCGGGATGGTCACTGACCACCCCATGGCTTTCAGGAGATCCAAAAATAAGAGGAAGTTAAGGGGCGCCCCACGCCTAAAGAAAGGATTGCCTGCCATTATCTGATTGCTCATAGAATTAAGGTTTTAAGCATCCCAGTGGAACAACAAATACCACATCCTCTCTTTGAAAAGCGAATTTTGTCGCTGTTACAATGGCAAGAAATGATGGTTTTTTCTCTTCGTTTATGTCTTTAGCTAAACTAATCAGCTTTGCGGCAGCTTCTCCTATTTCGTCTTCATTGGCCAATTTTATTTCGACCAAGCCCCAATCACCGTCTTTAAAGACGACAACGGCGTCAACTTCCCTATCATTTTTATCTCGGTAGTGAAGTATATTCGCATTGTCCACGTCGGCGTATATTCGTAAATCACGAACAGCCATATCTTCAAACAGAAGTCCAAAAGTCTTCATATCGTTAAACAGACCGTTGGGGCCGATCCCTAGAGCAGCGCACGCAATTGAGGTATCAACAAAATGCCTTGTGTCTTTAGTCCTGATTGCGGTTTTGCTCCGTAAACTAGGGTTCCAAGCCGGAAGGTCTTCAATAACAAAAAGACGTCTTAAACTAGACAAGTACTTATCCAGAGTGGAGATATCAAAAGTCGCGGCGTTTGAGGACACGTCCTCTTTAATGACTTTATCACCGCATTGAGTGGAGCAGTTTCGGGCATAAGATCTAAGCACTCTTCTCGCTTTTTGCTCATCCTTGACCAGTGGTATGTCCTTGATGCTAAAGATGTCATCAATGACGAGATTCTCATAGTAATCGATAGCTTGCTGCAAAGCGACATCCTCATCTTCTCCAATCGCCAATGGCCATCCGCCTCTGCAAAGACAGAAAGCATAGTCATCTAATGTTTTGTCACAAACCGAAGCGTTGATTTTTCCATTCTTTAGGTCGAATAAAGAAACCTGGCCATTGCTGTCGCCGCTTTCAAACAGCGACATCGTTCGCATCATCTTCCTTACGATTCTGCCTGTTCCCGAATGATGTTCTTCTTCCGATGAATGCTCATCTCCCAAAATCGTTCTATCCGACACGCTTCCAGTTAATATAAATTGTCCAAATGAATCATTATTGTCCACTTCAGTCTTCACAGAATCCCAAATGAAGCTGATCATTTGCCATTCATCAATCAATAAAGGAACACGACTATAAAATAAAGGCAAATCGAATGTTTGGCGTTAATTGAATCGAATGTTTGGCGTTAATTGAATCGAATGTTTAACGATTGAACTACTGAAAGTTAAGAAAATTAGCGTTTGTTCGTGTACAGGCATCAATTATTGGAGATTGTTCTCAAGTTTGTGCAAGCCTAGGAGCCTCGCCTTTAAATCCCCCAAGCGACTAACTCATATCGGTTCGAGTCCGACCCTGAGACCTCCATTGCTTCGCCTATCCGACGAAGTGCATTAGGCGCAAGGGGTCCGGGGTACCAAAGATAAATGAAGCCGGTATGTCAAAAGTCTACTGGCTTTTCTATACGGTTTGCCTAAGCCTTATTGCGCCAAATCAGTACACTCCCAACAAGATTCAGGAAACCCGATAGATATCATTGAGGGTGTAAGCTTCATAGCCTTTGTTTTTAATCATGGCTTTCGCTTGTCCATCAAAACCATTCTTAGCGAAGAAGCCCAAAGAGACATAAGGCAGTTTGCATAGTTTCAAAGAATCCTCAAGATGGGCGATATCTTTCGCCGATATGGGATCTTTCGTGTATTTGCATTCATAATAGACATCACCATCAACGCTGACCCCTCTCGCATCGAATTGCCGCGAGATCCCAGGACGATTGTAAACAGCCTCCCCCAGTCCGGTGAGCAAATGCGGGTTTTCCTGATTGATGTTTCGCTCTCTCAGAAATTCGCGGGCAAGGAATTCGAAACGCTTAGGAATGAAAGTGCTTTCGAGTTTATCGCGAATGAGGGTCGTGAAAAAGTCGTGGGGACTCAATAGGCCAATGGAAGATAGATTTGGCTTTAGGAGACTAAAATAAAACGAGAGAAAACCATCCGCGATATAGTAATAATACCCTCTGAGCTCCTTGGCTTTTTCTGAAATGATTTTGCTGTGTTCAAGATAGCCCATCGTCAAAAGCTGGTTCAAAGTAAAGGATAGTGCCGCAGAGCTTTTGTATGACGTTTTCCCGTAGATGTCGGTGAAGCTGTGCTTGCCAGATGCAACGGCGCTTAGGACCTCTTTAGCCCCGTCGGCCTTGGTGATTTCCTTGAACAATTCTCCAGGTTCATCACGCATGTCTGTGGGTGTCGAAAGGAATAATCCGATGATGTTTTCTTCAGCGCTTAACGAAGGATCGATTTTAGCCGCATAATAAGGAATCCCGCCGAAAATGGCATAAAGAGTCATCTTTTCATCTGGCGAATAATGAGGAAAGAAATCGATAACATCATGATAAGGAAGAGGCTTGATGAAGATGGAAGTCATGTTTCTTCCACGTAAGGCCCCATCGCTAGAGGAGGTCTCAAGCATCTCTCCAATATAGGATCCGGCCAAGATCAAAGTCAGGTTGGCGTCAGGATATTCCGCGATGGCTTTTGAAATGAGGCTGTCTAAGCCAGGAATCCGTTTCTTAAGAAAAGGATATTCATCGACCATCAGCACTATTTTTTCCTGCTTTGACAAAGCGAAAACTATTCTGATCAAATCAATAAAAGACCGGGAATCCGGAAAGGGCAAACCAAACAATGAGGCGAGTTCTTTGGAAAAAGAACCAGCGTTATCCTGCTCACTAGAATCGGCGCATTGAAAATAAAGCGATTTGATTTTGAGGTTTTCTTTTAAATAATGGAGGAGATGACTCTTGCCAACCCGGCGGCGGCCATACATCGTGACGAGGCGAAAGCCATCAGCCCTGGCATTTTCCTCAAGCAAACGCATTTCTTCTTTTCTTCCATATAAAACCATGGCTTTCTCCTTTAGTAAGTTGCTACTTAGTAAGTCTTTACTGACTAGATTATAAACAGCTGGAGCAAAGATGCAATTGCGAAATGTTTTTTTAAGCGAAAAAACAAATTAATCATGTAAGCACGCATCATATCCACCGGTGCCAGAGGCTCAAGTGCTCTCGATGGTTCCGTGTTTATTCAGGCTTCAAAACAGCTTCCTCATATCAACTCAAGCCCGGTCCCGGGCACCACCATTACTGCACCGAACCACCGCGGTCCACTGGATGCAAGATGTGTATCTGGCCGGATAGTCAACCACCCCAACAACTTTCAGGAGATCCAAAAATAGTTTTTCGGTCGGAAAAATCAACCAAGTCGTTTCATTTACAAAGAATGGCGGCCCGGAGAAAGCATTTTCCTTTCTCCATTCGGATAAACGAATTCGGCTTGGCAATTGCTCGGGACATCCACGGAATAGCTGATGCCGGTTTTCTCTTTTTTCCAAGATGAGACGATCTTTCCAAAGAACCCTCGCCCCGCTATGAAGTTCGCCAAGAAATTCCACATGCATGGAAGACAGAAGGACTTTTCCGCTCCTCCACCCTTCCTTCCCGTCGACCGAGCTCTTGATTTCGTAGGCGCTTTGCTTCTCTCCTCCAAGGCATTTCCAGCTGAGGCGTGGATGAAGCAAATCAATCCCTAAAGGGTCGGACAAATATGCTGCCTTCAGTTGAGTGGCTTTCATAGTTGTTCTCCCATCTCTTTTCTTAGATCAAGTATCTCATTTCAATGAATGGCAACCTCATTTTCCTCCAAATCCAATACGGCAGCGAGTTCTTTTGCCTCCGCTCTTTTATCAAATTCTTTTTTATGAACCGTCTCATCCAAGGAAAGCAATTTTGTGAAATGAGTCCATGATGACACGCTTATGTTAATTGCTTTTTATTGCTACGTCAGACTCATAGAATCTTCTAAATTTGCTTTGAAGGTATGGAAACGTTTGCTTTCTATACGTCTTATTCCATCTCAAAGACGTTTTTAAATACTATATAGTTCGGATCAAGCCCATCACCATAGCCTCTTATGGCGAAATCCACGGTCTTAAAAGAATACTGGCAAACAAGCTCCTTCATCACGGAGGCAACTAGGTGCGTTGGATTCCCAAAGGCCCCACAGCCAAAAGCCCCGAGTATCAGAACTTCAATTCCTTCGCTGCTCGCAATATCCATGATGCGTTTGATCCGCTTATGGAGAATACCACGTAAAACCTTTTCTTCTAATGACCCGTAACGTGAGGTCTCGGGAGCGGCCGAAACAATCACATCGACCAAAAACCATTTCTCTTGCGGAAGGAGTTTCGGCTCGCTTTCTTGACTTTTAAAAACCACCACGTCAGGAACGAATATGGCGTCGTCATTGCCAAGGTAGGTCAAATGCCCGTTGTCGAAAGCGTCGCTATGTTTTTTGTAAAATTCGTTTTCCTTAGCTAAAAGACACGGGAAAAGCGTCGTTGAACGACACATGGACTCTTCTTGAGCCCCGGCCGAGAAAGGTGAGCCTCCTGGGTGATGGTTATTGGCAAAGTCGAGGACACCGATTCTTTGGCCTACGTATTTCGCCGCCGCCTCGAAGGTGAACTCTGGGCTTAAAACAGCTGAAGGAACCCCATGTCCATTCTTCGGAGTAACGACATCGTCCTCAAGAATGATTTTTTCTTTAGAAATCGAGTGGGCAACGGCGGCTTTTAATGCGGGATCGGAAGTATACCTTTCAACAGTGTCTTTCATGACACGATGATTGATTTCTCTTTTAGATTCCATATGCAATCGTTCCTTCCCTAAGCTTAAGCGTATTTTTATTATCCCTCTTGCAAAAACGTTTTGATAAGGAAAGAAATCACCATAGTGAAAGAACGGGTCAGACACACACCGGGCGGGCTTTGTTATCGTCAACGAAAATGTAGGTATAGAAGATAATCAAAAAAGATATCCTTTCGGAGTCGTTCAATTAACTACATAAGTCCCATCAAAATCAAAATATTTTCGAAATCGCCTTGCTCGTTAGCCTCCATTATCTCTTCGCTGGTCTGTTCCGGTTTTACCCACTTCACTTTGATGTGCCAACGTGCCTTGTCATATTCTAGGATCTCACATTCCGGTTTTAGATAGTTCTCAGTGAAACTCAGAACTCCGTAATGGACAAGTTCAGGTCCGTCAGCATAAGCCACTAGACTAATCGAGCGAAACGAATATTTTGTTTTCTTATGTCCTGCCATAAAACGTCCTCCTGATAAAATGATAAGCGAAAGAAAACGACTATCCAGTCTTGCAAACCCGTTTAGGCGGGACTATTTATACGCGCTTTGATAAGGCAACCGTATTAAGGACGGATAATAAATGTAAAAGTTGAGTGCCGCCATCCACTTGTTCAAAGGGAAAATAAATGAAGCCGTCTGTTTCATACTAGCGAAACACCCAAGGCCGCTCTTCGTAACGCCACTATTTGATACCCTTCCTTTCGTTCCTTCTTATAATGATTGAGTTAACGAGTCGTATGGAGAGGAAAGCAAACCATGCAAAAACAACTGACGATTCTCACCGGAAGCGCAAGGAGAAACGGAAACGCTTTTTATTTGGCCGATCTGTTGGAGAACGATGCCAAGAAAATGGGATATGAGGTAAAACGCTTCGACGTCGGGCTCATGAATATCTCAGGGTGTCTCCATTGCAATCAGTGCTACAAAAACGGCAAGCCTTGCATAAAAGACGATGGCTTCAATGAAATTGCCCTAGCCCTAAAAGAATCGTCTTCAATTGCCTTCGTGACGCCTCTATATTGGTACTCCTGGCCAAGTCAGCTCAAAAGTGTCATCGACCGTTTCTTTTCCTTATACGGCAAAGGCGAACTATTCACCGGAAAGAAGACCGCTCTCCTATCAAGCTGTGGTGACGAAGAGAAGAACAAGCCCTTTGATGGCTTAATCTATTCCTATGAAATGAGCATGGATCTTATGGGTGCCACGCGGGTCGGAACCGCCCTCTTCTACAACGCCGATGAGCCAGACACAGTCAAAAAGACATTGAAGAAAGGCGCCTTGGACAAATTAGAAAAGAAACTCCTTGCTTAAGAATGGCGAAACGACATCGATTAAGGCTGACGTGGCATTCTTTTTGGTGAATCCATCGTAACTTTTTTTGGTAACAAATTTGTTAGTAACATTTTTGTTACCAATCTTTCGATTGCCGGTTATTGCTTTTTATGACTGCAAAAAACACCAAAATCACGCTTCACAATAACTGTTTTTCTTTAATCCTTAGCCTTGGCCAAAAGTTGTTCAATGGCGGCGAAGCACTTCGCTTCGTCAGGCCCGTTGACACATAGGTGGACGCTGTCGCCCTGGACGATCCCAAGGGAGAGGATTTTCATGATGCTTTTGCCGTTTACCGACGGCTCGCCTTTTTTGGCTATGGTCACGGTAGACTGGTACTTTTTGGCCTCCAAGATAAAATCGCTGGCAGGCCTAGCGTGTAATCCGGTCGGGTTACTGATGAGGATATCTTTCTCTATCATGGATTTAAGCGGCTCCTTTCAGGTGCGCGCTGATGTAATCACGTACTTCTTTTTCACTGCCCAAATTCAGGACATACTGACTCATTTCTGCTAAGTCGGACTGCTTGTTCTCCGCCAGCACGGCTTTGATGGAAGCCACTTTGGAGAAGCTCATCGATAGACGCGTGAATCCCAACCCGACGAGGAACGGGGCCCCCAAAGAATCGCCTCCGAGCTCGCCGCAGACAGAAATGGGTTTGCCCTCTTTTCTAAAAGCCTCTTCGGCATGGGCGATCAGTCTTAAGACCGCAGGATGATATTTCTGGTAATAGAGTTTCAACGAAGGATTTCCCCTATCGACCCCCAGAGTGTATTGGGTGAGGTCATTGGTCCCAATGGAGGCAAAATCGACGATAGGCGCGACTTTCTCGGCGATAAGAGCCAAAGATGGCACTTCGATCATGACGCCAAGTTTGACTGACCTATCATAGGATAAGCCTTCTTTGTCCAATTCATGTTTGCACTCAGCGACGACATCCCAGGCCTTTTTGATGTCCTCAAAGCTTTCGACCATCGGGAACATGATGCCAAGATTCCCATAGATAGACGCTCTTAGCAAAGCCCTTAGCTGTGGCTTGAAGATCTGAGGATTGGCTAAGCAAAGGCGAAGCGCCCTCTCCCCTAACTGAGGATTATCCTCGTGCGGCAATGGAAGATAAGAAAGTTTCTTATCGCCTCCGATGTCGAGGGTTCTGATGACGACCATCTTCTTTGGGAAGGATAACAGGACTTTGCGGTAGGCCACGAACTGTTCTTCTTCATTGGGCAGATGGTCGTTCTTCATGTAGAGGAACTCGCTTCTAAGCAAACCGACCCCATCGACGTATTCAGCCTTTTCAAGCGATGTTTTCTCCACGTCGGCAAGATTGAGCAAAATGTCGATCTTCTTGCCGTCTTCGGATAGGCCTGGCAAAGGAAGATAATGATCCTGCCGGGCTTTTTCTTTTATATAGACCTCTTCTTTGGCCTGATATTCCTTTTCAATCTCTTCATCAACGTCCAGTTGCACAAGGCCTTTTTGGGCGTCGATGGCGATCTTTTGCGAAGGTTTGATAATCTTCAAAGCATCCGTGACCCCCAAGATGGTCGGCAAAGAATAGCTACGAGCCAAAATGGCCGTATGCGAGGTCTCTCCGCCTATCTCTCCTATGAGTCCTTTGACGTGAACGCGGTCTAGAGTCGCCATTTCGCTGGGCGTCAGATCATGGGCGACGAGAATAACGTCCTCGTGAAAAGAGTCCAATGAAGGCGCCGGAAGTCCTTCCAGCCCCCGTAAGAGACGGCTTTCGAGGTCATGTAAGTCCAAAGCCCGGGCCCTGAAAAGGTCATCGGGGTTTTTCTCGAATAACGCGATATAGCTCTCATAAACGTCCCGAACGGCTTTCGCGGCGTTATCACCAGAGTTGATCGCGTCCTTGATCTCCTGAATCATGTCCTCATCGAGGAGCATGAGCTTCTGAGCTTCGATGATGTCTTTTTTAGGCCCGCTGGCACGTTTGAAAATAGCCTCAAGTTCCTCGCTGGCTTGCTTTAATCCTTTATCTAGCAAAGCAAACTCTAAAGGTATCTCGTCTGCGGTAACGTTCCTAGATGGCAGATGGCTAAGGAAAGGAACGTATAGGAAAGCCCGTGCGAGGGCATATCCGCCCCCGATGGATGTTCCCGTCAACGTTCTTTCTTTGGCCATTACTTCAGATCCTTGCCATTTGATTGTATGACTTTCTTATACCAATAAAAGGAATCCTTGCGGTAACGGGTTAATGACCCGTTGCCTTCGTTGTCCCTATCAACGTAGATGAAGCCATAACGTTTTTTCATCTCTCCGGTTCCGGCGGAGATAAGGTCCAATGGGCCCCAGGTGGTGTAGCCAATGAGGTCGGAGCCGTCCTCTATGGCACCACGGCAGGCCGCGATGTGCTCACGGAGATAGGAGATACGGTAGTCATCGTGGACTTTGCCATCCACCAACTCGTCATTGGTCCCCAAGCCGTTTTCAACCACCATCACCGGCACTTGATAACGGGTGTAGACCTCGTCGATATATACGCGAAGCCCCAAAGGATCGATGCACCATCCCCATGGGGTCTTGGGAAGATGGGGGTTAGGAAGTCCCATCACCATCGCCTCTTTCGGGGAGTTCTTCAGAATCTCCGGGTCGGCTGAGGTAACGGTCGAGGCGTAGTAAGAGAAACTATAGAAATCAACCTTGCCCTTGGCGAGGATCTTCTCATCGCCCTTTTCCATAGTCGGCTTGGCGTTCAGGAACTTCCAGCCTAATTCGTTGGCGCTCCCATAGGCCCCGCGGACCATGACGTCACCGCAATAGAAATTGGTGACTTCCTTTTTGACGTAGTTCGCATAAACGTCTCTCGGGTCTGAGGTGTTTGGATAAGACTGTTGAGCTGCGATCATGCAACCCACCATGTTCTTTGGGTTGATTTTGTGAGCTAGTTGAACCGTCAAAGCGCTGGCGACGAACTGATTGTGCAAAGCGGTCAGACGCTTAGAGGCTTCCTCGGCGTTCTCATGAGAATGGGACATCGAGTTCAAAGGCCCCAGTCCTTCTCCGACGGGCTTTAAGCCCAAAGCGATGAAAGAGCCGTAACGCGACAGTCCAATGTTGATCTCATTGAAAGTCAGCCAGAGATGGACGTCATCCTTGAATTCACGGAAGCAAACCTCCGCATATCTAAGAAAGAAGTCAATGACCCTTCGATCGCTCCAGCCATCGTATTTCAGAACGAGGTTCAAAGGCATCTCATAATGTGACAGCGTCACCAAAGGCTCGATTCCATATTTATGAAGCTCTTTGAAGAGTCTGTGGTAATAGGCAAGACCTTCCGGATTGGGTTTTTCTTCGTCACCCTTAGGGAACAAACGAGCCCAGGCGACCGAAAGGCGGAACACCTTAAAGCCCATCTCAGCGAAGAGCTTGATGTCATCGGGATAGCGATGATAGAAGTCCACCGCCTCATGCGATGGGTAATAGAGCCCAGCCACGACGCCTGGCGTCACTTGGCGGGATTTGTTGACTCCGCCGACCGCCATGACATCGGCGACCGTCAGGCCTTTTCCGCCCTCCAAGTAAGCACCTTCGCACTGATTGGCGGCGACGGCGCCGCCCCATAAGAAGTCTTTCGGGAATCCTGGCATAAGCATGCCCTCCTAGTTAAGAAGAGCCTCACTATTAAGCGGGGCTCACGTCAAAGAATAGATTTCAGCCCGTATTTATTCGGATTTCTTGTCTTCGGATTTGCTGGCTGGAACGCTTCCAGTGGCAGCGCCGGCGGTTTCGGTTGAAAGAGTCGGGTTGGCGGCTGGGGCTTCGGCTCTGAGAGCCAAGGCTTCCTTAGCGGCAAGCTGTTTGTCATAGACAAGGAAGAACGGCAGGTAGCATAAGCCAGCCACGACGAAGCAGACGACTGGAATCAAGAGGTTCTGCCAGGCCATCGATGAGAGGTACTCGGCGCAGCCAATCGGAAGCGTGGTCACGATCATGTAGCGTGGAATCTGAAAGAAACCGACGCGATAGAGCAACCAGCAGACCAATTCGCATAACGGAACGTTGAAGATGAATGGGAAGAAGAACATCGGGTTGTACATAAGCGGAGTGCCGAAGGTGACTGGCTCATTGATGTCGAAGAGACCAGGAACGATGGCGGCTTTGCCTACGGATTTAAGCTGTTTTGACTTGGCGCCCAAGCACATGCAGACGAACGGCAAGGTGTTGCCGCTGCCACCGGCAGCCATCATGGCGAAGTATAAGAAGAGTCCGCTGAAGGCGTTTTCGTAATCCGGAGTTCCGCCGGAAGCCAAAATCGTCTGAACATTGGCAAAGACCGATGGGGCTAAGGTAAGAAGGATTACGCCCACAACGGCTGTGCCATGGATGCCGAAGAACCATAAGAGCATGCCAATCGTGCAAAGGATGATGACGCCGGCTGGCGAAGTGAGAGCCGACATCGGGGTTGAAAGAACGCCGATGACAAGGGCTGGGAACGTATAGCCGGTGAAACTGCAGGCCCAGGCAAGCAAGAGATAAAGCGTGCAGCTGATGAGCATTGGGATCAACGCGGTGAAGGAATCTGACAAGAACTGCGGGACGACACTCGGCATCTTGATACAGATGTGGAAATGATCGCAGAACTTGTAGATGCCAGGGACGGTAAGCCCAACCATGATTGCGACGATCATGCCATAGGCTCCGAGCCAGTCAGTGCTGACATCGATATAGGTAGCAGAGATAACGGAGGTGAAGGTTTTGGCGGCCGTATCGATGCCGGAGGCCAAATACCCGTTCTGGAACTGAGCGCAAAGGATGAGGAAGCAAACGCCGCTGGCCATCATTGTGTGAATCGGCTTGATGGTCTTGTGCTTCGGGTCCTTATTGAGGGCGTCACCGAAGAAATATCCTAATAGGACGGCCAACCACAATGACAAGAAGCCAAAGGTGGCGTTGTAAGGAATGATAAGGATCTTATAGTAGTTGGAAGCCGTGGTCAGCCCGCCCCAGCCAAATGAGCAAGGCACGGTGGCGATGATGTTGAAGATGGATCCGACCAAGATGAGCGACAATAAGCTCATCATAGCCTTCATGATGGAAGAGAATCCACGGTTGGAGGCCATCTTTTGTCCGATTTTGGCTAGCCATCCCATGAACTTGGAGTTCACGAATCTGGTCATCAGACCAGGTTTTTTCTCCTTGATGGCGGCACTGCCGTCATTCTGCGGTTCGACGTTTTCGTCTTTTTCTTTTTTCATAAAAGGTTGAGTCCTTTCTTTTCCTTATTGTTTAAGCAGCGAATTCGCGAGCGCCATGATGCGGTCGCAATTCCCAAGGGCGTAATCCGTGGAAGGGATCACGGAGCATGGTTTCCCAGAGTGCTCTTTGATCTCTTCAAGGCGGTAGCCGACTTGGGGGCCGACGAGGATCATGTCGTACTCAGGGCAGGTCTCTTCGTAATCGGCGATGCCCACCGCTTCGATGGTCAACGGGACTTTTTGCTCCGCCCAATACTTCTCCATTTTCCTCATGAGAATGGATGTGGACATGCCACCGGCGCAAACCAATAGTATTTTCATGTTCTTTCCGCGTTCTCCTTTCCTATTTCATATCCTTCATGGCTTTATATAAGCCAATCAGTTCCTTATAGACATCGACCAAGTCCATGATGCCCATCACATGGTCTTGGGCGTGGGCCATCAAGACCGTCTCGTTAACTCCGTCCTTGCTTCCTTCTTTTAATAGTTTCGAATGAAAGCCATGGGCGACGTTAAGAGCTTGGTCGGCCCCCTCCATCTTCTTGTCGGCGGTAGGAAAATCGCCTTTCTTGGCGGCGTTCAAGGCCTCTTGGGCCAAGGAACGGGCCTTGCCGGCGTTGGCGATTATTTCCATTGAAAGGTCTTCGATTATTTCCTCTTCCTCATCACTCATGAATTCGTAGAGCTCCTCGGCATAAAGCCTATATTAATGGCACACATGGTACTGTCACACGTGTTGAATAATGCTATAATCAAAACACCCGAAAGCGCTTACTTCAACGCTGTTGGGGCATTTTATACACATTGACTGAAAGTGTGACTGAATGTTCAATCAAAGCCAAAACAAGCGCGTCAAAGATTCCATGGAGCGGCTTTCGCTCGCTCTTTTCGATCTCATGAAGACCTATTCCTACGCCGAGATCAACATTCGTCAGCTCTGTGCGGCGGCCGGTGTCACGAGGCGAACTTTCTACCGTAGCTTCGAGACCAAGGACGACATCATCGACTACATCATCTACTCCCGTCTTTATTACTCATGGGATTATGAAAAAGCCCAAAGTTTTGAAGAAACGATTCTGAGTTTCTACCGTTTCTGGGCCACGAGAAAAAACGACCTTCAGATCTTTGAGCAACAACACATCTTCTATATTCTCACCGATAAGATTGCCAAGTATTTTGAAATGAACTCGGTCTTGGCGTCTCTCATCACCGAGCAAAACGACATCATGACCTTCGGCGCCTACTTCTGGGCCGCTTTCCTTGCCTCGATGATCAAGACTCTGGAAGTCTGGTCCTCTCGTGACTTCAAAGAGACGCCAGAGCAATTGACCAGGATGACGATTAACGGTTTCCGCTGCTTCAAGAACGTCTAAAAAATGATGACGGTTTCAAAAGCCGCCATCATTTTCTTGTCGTCCCTACTTCAGAATATGTTTATCTATGTACTCCGCCACGCCATCGTGGACGTTATCGAGGGTGGTAGCCTTTGCTTTCTTGAGTAGTTCCACAGAGCCATTGGCCATCGCGACGCCCATCCCAACCGTCTCTATCACTGAAATATCATTGTCGGCATCCCCAAATGCCACGATGTCCGTAAGAGAGATCCCCAAAGTCTCGGCCGCCCCAAGTAATCCGGCTTCTTTCGGTGTGCGTTTATCGCCAAGTTCAAAAAGAACTGGGCCTGTTT
>DHAP01000001.1 GCA_002397465.1 Caryophanales bacterium UBA4951 | reverse complement strand
GTTTTTCTTTTATTTTGGTGACATCTTCCATATCCCGTCTAAAATCAAAATAGACAAAAAAGAAGGTCCTTTATGGCATTAGCAAATGATTCGATACTGCAGCTGAACCAAATGGCGAAGCAAAGAGAGAAAGAAGGACACAAGGTCATCAACGCCACCATTGGAATGATGTATGACGAAGACAAGAAACTCCCGCTTTCGAAATCCATCCGCGATCTCATGGCGAGCCATAACAAAGACGAAGACCTCGTATACCCCTCCGTCGAGGGCGAAAGAGAATACCTAGACAGTCTGAGCGGCTGGTTTTTGAATGGCGAAGTGAAACCATCGTTTTTGGCCACGATCGGAGGGACTGGGGCAGTGGCCCTTTCCTTCCATAGCGTCTCCAAAATGAACTCGCTTCTTTTATTGCCTTCCTTTGATTGGCCAAATTATGAGGGCGTGGCTTCTGAGTTCGGCCTTGAATATGACCATTATTCGTTGTTTGAAGGCAAAGGCTTTGGCATCAATTCCTTACGAAAGCTCGCTCTTGATGGGGCCAAAAGCCATGATCACATCGCAATCGTGGTCAATGATCCCTGCGAGAACCCGACGGGTTATTGCATGAAAAGCGGGGAGTGGGCCGAGCTAAGGGAACTCCTCAACAAGAAAGAGTTGAACGGCAAAGTCAGCCTAATCTTGGATTTGGCTTACATCGACTTCGCTGAAGCGAGCCAAAAAGTCCATATCATCTCCTTCCTTAAAGACATCCCAGCCGGGGTGATGGTCTATCTATGCTTTTCCTTTTCCAAGACCTTCTCCCTATACGGCCTTAGGATCGGGGCTTTGGGCGTTATGAATCAGGAAAAAGAAAAGGAAACGGCCGAATATCTTAGCTTGAAAGCGGGGGCCAGGGGCCTTTGGAGCGTCTCCAACCACATGGCCATGAACATCGTCGGGGATTTATTGACCGATGAGTCCTACCATGATGAGCTTGTGAGAGAGACGAATATGAATAGAAAACTCGTGAAGGAGAGGTCGTCGTTGTTCTTAAAAGAAGCCAAAGAGGCCGGCCTTGAGACCTACCCATATGAAGCCGGGTTCTTCATCTCCATACCGGCGAGGAACGCCAAGAGCGTCGTGGAGTATCTGATGAAAGAGGATATCTACATCGTTCCGAACCGCGACGATTGCCTGAGGGTGGCTTTCTCCTCGATATCCCTCAAAGAAGTTAAGGGGCTTGCCGCGAAGATCAAAGAGGCCATCACCCATGAGTCAGTTCTACTTTGAGGACAACGTCTATGTGGCTTCCCTCAAAAACGTCGAGGGATATCTAGGCGAGAAGAAAGACGGCTCATCCATCAATAGCGATGAGTCTCTCATTTTATCGTCTTCTTACAAGAAGGTCTTGAGCGTCTTCCTTTCTTCGTTAAAGGAAAAGAACCAGGAACTCCTGTCGTTTTTCTGGGCCCGATTAGAGAATCCGCTTGATGACATCATCAAGATACAACTATTGTCTCTTCATCAAAAAAGAACCGATATCATCGCGCAATATCCTAATTACAAGATGGTATTATCCGATGGTGGCCTCTCGTTTTTCAAGATGGACCAGCTGTTCTTCCTTTATTGGCAGAAATTAGCCCGTTTCGCCACGATTGACGACGAGGGAACTGATAGCCTTGAGAGACTGAAACCTAAGATGTTATTCGTCAGAAAGAGCCTTTTCCATATCTTCTACAGTTGGAAAAGAAACCTTCTTTTGAAGCCCATCAGCGTCGAGAAGGACTATTCGGTCGGCTTCTTGGCCGGCTTTGTCCTCGCTAGGCCGTCGATTTCCTATCCGGATGAGTATTCCTACTTGGAGAAGGTCCCATTCATCTCCTCAGCCGACCTTAACCTTCCTTATAGTTATTATTCAAAACGCAACAAAAGAATCGGAGTCTATGAGGAATGCCCAGTAAACCCGTTGCTCGATAAGAACTGCCTTGATGAAAAGACATCCTTTTGCCTGCCTTTGAAATGCGGGTCCGCTTTGGTGTATCTCTATTTCTCCTATAAGTTCGCCCCGATAGTTCTTGGCTGTCTCAACCTTTTTGAGAAAGCCTCCATCGATGAATGCGACAAAAAGCCAGACATCATGATAGTTTTCGGTGGCAAAGAAGGCAAAAGCACCGGGACTTATTATCACGATAAGGAAAACGGCATGATGATCGGTTACGTCTCTTCGACCGACGAGGCCGACTATTTCGGCTATGTCAAAAAACTGATTCTCACCCTTTATAACATCATGATGATCGAGAAGGGGTCCCTCCCGATCCATGGCTCGATGGTTTCCTTGACCCTCAAAGGCGGAAAATCATTCAACCTTGTCATCATGGGTGATTCGGGGGCTGGCAAAAGCGAGTCCATCGAAGCCTTCAGAAGCCTCGCCAGCGAGTACCTCGAAAGGCTCACCATCGTCTTCGATGATATGGGCACCCTCCATATGAAAGATGACAAAGTGGTGGCCTCTGGCACCGAAATCGGGGCTTTTGTGAGGCTGGACGATCTTGATGAGGGCTATGCCTTCAGCCATTTGAATGACGCGCTGATGTATAACCTCGGCGAGAATAACTCCCGTCTTGTCTATAGCTGTACCCCATATGAAGAAGTCGTGGCCTCCTATCCAGTCGATTGCTTCTTGTATGCGAATAACTATGAAAAAAACGATGATGGGCTTTCTTTCATCGAGGAGCCTGATGTATTGGCCAAAGTCGCCGAAGAAGGAAAAAGAAAAGCCAAGGGCACGACAGGGGAGGTCGGATTGGTCTCCTCATACTTCGCCAATCCTTTCGGGCCTGTCCAGCTCAAGGACAAATGCCATCCTTTGGTCCAAAGCTATTTCCATAAGATGAAAGAAGAAGGGACGAGGCTCGGACTGCTTTATACCGAGCTTGGCATCGAAGGAGAAGAAAAGAAGGGCCCAGAACGGGCCGCTAGAAAGCTATTTGATTACCTATTGGAGGAAAAACAATGAATTTATCCGAGCAAAAAGAGATCAAGATCGACCATCTTAAAGGCGGAGAAGGCTCCGTATACGCCAAAATGCAGGATGACGGCAAAGTGAAAATCATGCTTGCCAGACTCCCAAAAGGCAGCTCGATTGGCCTTCATACCCACGTCGATTCGTCGGAGATCATCTATGCGATAAAGGGCCGGGCTGACTTCATCCTCAATGGGGAGAAAGGCCATTTCAAGGCCGGCGAAGTCCATTACTGCCCGAAAGGCGGCAGCCACACGATGTGGAATCCTTATGAGGAAGACCTTGAGGTCCTCTGCGTCGTTCCTAAGCAATAAGCAAAAAGATTTGTCGTTGATGGGCTTTGGCCAGGTTTGCCAAAGCCCTCATATCTTCTATTCACGCAAATGAGTTTTGAAGGCTATACTTTTTTTATGGATTTAAGAATCAGGGAAGCCACGTATTTCGACATTCAAGGTATGCTCGAAGTCATAACTGACGCCCAAACGAGGATGATCGAAGAAGGAAATCCCGGACAGTGGGGGCGGCATAGCCCATCTGTTTCTAGACTCTGCGAGGAAATCAAAACGTCCGCTTTGAAGGTCGTGGTGGACGAAAAGAAAATCATCGCCTTGTTTGCCCTCATCCCTGGCGAGGATCCCACCTATATCCACATTGATGGCAAATGGAATGATGATTCCCAATATTACGTGATCCATTCTTTGGCCTCTTCATCAGCTTATCATGGGATGTTTGCCTATATCCTCGATTACGCCAAGTCTTTTTGCCCTCACATCCGAATGGATACCCATAAAGACAACAAGACGATGAGGCATCTATTCATCAAGCATGGCTTTACATATTGTGGTATCACTAGGGTGGAAGATGGCACCGAAAGGCTTTGCTACGAATTGAGCCAAAGCTCATAGTTAAGAGGGACAAACATGAAAAAAGGGAAGGACGTCTATCCGCAATTCAATAGTTTGGAAGAGCTTTGCCTTTATCTGGAGAAGAAAAGAAAACGCGATTTGTTTCTGTTCGTCCTTTATGTGGTGGTGGCTTCGCTTATCGGAGCGGGTGGTTTGGCCTTAGTCATAGTGGGGGCTATCGGTGAGGTTTACCAGGCTTTGTTCGTCAGCCTTGGCTTCGTCTTCTTCCTTGTTGTTTGCCCCGTCTTCGTTTTCCTTTCTTTTTCGGCTAAGAAGGATTTCAAAAAGGCTTATTTCCTCTTGCTCAGCAAAAGGCTGTCAGAAGGAAAATACGATTCCTTGTCGATCATGTATTCCTTGCCAGACGGCTTTGAGGCCAATAAGCGTTTCGAGGGGCTTAAAAAGAAACCTGACCAAGAAGAGGCCTCTTATCTAGAAGGCTCCATCAAAGACGTTATTTTCTTCAGCTATGAATACGAGTACTCGAAAATCAAGAACGCGATACCTTACGATTTCCATGGGCGTTTCGTCGAATTCGTCGTTCCGAAGTCCTATGAAGAAAAACTGCTTCTATTAAGCAAAAACGAAGAGGCTCTCTTCAAAAACGACCCATCGTTCTCAGAAGCCCATCTTGAGTCAACGTTATTCGAAAACAACCACCGGATCTACGCTTCATCGGTCTATTTCGCCCATGAGTTCATGAGCCCAAAGAGAATTCAGAGGGTCAACGAGCTTGAAACTGAGCGGGCTGCGCATCTCTCATTCTATTGCTCCAACAACCGAATCCTCGTCTATGTGAACGGGCTGAACGAGCCAAAGAAATGGGGTTTGTCCCACAAAGTCGACATGGCTGGCATCGAAGAATTCCAGGAAGGGATTCTCCTCCCTTATCAGTGCTATTTCGCGCTTCTAGGAAACTGAAATCCATACAAGAATGAGACAGTGTCAAAAATAACTTTTTTTCTTCTCTAATATTTCCGCGGCTTATGGTAAAACTATATCACCATGAACACTCTCCCAACCATCCGTTTCGATCTCGACGTCAACTCCTCCTTTTCCTATAGCGAATACCATACCGACGCCATCATCCACTCATCCAGCGATGAGTTGCCAGAGACGGTTTTTTCTTTGATACGAGGCCTCAAATACGTCAATGACAGCGATGTTTCCTATCCTGAGTTAGAGCTGGCTTTGGATTTCTCCAACCCTATCTTCTCCTCAGCGATCATCCCTCTTGAAGGGGTGGCTGCCAAGAGCAATGGCATCCTCCATTTCGAGATGCCTTTCAAAGTGGACGGCGAGAAGCTCTACAAGCAAAACGGAATCGATGTCTCGACCATCAATTATTCGGTGATCGACAAAGGCAGCGGAAACGTCATTTTCTCCGGTAAGAAAAGCTTCAAGGTTTTGCCTTTGAACCAGCTTGCCGGCAGCATCGAGAAAACCTCACTCCTATTATCTAAGTTCGTCATCGATGATTTCCCCGCCCTCAACAAAGTAAGCCTCGATGCCATAAAAGAACACAAGGACTTGCCTCTTCTCGCCTATCAGAACGAAGACCCCAATTCCACAATCGAGGAGGCCGGATGCCTATATTCCGCGCTTCATCAGGTCGGAATCGCCTACATGAACCCGCCGAGCAAGATCGACGCCTTTCAGAAAGTCCGCCTTCCTAACCAGGTCTTGTCGGAGAAAGAGGGGACTTGCTTAGATCTTGCCATTCTTCTATGCTCCGCCCTTGAAAACGTCGGGCTCCATTCGCTTCTCATACTTCTTGATGGGCATGCCATCTGCGGCTTCTTCCTCAAGAAGGACGATTCTTTTGATTACGTCGAAAAATCGCCATCGGCCATTTATAACAAAGCCAGCGGCGACGATAAGTCGATCGTCTTGATTGAGGCGACCTGCCTCACGAGCGACAGCGATTCTTCCTTCCAAAGGGCCATGCACTTAGGAGAAGAGAAACTCCGCGGATATCGCGGCGGCTTCTACGCGGTCGACATCAATAGATGCCACCTTTCCTATCTGAAGCCACTCCCCATCGCGAATGAAGAAGGGGACATCGATTTCTCGATCAAGCCAGTCGAACTCAAGAAAGAAGAGATCACCCACATCGAAGAAGCCTCTTACCAAGACGTCACGAAAGAAGTGAGCCTTGACCGTTTCGCCACCTGGGAAAAGAAGCTCCTCGATCTCTCGATGGGCAACAAACTCGTCAACTTCCATTTCAACAAAGACAGCTCCAACGCGGCCATCATCCTCTCAGACTCAGGCAAATCCCTATACGAGCACATGAAGAACGACGAGAAGGGCTCTTTTGAGCTCCGTCTGTTCTCTTCGCCCTTAGATGGCACGAACAGCGACCCCTTCAGCGATGGCTTGTTGGATAACGCCAAGGAAATGCTCGAAAAGGGCATCGTCTATTGCCGGAGCGACGAGAAGAGCCTCAAGCGTCTCATCAAGGCTTCCGACAGCGCCCTCGAGGAAACGGGCGCCTCAACGATTTACCTTTGCTTTGGCTTGCTCACCTGGGACGCCCATTCGCAAGCCCCGTTCTTGCTTCTTCCAATTAGATTAGCCAAACTCAAGGGCAATAACGGATATCAGCTTGGGTATGATTTCGATGATTTGCTCATCAACATGACCTTCTTTGAGTACTACAAGGCCACGACTGGCAACGATTACAGCGCTTTCTATGGCGTGAACTCCAAGATGAGCTACGCCGATATCGTCACCACCCTCAAAAAAGAGAGGATAGGGGACGTCTCCGTCGACGAGAACAGCATCTTCATCGCCAACTTCACCTTTGCCCACTATGTCATGTGGAATGACATCAGACGGAGAAGAAAGAGCCTTGAGTCCAGCCCATTCATCCAATCGCTTTTAGAAAACAAGAGCCTCCTTGAGCCCTCGAAAGAACCGGATGTCTCCATCGAAGAAATGGACAAAGCCGGCGATTTCGCCGCGCCTCTACCATATGATTCCACCCAGCTACGGGCCATTTTGGCGGCTGGCAGGGGTGAGTCGTTCATCCTGGACGGGCCTCCGGGAACCGGCAAGAGCCAGACGATCGTCAACATGATCGTCAACGCTTTCTACCAAGGCAAGAGCGTCCTTTTCGTCGCCGAGAAGATGGCGGCTCTTTCCGTCGTCAAAGAAAGGCTCGACAAACTGAAGCTCGGGCGTTTCGCCCTAGAGCTTTATTCCTCGAAAGCCAATAAGCAAAGCGTCTATTCCCAGCTCTCCGCTTCCATGGAGACCGGAAGCCTTTTGGCGCCTGATGAATTCAAGAAGGAAGCCGAGAGGATCAACCTCGAAAAAAGCGAGCTGTCCAAAGAGCTTTCCAACCTCCACGAAAGAGGGGACAACGTCTTATCTTTATACGAGGCCATCAAAGAGTCGACCCTTCATAAGAGCTATGAGGGCAAATACGTTTTGCCAGAGGGATTCCTCGACTCCTATGACGAAAAGAAAGACGAGGCGGTTAATAAAGCGATCGATGAACTCATCGACTCTTCCTCCTCCTTAAGCGATTTCAACCACAATCCCTTCAAGAGATTCTCCTTCTCGAGTTTCTCTTATCTCGACAAAGACGGTTTCTATGACGCCATCGGGGAGTTTTCCTCGCTTCTTCCGAAACTGAGGAAAAGCAAGAACGCTTTCGGCAAGGCCATCAAATACGACGACGTTTTCGTAAGGGAGAGCTTAAGCAAATACGATTCATTGTTCTCTTATCTTTTAGAGAAGAAGATGCATTTGGACAAACTATCCGATCTCTCGTTCCTTGAAGACAAAGATGTTCTGCTTTCCTCGTTCGACGAGCTCATCAGAATGAATGAGATAGTGACTTCCCTCAATCATTACGAAAGAAAGGCCTTTGAGGCCATCGATGGGGCTAGTTATCTCAATGACATCAACTCCGCGGACGGTTTCTTCAAACGCCACAAAGCCCTCAAGAAGGGCAAGAAAGCTCTTAAAGGGGCCTTGAAGAACGATGAGAAACTGAAGAAAGAAGAAATAATCCCCTCATTGACCCTCATCAAGGAATATCAGGAATTAAAAGGCAAACTCACGCCTTCTTTGGCCAAGCTCAACGACTTCTCATCCATCGATTTGCTCGAGAACCCAATAAAGGCCCAAGAAGAGAAAGAGGTCTATCAGAACCACGTCGCCTTCTTTGCCATCTTTGATTCGTTGACCTTGTCGAAGAGCTATGCCTCGACGTTAGGGGGCTACATCAACCTTGCGAAGAAGAAAGATCCCTCGTTCTTCCTTCTTTATCAGGATTTCCATAAGGCGTTATCAGCTTTCTTATCAACCGAGTCGCTTTTCTCATCCAGGTACTCGCTTGAATATCAGAAGATCGGAAAGAAAGACTTCTTCGGCGAATACTCCGCCTTCTTCTCGTTCGTCGGCGAGAAGAAAAACTTTGACGAGCTCATCGCCATCTCCTCGTTCAACTTCAAGTCCAAGCCTCTCGTGGAGATGGGCTTATCCTCGTTGGTCGAAGGCGTGAAGAATGACGAATACCGCGTCGAGGACCTCCATGACCTCTATTCGAGTGCCCTCTCAAAACGCTACATCGAGAAATATTTCCAAGACGATTACGTCAACTATTTCTCCAGCGAGTCCTATAACTCCCTCATCTCCCATTATCAGGATCTGATCTCGGAGTATAACGACCTTTTGATCGAAGAGGTGGCTAACCGCCTTTCCAGCCGTTTCGTCTCCAACACCACGAAATTCGCCCCTTCGACCCCGATTGGGATGCTGAAGAAACTCATCTCCAAGGGCGGCAGGGGCATGTCCTTGCGGAATGCGATGGACAAGTACGAGGAGTATTTCCGCATGTACTTCCCATTGTTCCTGATGTCCCCGTTATCGAGCGCCCAGTATCTTGACGTCGACTCGAAGAAATTCGACGTCGTCATCTTCGACGAGGCCTCTCAGATTCCGACATCCGAAGCCATCGGCCCCATCGCGAGGGGAAACGCCCTCGTCGTCTCAGGCGACCCGGAGCAGATGCCTCCTTCCAATTACTTCCAGACCAACCTCGACGAAGAGGACAACGACATTGAATTGGAGGACGCCGAGAGCTTGCTCGACGACTGCCTTTCCATCGAGATGCCACGGAGAAGGCTTTCCTACCATTACCGTTCGCACCACGAGAGCCTCATCGCCTTCTCAAACGCCAACTTCTACCATGATGATCTTTTCACCTTCCCATCCAAGGACTCGCTTAGCTCCCACGTCGAATATACCTACGTGGACCTCAAGAAGGAAAAGGCCAGCAACGCCCTCTCGAAAGAGGAAATAGAGGCCTTGCTCACCTCCTTCAAAAAAGAGCTCGACAAGGACGAGAACGCCGGCAAGAGCTATGGTTTCATCGTCTTCAACCTCAAACAGCAGAACAAACTCCAGGATGAGATCGACTCCTTCCTCGAGAAGAACCCGCGTTACAAAGAGAAAGCCTACATGAACGAGGACAAGCCCTTCGTCAAGAACCTCGAGAACGTCCAGGGCGACGAGAGGGACATCATCTTCCTTTCGATCGGATTCAGGAAGGGCAAAGACGGCAAGGCCGTCCTCCAAGGCCCGATCATGCTTGAGAAAGGCGAAAGAAGGCTCAATGTCGCCACCTCAAGAAGCAAGAGCAAGATGGTCGTCGTCTCGACCATCCATTATTCAGACATCGACGTGTCCAACAAAAAGAACCAGGGCGCCTATTACCTCAGGCAGTTCCTTCTCTACGCCGAGAAGGGTGAGCTACCTGACCTAGCAAAAGAGAAAGACAACAAGAAGAACATCGCCTCCTACATCAGGCGAGACCTCTTTAAGCTCGGCTACTACAGCGACATCGACGTCGGCAAGAGCGACTTCAAGCTCGACTTGGCGGTCAAAGACCCCATCAGCAAGGAATACTCATTGGGCGTGATACTCGACGAGAAGCCGCTTAACGAGAACGTCTCGTTGAATGACCGTTACTACATCGAGACCAGCGTCCTCTCCTCTTTGGAATGGAAATTGATCCACGTCTATTCGCTCGATTATTTCCGTTACCCCGAGAAGACCGTCGAAAGGATCGTCAGCGCCCTCAATGAGGAACGCGACCCCAAAAAAGGCCGGATATCCACGCCGAACCCCAAGATGGTTAGGGAGAACAAGGAATTCGATTACTGCCTTTCCACCTACGTCCCATATCAGCTTCCAAACAAGCTTTGGGACTCGACTAATCTCATCAAAGCCGTCAAATACCCAGAGCTTGTCACGATGATCGGCGCGATCATCCTCCAGGAACAGCCGCTCAGCTATGAGACTCTCAAAGAAAGGATGAGACTGGTCTTCGGGGTCAAGAGAATCGGACCCAAACTCGATTCCATCATCAGGCTCAATCTCTCGTTCTGCTCATATTCGCTTTCGGACGATTACCAAGGCGTCTCTTTCTATTGGGACGCGAATAATATGACCCACCTCATCAAGAGCTTCCGGGTTTCGGAGCGTGACGTCTATGACATCTCCAAGGAGGAGATCCTCTTCATGATCAACAAATGCCTTGAGGCCCAAGGCAGCATCTCCAAAGGCGATCTCATCAGAATCGTCTCCAACAAGATGGGGTTAATGGTGGTTAACGACAAAGTGAAGGGCAAGATTGCATATAGCTTGAAATACGGCATCGATAGCCATAGCCTTCGGAGGGGATTAAAAGAAGACTCATGAATGAAGTAACTCTGTCGATATTCTCTTTGGCGTTGATATTCGCCGCCACGACCCTTGGGGCGGCGATGGTCTATTTCTTCAAGAAGGGGCTCAGCGAAAAAACCAGCAGCATCATTCTCGGCGGGGCTGGCGGAATCATGATATCGGCATCGATATTCGGGCTGATACTTCCGTCGATCGAGAAGTCAAACGAACTCTATTCCAACAAATATTTGGCGGCTTTGCCGGTCATCGGCGGGTTTTTGATCGGATGTTTGTTCATGACCCTGCTTGACAAGGTGGTTCCTCATTTTCATATGGATAGGCATGAGGAAGAGGGTCTTTCCAACGAAAAACTCACCCAGAGCACCAAATTCTTTTTGGCCGTCACGATGCATAACATCCCAGAAGGCTTGTCGGTGGGCTTTGCATGTGGCATTGCCCTAGCCGACCATTCGAGCGCCTCGATGGCCGGGGCTTTGGCGCTTGCGATAGGCATCGCCATTCAGAACTTCCCAGAGGGGGCGGCCGTGAGCATCCCGATGCTCGACGTCGGCTATTCCAAAAACAAGAGCTTCCTGTTCGGGATGTTCTCCGGCATCGTCGAACCGATAGCGGGCATCATCGGATTGTTCCTCGCCCAGTATCTTGTCTCAACCGTCCCATGGCTTTTGTCTTTGGCCGCTGGGGCCATGTTCTACGTCACGCTTGATGAGCTGATCCCGACTTCGATCCAAGGCAAGCATTCCCATTACGGGCTCTGGTCGTTCCTCATCGGATTTTTGATCATGCTGGCTCTTGAAATCCTTCTTTGAAGCGCTTTCATGTGACTCTTGGGCTTGGCTCCTGACGCCAAGCCTTTTTTGGAGTTGGAAAGAAAAAAAGAAGTGCTAGACTTCATAGGTAATAAGACTTTCTTGTTACAGGCATCGCCAGACGTCCAACCTAGGAGGGTTTTTTCCATGCCAAGCTTAGCGATTCAGGGTTCGCAGTGGGGTGACGAGGGAAAGGGCAAAATCACCGATTTCTATGCCTCGAAAGCCGATGTGGTGGTCCGCAGCCAAGGCGGCAACAACGCCGGGCATTCAATCGTCCATCATGAGAAAAGATACGCTTTGCGACTCCTCCCAAGCGGGGTCTTCAACAAGAACGTCACCAATATTTTGGCGGACGGGGTCGTCATCAACCCCTGGGCCTTGCTAGACGAGATAAAAGGAATCAAAGAAGCGGGGGTCAATGACTTCAAGCTTTTGATCAGCGAGAAGGCCACGATTCTCATGCCTTACCACATCGATTTGGACAAGGCACGCGAGAATTGCTTAGGAAAAGAGAAAATCGGGACGACTGGAAAAGGCATCGGGCCCGCTTACGAAGACAGGGCCGAAAGAACCGCCTTAAGAATGGGTGACCTCTTGGAAAGAGATTATCTCAAGAAGAGACTTTATAGCGTCCTTAAGATCAAGAACATCGAACTTGCGGCCTATGGGGCCAAGACCTATGACCCAGAGGAGCTTTATAAGTCACTTCTGGAGTTGGCAGAGGAATTAAAAGGCCACATCGTGGACACTTCCTTGTTTCTCAGCGAGGCCATAAAGAGCAAGAAGAAGATCCTTTTCGAGGGGGCTCAGGGAGCCATGCTCGATTTGTCGGATGGGACTTACCCATACGTGACCTCGTCTTCGCCGCTTGCCAACGCCATCCCGTCTAACTGCGGGCTTCCGCTTGATGCGGTCGACAACGTCCTCGGCATCGTGAAAGCCTATACGACAAGGGTGGGAGAGGGACCTTTCCCCAGTGAGATCGAAGACTTGTCCTTAGCCTCGGCAATCAGAGAAAAAGGCCATGAGTATGGCACCGTCACCCACCGTCCAAGAAGGATTGGCTGGCTGGACGCGGTCGAGCTCAATTACGTGAGAAGAGTCTCAGGGATGTCATATGGGGCCTTGATGCTTCTCGACGTCCTTACGGGTTTGGAGGA
The DNA here is from genome assembly GCA_002397465.1 of Caryophanales bacterium UBA4951. Lineage (GTDB taxonomy): Bacteria > Bacillota_I > Bacilli_A > RFN20 > CAG-826 > UBA4951. Next base: position 64,803 of record DHAP01000001.1, on the reverse strand, counting down.
GATCAAAGTGGTCGATGCCTATTACCTCGATGGCAAAAAGATCGAGAGCATGCCTTCTAACGTCGAGACCCTTTTGAGGGTGAAACCGCATTATGCGATCTTCAAATCCTGGAAAGAGGATATCTCCGGCGTTTCAAAATACGATGATCTACCAAAAGAAGCCAAGGACTACATCGCCGGCATCGAGCGTCTCAGCGGAGTCAAGATGACGATGATATCGGTGGGGCCGGACAAAGACAGCACCATCCTTTTGAAGGAGCTTCTCTAAATGATCGAACGATATCTTGAAAAGAAAATCGCCGACGTTTTTACCGACGAGTCCCGTTTTCAGACTTATCTGGAAGTGGAAATCGCCTCTTTGGAGGCTTGGAACAAACTCTCCGTCGTCAGTGATGAAGAGCTATCCGCGATCAAGAAAAAGGCCGTCGTCGACGTAAAACGGATCCAAGAGATCGAAGCGGTGACCCACCATGACGTCGTGGCCTTCACCAGACAAATAGACGAGAAGCTCGGCGAAGAGAAGAAGTGGTTCCATTACGGGCTTACCTCAACGGATGTTGTGGACACCTCTTTGTCCATCATGTATCAGAAGGCCGATAATCTGATTCAGAAAGACTTCGAGGCCTTGATCGAGTCTTTGAAAGAAAAAGCCCTCGAATACAAAACCACCCCCTGCATCGCCAGGACCCATGGCATGCAGGCCGAAGTCACTTCCTTCGGGCTTAAGTGGCTTTCCTTTTATGAAGAAATGAAGAACGATCTCACGTTGTTCATCGACGCCAGAAAACATCTTGAGGCCGTCAAAATGTCCGGCGCGGTCGGTAATTACGCGAACGTCGACCCATTCGTCCAAGAATACGTTGGAAAGAAGTTCTCTTTGGAGGACCCCATTGTCTCGACTCAGGTCCTTTCCAGGGACCGTCATGAGGTCTACGCGAGTGCCTTGGCCATCAGCTCCTCGACGATTGAGAGAATTTGCACCGAGATCAGGAACCTTTCCCGAAGCGAGATAGCCGAGGTCGAGGAAGGCTTTTCCAAAGGCCAAAAAGGCTCCAGCGCCATGCCGCAGAAACGTAACCCCATCTCGAGTGAGAACCTCACGGGATGCGCGAGGATGATGAGAGGGTATTTACTGCCGATCCTTGAAGACAATGCCCTGTATCACGAAAGGGACATCTCCCATTCTTCCGTCGAGAGGGTGGCCTTCATCGACATGATCGAGCTCTTTGACTACATGCTGGTAAGAGAAAAGAAAATAGTCGATAATCTCACGGTTTTCCCTAAAAGCATGGAGAAGAACATCTCTCTTAGCAACGGGGCCATCTATTCGCAGAGGGTCCTTACGGAGCTCATCAAAAAAGGCATGAGCCGCGAAAAGGCCTATGACCTCATCCAGCCTATGGCCATGGACGCGCTTCATGGAGTGAGGCCCTTCAAAGAGGCTTTGCTTTCTAGTGGAGAAGTCGAAAACCACATGAGCAAAAGCGAAGTTGAGGAATGCTTTGAGAATTCCTATTATCTTCGCTTCGTCGACTATCTTTTTAAGAGGGCTGGCCTATAATCCTAGTTACGCCCCGATAGCGCAACTGGATAGAGTACCAGACTTCGAATCTGAGGGTTGCGGGTTCAAATCCTGCTCGGGGCGCCAATTCGGACCTTATCCGAGCCGTTTGCCTTTATGGCGGTGGTTCGGATTTTTTATTCAAGACAGTGTTTATCTCGATTAACGATTTTCAATAGTCTCGGCGTGGTCTATATTTTCCTCATGGAATTTAAAGACTGCGTCATCGCCAACTGCCTAAATCATCCGAAGATGGAGACTGAGGATTTGCTGAAACTTGTCTATCAAGCCTCTTTCGGTGGAGAGCATATGCTCAGCGATTATGAAAAAGCCCATCAGGCCTTTCTTGAGGAGTACACCCCTCTAAAAGAAGACAAAAACATGCCGTTATATGAGATGATCTCACCCTTGTTATGCCGGGTTAACATGAGGTCCTGGAAGGGCTATGGCTGGGAGGAATTCGACCTCTTTGAGCTCTTTTTACGGAGCGCGTTGCTCTACAAAAACGATGGGGATTCGCTAAAGAAAAACATTGATGTTGTCACGCTTTTGATTGATCATGGCGAGATTAACGGAGACTTCTCTTCCTGGGGTGATAAATCGAAAATCCTCCTCAAGGACAAGAAACCCGTCCATCATTCCGAAACATACTCAAAAGCTTATGACCCCCATTACCGCGTTGTGAGTTTTTCCCTTCTTGAGGAGTGTCTCATTTCATTAGGCTGCCGACCGACAGAGCAATAACTTAACAATTGCGAATTACCGATATCCCTATAGGCGTTTTTCATCGATATGGCCGATAAATTCTCCAACTGGTAAAATAATACCTTATCAAATCCCTTTTACTTTTTTACCGATTGGTTATAATTCCTTTTGATAAAGGATTGGACTTATAGTCCCTTTTAAAAATGATAGCAAAGACAAGAAGGATTCAAGACAGCAAAAAAATCTTGGGTGAGCTGCCGACAGTTCCGGCCCCTGCGCCAGAATTTCTTTTCATCGCTACCGACAATGCCAGATGCGGCAAAGCTGACGTCTTCATCAAAGAAGGCGATCACGTCAATTGCTGCCAGCTTATCGGCATGCGCCACGCCGCATTCTTTGACCAGCCGATCCATGCCACATGCAGTGGCACTTTCGTTGGTTATGAGAGACATTACCACCGTTCTGGCAAACTCGTTAATTTCATCAAGATTCATAACGACTTCAAGGACACGATGGACCCATCGGTCAAAGAAAGAAGCGACGATGAGATCAAGAAGTTGACCAAGGATGACATCACCGAGATTCTTAAGAACTGCGCGTCGGTGGGACTTGGCGGATCTTCGTTCCCGACCTACGTCAAATTCCAGACCAAGAACAAGATCGACCATATCATCATCGACGGCATCGAGTGTGAGCCATCGGTCACTGCCGACCACCGCATGATGCTTGAGCACCCTGAGGAAATCATCAAAGGCATTGAGATTATGGAGCAGGCTTTTGACTGCCATAACGCTCTTCTTTGCGTGAAGAAAAAGTATCAGGACCTCGCCGATGTCTACGATGCAGAGCTAGCCCGCCACCCAGATTGCGGCGTCAAACTCTGCCGTTTGAAGAACTTCTATCCGCAAGGATGGGAAATTGCCATGATCAAAGGCGCGACGGGAATCGTCGTCCCACATGGTCATCTTCCTAGCGAATATGGCGTCATGAACGTCAACGTCACCACGGCCTATGGAATTTACCTCAACGTCAAATTCAACAAGCCGGTCATCGAAAGAAACGTTTCCATATCAGGCGATGGCATCGTCCATCCAGCCAACTTCCGCGTGAGAGTCGGGACTCCGATCAAGAGTTTGCTTGACGCCTGCGGCGGATATGCCGAGCCCGAGAAGAAGAAAGTCTTCATCCTCGGCGGCCCGATGATGGGAGCCTCGCTTCCTAACGATGATTGCATCATCACCAAGACCGTTACTTCCGTCATCGTCCTCAATGAGGAGAAGTGGAAGGAACAGCCATGCATCAGATGCGGCTCTTGCGTCCTTTCTTGCCCGGTTGGTTTGCAGCCAGTCCAGATCATGAACGCCATGAAGAGCGTCCCGGTCGACAAAGCCCGCGTCAAAGCGCTCAATCCGTTGAGCTGCATGGAATGTGGCCTTTGCTCTTACAGCTGCACTTCGAAGATTCCACTTCTAGATTATGTCAGGAGGGCGAAAATAATCGCTAAGCTTCCATGAACGATTCATCAATTCAAATAGTCCAACAGACTTCTCCGCATCTTCGTCGGAGGGATTCATTAACCAGGATGATGGTCGATGTCCTCATCGCCCTCGCTCCTGTCGTCATTTTCGACCTCGTCTACTTCGGACTCGATGCCGTCAGAAACATCCTTCTTTCAGTGGCCGTCATGGCTCTATGCGAGTTCATCTACGTCCTTATCAAGAACCGGATCCCTTATGATGGTGAGCATCATAAGTTCGGCGAGCAGCTGATGCATGGCTTGAAGGCCTATGACATCAACAACTTCTTGGTTCCGGCCATCTCAGGCATCATCTTCGCGATGTGCATTCCAGCCAAGACAACAAATCCGACTTGGGCGATCTATTTCATCATCATCGTCGGCTGTGTCTTCGGCATGGTCATCGGCAAACTCGTCTTCGGTGGGACCGGACATAACATCTTCAACCCCGCCGTCGTCGGTTTCATTTTCACAAAAGAGTGCTTCGGATCCTTCTATGATAGCTGGACCCAGCACAATGTCGTCGATGTGAACACAAGCGGCACTTTCCTTGGCAAAGGATATTTGACCAGCGCATCTCCCTATAGCAAGTTCTCGCTTTTGGACCTCTTCCTTGGGAATACCTACGGAACCATGGGCGAAATATCCAAGTATTGCATCCTTATCGGATTAGCTTATCTTTTGATCAGAAGGACCATTGATTGGAGAGTCGTCGTCTCTTACCTTGGCACGTTCTGTGTCTTGATGCTCTTCGCTGGAATCATCGTCCACGTGAAGACCCCAGAAATCGGCGTCTTCCAGTTCTTGGGATATCAGCTGCTTTCCGGTGGCGTCCTCTTCGGAGCGACCTACATGCTGACGGATCCTGTCACGATGCCAATAACGCGACCTTCACGAATCATGTATGGCATGATCGCGGCCGTTGCGACCGTCTTCATCCGACTCTTCGTCAATGGATTCAACTACGTTTATGAAGGCGTGGCTTTCTCAATCCTTATCGCCAATATGTTCGCGCCGGTTCTCGACTATCCAAAGTGGAGCACCAACGCCTACACCTGGAAGAACATCCTTGCGATGGCCCTCATCGGAGTGGTTTCCATCGCCATCGTCTTATGGGCTTTGTCAGCCAAAGTCGGACTGAATGAGCCTGTTTCCAGCGAAAGCAGCTCAAGCATAGGCACAACTACATCGGCCGATGGCTCGACCGGTCCTAGCGAGGCCATCCGCCTCATACTAGATTCGAAAGGCATCCTTAAGCTATGAATGAATTAAGCAAGAAAAGCCTTAAGATCGGTGGCATCCTAGCCGCCATCTGTGGGGCTTCAGCCTTACTGATCACACTTAGCAACGTCATTGCATCGCCGATAATCAAGGCCAACGAGGAAGCGAAGATCTCGACCGCGATTGATTTCATCTACCCCTCAAAAGCCGCCCTCAGCGACAAAATCGAAATTAGCGGTGGCAGTTATGTCACTGGCTACTACAACGTCTATGGCGATACCTCCAAGAGCGATCTTTTGGGGACATGCTTCGCCGGAGTCGGATCCAACAGCTATGGTGAGATTTCTTTGCTTGTCGGCGTGAGCGGGGACAAAACCAGCCCAACGCTTGGCAAAGTCTATCTGATAAACGATGAGCAGACCAAGAAGACGGAACTTGAAGATGTCTATCTCGATAGATATAACAACTCCCCATCTACGACCACCTTGGCCAATACGAGTAGCGGAGCCACCTATGGCGCCAAACTCATCAAGAGCATCGTCGAAGAGTCGTTGACTTATTATTCGTCATTATAAGAAGGAGGAAACAATGGACAGCATCGCTAAAGCCCGCCACAAAGAATCTTTCGTAGCAGGCATCATCAAAGAAAATCCTCTTTTCGTCGCCATTCTAGGTACCTGTCCCGCTCTTGCGGTCACGACTTCTCTCGAAGTCAGCATCGGCATGGGACTTTTGCTCACCTTCGTTCTTGTTTGCTCGAATGTTCTTATCTCTCTTCTTAGGAAAGTCATCCCTGAAGAGATCGAGACCCCGGCCTACATCGTCATCATCGCCACTTTCGTCACGATAGTGAAAATGATGACCCAGGCATTCCTTCCAGAACTCTATTCATCATTAGGCGTCTTCTTGTCGCTGGTCGTCGTCAACTGCATCGTCCTTGGCAGGGCTGAGGCCTTCGCCAATCAGAATACCGTCCTTGACAGCTTCTTGGATGGCTTAGGAAACGGCATCGGCTACACCTTGGCCTTGATGGTCATGGGACTTATCAGGGAAGTCATCGGAACCGGAACCCTCAGCTTCGGCAAGATCTTCACCTTCATCCCAGAAGTGACGCTTCCGATCCTCAAAGGAGACGGATACGATTTCTCGTTGTCGCTATTTGCCAACCCAGCCGGCGGCTTCATCGTCTTCGGCATCATCATGGCCATCATCGCCGCGGTGAGATATCACAAAAAAGACGTCGAATCAGTCAAACGCCGCAAGGCCGCTTTCGCCGCTCAGGCCAAAGCCAAAGAGAACACGTTAGTGAAGGAGGGCAAGTAAGATGGGAGCCTATGCTTATTTCGTTTCGTTTTTGATGGCTATCGTCTCGAGCATGTTAGTCGACAACGTCGTCCTCTCGAGATTCTATGGAATCTGCTCTTTCATTGGCGTTGGCAATAAGGCCAAATCCGCGGTCTCCATGGGACTGGCGGTCACCTTCGTCATCATCTTGGCCTCTTTGGTTTGCTGGCCGATCTACAACTACATCCTTGTTCCAGCCGGCTTGACTTTCATGGACACCGTCGTCTACATCCTCGTCATCGCCTCATTGGTCCAAGTGGTGGGACTCTTCATCAAGAAATACTCGCCGGCCCTTTATAAGAGCCTTGGCATCTACCTTCCGCTCATTACAACGAACTGCGCCGTCCTTGGCGTTGCCCAGAGCAACACCGACCAGGCATTGGACTTCGGCATGAGCATGGCTAACGCCATCGGCACCTCATTAGGGTTCTTACTTGTCATCTTCGTCTTCTCATGCATCAGGACCCGTCTGGAGGCCTACCCGGTCCCCAGGGCTTTCAAAGGGGTTCCGATCGCCCTTATCACAGCCGCCATCATGGCCATGGCTTTCATGGGATTATCGGGAATAGGCGCGTAAGATGCCGCAATACGTCTACATCATCATCGCCGTCGTCATGATAGTCCTTCTGTTGGCCCTCTTCGTTTGGAGCTTTGTGGCCTATCGAAGAGCTCCCGTCCCCAAGGGATGCGAGAACATCAAAGTCGACGATGAAACATGCTCTAATTGTTCGAATGGGGCTTGCTTCTACAAAAAGAAACTCGAAGACAAAAAGAAAGGTGGCAATTAATAATGGACTATCTCTACATCCTCTATGGACTCTTGATCTTGGCTGGGCTTGGCCTACTCTTTGGGGTGGTTCTCGTCCTTGCGGAGAAATTCTTCCATGTTGAGGAAGACCCACGCATCGCCGCCGTCGAGAAGATGCTTCCAAACGCCAACTGCGGAGCCTGTGGCTTTGCCGGATGCCACGCGATGGCGGAAGCCTTGGTGACTGGCGAGTGCAAAAAGGTCAGCACCTGCAAGGTCGGCAAAAAAGAAAAGAACTACGACCCGATTATCGCTTATTTGGCCGAACATCCGGATAAGGACGGCAATAAGCACGTGCCTACCTTATAAAGCCTGTTTACTATATAATTCAGATATGAAAAAAAGAACCCGCGCATTTTTGGCTTTCTCTGGGGTCTTTTTTCTTTCGGGATGTTCTTCCTCGACCGAATGGGTCAGCACAAGCTTTTTCACGATGGACACGACCATAAACCTCAAGAGTTATGGGGCTAGCGAAAAGCTCATCAACGCGGTCGGCGACATCTTCTATCAATATAACGACTTGGCCGATTGCGACAATGCGGTCTCAGGCCTCAACAACGTCTACACGATAAATAACACGAACGATTACGTCAAAGTCGACCAAAGGCTTTATGACATGCTTTCGTTCGCGGTCGACTTTATGACGGAGTCGGAAGGCTATTACGATCCTTTTATCGGGTCATTGGTGAGTCTATGGAAGGACGATCTCTTCCCTTCCAAAGGCGAAGATGGGACGACTCCGGAGAGCAAGATTCCAAGCGATGAGGAAATAAGGATAGAACTAAATAAATCAAGCAAGACGTCCTTGGACTTCGATGAAGCTAACTGCAGCGTCAGAAGAAACGGCGAAGGGAAAATCGATCTCGGCGGGATGGCCAAAGGCTATGTCGCTGAGGTGGCGGGGAAGTATCTGGAGGGTAACGACTGCCCATACTATCTATTGAATGCCGGGGCCTCCTCGATTCAGCTTGGCAAAAAAGACTCTTCTGGGACCAACTGGAAGATTGGAATCAGCAATCTCGACGGCAAAATATTCGAGCTTTCCTCAGGCGCCGTCGGCTCTAGCGCAGTGACCGAACAGCTGGCGTATGTCGACGGAGCCTATTATTCTCACATCGTCAACCCGAAGACCGGATCGGCCAAAGTCGATTGGTGGGGCGTGACGGCGGTCGGTGATTCGAGCAAAGTGATGGACCCTCTCACGACGGTCCTGATTCAGCTGGGTCCCGAGTCGGAACTATCCAAATCGCTTGAAAGCACATACGGCATAAAGTCCGTTTATTATCGCCTAAGCAAACAAGAGGACGGCACATACTCATTGACTGAGCTCGTGGAGCATGGCCTTGAGGTATGAACGCTTTCTTCAAGAAATATATCTATGACTTCATAGTGGTGGGGACGGCTTTTTGCCTTGGCATTGGCCTTTCCATCTATGTCGCGGTCCCTAAAGACGGAGGAAGCCATCAGGCCACCGTCAAAAAGGACAACAAGCTTTTGATGACCCTCGATCTCACCAGCTATTCGGATACCCCACAGTATATCGACGTCGATGGGACGGACGGACACATGAAGATCGGCGTCAAAAAGAACGCCGTCTGCGTGAGCGACTCCGACTGCCCTCATCAATATTGCGTGCGTCAGGGATGGGTCAGCGAGGCCAATCACCCGATTATCTGCACCTATTACAAAGTTGAAGTGGTGATATTAGGGACTTCCGAGGCGGACATCATCTTATGAAGAAAGGCCTCAACGTCCATAAAATAGTCCTTCTCAGTATGATGCTGGCCATGGCCCTAGCTTTAGGCATAGCCGAGAGCTTCATTGATTTTTCATGGCTTCCGGGCGCCAAGCCAGGCCTAGCTAACCTCGTCATCATCATCGTTCTTTATGAATTCGGGATCTTCGACGCCGCGCTTATCGATTTAGGCAAGGTCTTCATCGTCGCCGCCGTCAGGGGTTCTTTGTTCCAAATGGGCTTTTGGATGAGCTTTGCCGGAAGCTTCTTGTCGTTGCTGATCATGGTTCTTCTTAAATACCTCTTTAAAAAGATGACGATTGTGGGGGTCTCCGCGATGGGCGCCCTCTTCCATGACTTGGGGCAAATGCTCGTTGGGGTCATCTTCCTTGGCAGCTGGCAGATCTTCTATTATTTCCCGTTCATGATGCTGATTGGCTTAGCGATGGGCGTTTTGATCGGCATCGTGGCCAATAAGATCATCCAGACGGGGGTTATTGAGCGGCAAAAGAAGCAGTACGGCTTCAAATAAGATGAATACTCACTTTCCTAGTTGAGAAGAAAAAGCCCGATGGGTATAATAATCCCGCTGCCTTAAAGGGCAGTCCACAAGTTGGGGCGTTAGCTCAGTTGGGAGAGCACGTGCTTTGCAAGCATGAGGTCGAGAGTTCGAGCCTCTTACGCTCCACCAAACATAGCTAATAAATGGCTGAGTAGCCCAGTTGGTTAGAGCAGCCGGCTCATACCCGGCATGTCGAGGGTTCGAGTCCCCCCTCAGCCACCATTTAGTAAAATTGGATGCCCTAGGCATCCTTTTTATGTCTTAACTTCATTTTGGATTGTTAGGAGATGGGCACTTAGCTATAATAGTCGAGCCGCATTGTGACTTGGTCCATTAGCGCAGTGGTCAGAGCGAGCGACTTATAATCGCTAGGTCGGTGGTTCAAACCCACCATGGACCACCAAAATACGGAGGTGTACCCAAGCGGTTTAAGGGAACGGTCTTGAAAACCGTCAGTGGGGCCTGCCCCAGCTAGAGTTCGAATCTCTACACCTCCGCCAGGCTATTCAAGTGCAAGCCCTGTACGCAACGCGTACGGGGCTTGTTGTTAAAATAAGGCTTCTCGACTGGAAAAGGAACTAAAACATCCGAATTTTCCTCGCCATTTTACCTTCTATGCATTTTTTGCACGGAAGACTTTTTGATCAGAAATGCGCTGGGAAAGAAATTATTCAATCTTTTCCGAAAATAAGATTTTAGAGGACAAAGCAGGGAATAACTTCAAAAAATGTCTCGTTAAGTGGCATTTTCGCGTGCTCAAACAAAAATACGTTTAAGCGTAATATGTACTTTAAAATGTACATAATAATGCTAGACTATAGTCGCAGGAGGATAAAACCATGTTAACCACCAACGCAACCGCGCTCCGCCGCTCGCTCTTCGACACCCTGGACAACGTCGTGGAGTATAACGAATCCGTCACTGTCACCACGAAAAAGGGCAACGCCGTCATCCTTTCGGAGGAGGACTACAACGCCATGATGGAGACGATTTATCTTTCGTCGCAGCCGGGTTTGGTGAAGAAGATCAAAGAGGGCGACAAGGAAGATCCGAAGAAGATGGCCCATTACGACCCGAAAGAGGCTTGGTAGATGTGGGACGTCCGCTTCTCCGAAAACGCCGAGAAGGACAAGAAACTCCTCAAGCAGGCCGGCCTGGAGGAGAAAGCCAAGAAACTCTTGGATATCCTCCGAGAGGATCCTTTTCAGAATCCCCCCTCTTACGAAAAACTCGTCGGGGACTTAAAAGGCTATTATTATTCCCGTCGGATCAATCTCCAGCACCGCTTGGTCTATAAAGTCGATTTGGAGGAGAAGATCGTCGAGGTCCGGGCGATGTGGACACATTACGAGAGGTAGAGTCGCCATTTTGTCTTCCGTTAGTTCGGATAAGCGACCGACTGCTCCGCCAATCAATAGTTATCCGAACTTTGTGGGCAACACGCACAGGGTTCGTCGTCCGCTTCAAAGCGTTGTCAGACGCAAAACGGAAATAGAGAACCGCCTTCGGGCGGTTTTTTCGTTGGGGAAGAACTAAGGAGAGAAATCGACTAATTTTGGTCGGCTTTTTGGGAAATACCGGTAGTAGTTTTGCTCCCTTAGTCGGATTCGGGATTCTCCCGTGAAACGGCATAATCCTCAGCCAACAGTCAGTCAACTAAAGAAAAATTAGTATCTGTCGAACCGATATGAACTTTTTAGGCTTGCCCTTGTCTCTCAGTTAACAACGCGAATCCCAAGGGGGGATAGCATCGAGAAAACGAGGCAATCAGACGCTTGACGGGTGCTTAGGAGATCTTTTTTCTCAAAGTCCTGTTCTAGAATCGCTAAAATAAGCCAGCGAGATTCAGATCCACGCTAATTGGAGGCTCACCCCATGATTACTGATTCGTACCGCAAAGAAGACGGCAAAATGTCGCCAGAAAGCGTTTTCGGCCCCGGAAGGCAATTTTGTGATATTTGCATCATGGCCTTCTCCTGGAGGCTGACCGCGATGATCCTCGAGGAACACCATCCCGAAGTCGTGGCGGACCTTGCCTCCACGAACGGCCACACGCCGATCTACGCCTTGACCTACAAAGGCAAGAAAATCTGTTTCTAGATTCGCCGATGGGGAGCGCCCTCGCGGGCACATTCCTGATCGAGGTCGCCCATCACGTGGGGGCCAAGAAGTTCATCGCGTTCGGGAGCGCCGGCCGGCCCGACAAGGCCATTCCGCCCCTCAACTTCATGGTGCCGACGTCCGCCTACCGCGACGAAGGGCTTTTCCTATCACTACGTCCCGGCCGCCGACTACATCGAGATTAGGAACCACGCCTTCATCGAGGCGTTTCTCAAAGACAACGGCATCCCTTATTTTTCGGGGAAGTGCTGGACGACGGATGCGTTCTTCAAAGAGACGGAATCGGAAATACAGAAGCGCAAGAAGGAAGGCTGCATCGCCGTCGACATGGAATGCGCAGGGATGCAAGCCGTTTCCGATTACTACGGCTTCGGTTTCTACGAGTTCTTCTTCGGGGCCGACCAACTCGACTCCCTCGAATGGGACAGGGCCACGATGGGAAGCGGCAAAGACAAATACCGCCATCACGACATCTTCGAATTGGTGTTGGAAATGGCCATGAAAATTTAGAGAAGCCCCGACGGGGTCCTATGCGAAAAAATGGAGGGGGACACTATGAAAGACTGGGAAAGGAACTAAATATTCCGGAATTTACTTACCAATTTACCTTCTATGCAATTTTTGTATGGAAGCCTTTACCTCGCATAATTAAGATGATTAAAATGTAGATAAAATAGAAACATTACAGTAAAATAGGCTTATGGAAAAATACGAAATCGTCCGTTTTACTGATAGCAGCCTTTCTTTGGATGTTACGGTTTCTCCCGAGGAGGAAACGGTTTGGCTCACCCAAGACCAAATCGCGGTTTTGTTTGGCAAGAGCCGGCCTGTTATTTCTCGTCATATTGCCAAGATTTTTTCGGACAAGGAACTCGAGGAAAGTACTTCGGTGCATTTTTTGCACGGAACCCCCTCCAATCGCCCTCCCAAGTTCTACAATCTCGACGTGATACTCGCGGTCGGATATCGGGTTAACGGCAAGCGAGGCATTGAGTTCCGCCGATGGGCCAATTCGGTTTTAAAGGACTATTTGATTAAAGGCTACGCCATCAACGGTAAAAGAGTCGATGACCTGTGCTCGGGAGAGCATTGTTCCGTCAAGGAAGAAGTGGAAGCACTCAAGAAAAGAGTGGCTTCGATTGAGAAGGCAAAAATCCCTGATGACAAGCTGTTTTTTTCGGTCAGTTTTACGATGCTTTCTCGTTTTTGACCGATCTGGTGGCATCAGCTGACAAATCAATTTGCCTCGTTGACCCTTATTGCGACTCCAAGGCACTCAATGTCCTAGCCAAAAAGAAGGGGAACGTTCTCCTCCAAATCGTTTCCTCCTCTTCGGGAAAGCTGACGGAGGCCGACATCGGCCTATTTGAAAAGGAATACGGGCCGCTTTGTCGGATAAACTCCTCCTTGTTCCATGATCGGTATTTGATTCTTGACGCTGAGCGGGTTTACCGGATCGGCTCATCCTTGAATTACTTGGGGAATAAGATGGCGGAGATTTCTCTTTTAGATGATGATTTTGTAAAAAAGACCGTGATACAAACAGTCGAGGCTTTCTTTCATGACTAAGAAAGAAATCGGCCAGCGGATTCGCGAGATCCGCCTTAGCAAGGGGATGAGCCAAGAGGCCTTTGCCAAGCTCTTGGGATACGCTTCTCGCTCGAGCGTCAATAAACTTGAGGAAGGAGCGGCAGAGTTAAGTTTCGATAAAGCCGCCATTCTTATTGATAAGGTCGGCCCTGAGGCCTTGGATTTGCTGTTACCCTTAGCTTCTTCAACGCCTGCTTTTGAAAACGATTGTCCCATTTGCCAGCGCGTCTCTGACGCCCTAAGCGGGACGAATCCCAATTTCGTTATTGAACTATCCACCGGCATCGTCTGCTTGGGCGATAACCAGCGTTTTCCTGGTTACACCTATTTCGTTTCGAAAACGCATGTTCACGAATTGCATGAACTCCCCCGGTTCACCGAGCGGAAGTTCCTCTGCGAGATGGCCTTGGTCGAGGAGGCGGTCTCCCGTGTTTTCAAATCCGACAAGATGAATATCGAGATTTTGGGGAATGGCGATCCCCATCTTCACGTCCATCTGATTCCGCGCCACAATGGCGATTTGACGGAAAAAGGCCCGATATGGTTGGCTGGCAAAGAAGAACTCTTCGGGGATTGTTACAAGATTACGTCTGCCCAGCAGAAGTTTTGGATACCGGCCCTCCAGCAAGAAATCAAAGGTCTTGGAGGCACGCAAAAGCCGTGCTTATCCACTTATGAAAAAGGGGCTTATCGGCGTCAAACCCATCCTCTTTTGGGGAAAGAGGTTCACGTGGTGGTGGACCGCCCGCTCGGCAGTCATCATCCTCAGGATCCGATAATGATCTATCCTGTCAATTACGGCTACATCGAATCCTTCAATGCCCCAGACGGAGAAAAGCAAGACGCTTACATTCTCGGAATCGGCGAACCCCTAAAAGAATTCGATGGGATTGTTATAGCCATACTGGAACGAGATGACGATGTCGAAGATAAACTCATCGTCGCCCCGAGGAAAGCTGAGATCAGCGACCAGGAAATCGAAAAACAGGTCGCTTTTCAGGAAAAGTACTTTATCCATCGAATCTTTCACTAGGATTAGTTCGGATAAGCGACCGACTGCTCCGCCAGAATATCCAAGTGTAAGCCCTGTACGTGACTTGTACAGGGCTTTATGTTCTTTGCTACATGAATGAAATAGGAGATTTCTCTCATATACGCCTAATGCCATGAGTTACAATACAAAGCAATGGATGAAATAGCGGCAAAGGAAATAGAAATAAAGGGCATTGCCTCATCTTTCCCTTTTGACGGCTGCCTAAATAACGTCAGCCAGCTGGACCAAGGGCATATCAACGACACTTATCTTTTGGACTATGGCGAGAAAAGATACATCCTTCAAAAAGTCAATTTGTCAGTCTTTAAAAAACCAGTTGAGGTCATGGAGAACATCGTTTCCGTATCTTCTTATCTTAAGCTCCATTCCTCAGGCCGGGTTTTGACTCCCGTCTTTAGCGTCTCTGGCGTTCCTTATCTATGGAAGGACGGGGTATTCTATAGGGCTTTTGAATATATCGAAGACAGCTATAGCCTCTTAGTCCCATCTTCTGAAAAGCATCATGAGGAACTCGGCAAAGCCTTGGCGGGATTCGAGATAGCCTTAGAAGGGTTTGACGCCAGTGTCCTTCATGAGACGATCCCACATTTTCACGATACCGAGTGGAGGCTTTCTCAGCTTGTTTCATCAGTGGAAAAAGATGCGGTGGGCCGTAAAGGAAAAGCCCTGCGCTTCATCGATGAGATTCTTATGGAAGCTTCCTATGCCAAAGCCTATCCATTTTCAGCCAGGCGTGTGGCCCATAACGACTTGAAGATATCAAACCTGCTCTTTTCCAAGAAGAACGATAAGGCTATCTGCTTGGTGGATTTCGACACCTTGATGAAGGGCTATTACGATGATGATTTCGCAGATGCGGCCCGTTCATCGTGCTCATTAACCAACGAAGACGAAAACGATCTTTCAAAAGTGGGTTTTTCCCTCGACGGCTTCACCAGTCTTTCCAAAGGCTATTTTCCCAAGATGCGTGGCGCTTTAGAAGACGACGAGATCGAATATATGGCTTACGGCATTGAAAAAATGAGCTATGAGTTAGCCATCCGCTTCCTCGTGGACTATCTAGAAGGTGACGTCTATTTCAAGACTGACTATCCGGAGCATAACCTCAAAAGGGCCGAATGTCAGTTCGCTTTGTTTAGGGACATCAAAGCCAAAGAAAAAGAAATAAAAGACATCATCAGACTCAATGTTCGATGATGTCTTTGATGTATGATTCCGGCCAGATCAGCTTCCAATAGATTTTAGGCGAGCCTTCGACGATGCCTTCATGGTTGATGTGAGAGGCGATGACGTTAAGCTCGTTTTGATATTCCTTGCCCTCATAAGCCTCTTTCAATAAATGATGCAGGATTTCGTAGATGGTCTTGGCTTCTGACAAGAGGTCATCGAAGCTTTCTTTTTTCTTTTCTCCGGCCGGCATCAGCCATTCTTTATGAGCCTCATTGAGGAAATCAATGCCATCGAACCGTTTTAGGTTCCTCGGCATCACGAGGCCATAAGGAAAGGAGTAACGTCCGAATATCGCTTTGAACAAAGGCTTCTTGAGGCCTAAAGGATCATGGGCGATGACTTCAGTCCCCTGATAGTCAATTAAAGAACGGTAAAAGCTCTTTTCGTTGATGAAATTGACTTTTTGGACGTCCTTGTTGACCATATACCACATTTTGGAGATGGCCTTCAGCTCTTTTTTATCGATCTTGATGACGTTGGCAATCGGCTGAAAAGTCCCTTCCCGTTTTGAGATAATGACGTCGAGGATGACTTCCAAAGACATATGGCTGAAGTTGTAGTAGTCCTGGACTTGTTTGCTGTCGGTTGGCCTATCGGTGAAACCCGTATTGTAGAAGATGTATGGGTGGCAGCAACGATCGACGGAATAATGCATGAACAAACCGTCGATATACGAGAACAAAATGTCTTTGTCAGGGCTCTTCTTGGCATATTCGATCATCGCGGCGTATGGTATCGGCATTTCCATGTGCTGAGTGACGCCGCCTAAAGACTGCGTCTCTTTTTTATGGGGACGGTTCCTTAAAGGCAGGACGCCATAGAAAAAGAAAGGATCGGGCCCTTGGGCTCCGACGTAGGTCGCATCAAGAAAAGAGGAGGATGGATCAAGGACATTCTCCTTAGCGAAGGTATAATGCACCAAAGCGTTTGGCATTAAAGAAATGATAACACCATTATGGCTAAAAGAGACTGTTACTTCTTAGGAGCCGTCTTTTCGATGTAGCTGAGGGCGTTGTTGATGCTGGTCTTCAAAGGGGTGAAAGTTATGCCTAGTTCTTTCTGAGCCTTGCTTGTGTCGAATAAGGCGTGGGTCCTGATCGTCTTCAACGAGGTGTAGGTGTAAAGAGGCTTATGGTGGCTGATTTTCTCATGGATCATGATGAAAGGCAGCCCAAGATAAGCGAAGAAGAAGGGGATGACCCTGCCTTTTTTGAGGTTTGGATATCTTTCGCGGACGATCGAATCGATTTCGTCAAGGCTTAGATAGCCGCCCGAAAGCAGATATCCTTCGCCTTTTTTTCCAACTTTGCTGGCGGCGATGATGCCTCTTGCAACGTCATGGACATCCACGAAAGCGTAGCCGCCGCGTGGATAATAAGTCAATTTTCCCGTTGAGAGTTTATAAAGGAGGGTTGAGATCTCGCCCATGGCTTTGTCGTTGTCGCTAACGATGCCTGAAGGGAAGACGACGGAGGCATTCAAGCCTTCGCTCGCTTTCATAAAGACATACTCGGTCGCTTTCTTTTTGCTCGTTTCGTAAGCCCCGATGTTCTCGGTTTTCATGCCAAAGTCGCTTTCCTTGATCGGAGCGCCATCTTTGTAGCCTATGACGTGGCTTGAAGAGACGTAGACTAGTTTTTTGGCTTTGTTGGCAATCGCGGCGTTGATGACGTTTACGCTGCCATGATAATTGATTTTTTCCATCTTTTCGTTGTCTGATTTCCTGATGGAGACCATGGCGGCCAAATGGATGACGATGTCGTTTTCTTTTATGGCAGAATCCAGAGATGATGGATCACAAATATTCCCCTCGAGGACTTTGACGTAAGCCGGGAGTTCGTCGCGGAGCGGGTCGTTAGGCAAAACGAAAGCGGTGATGTTTTCCTCGCCGACTTTTTTAAGTTCTCCGATAAGCGTCTGGCCTAAGAGGCCGGTCGCTCCGGTTATGAAGAAATGCTCCATGTCTTTAATATATCAATAATTACAAAAGTTGTTGGTTGGTTTTTGTTACATTTGCCGCCTCCCTCCTCATGTATGGCATGATTAGACCAACTATAAAAATCGAATCGCCGACCATTAACGAAATTAGATTATTGATAATGGAGTTTTTGAGCCATAAAAACACTCTTAAGTCGATTTACCTTAGCATGTCGTTCGCTTTGTTTTATGATAAGCAAAGAGGTTACATATGGAACAGCACAAGCTCGGTGAAGGTCTTTTGTTGAATGACGATGGGAATCTAAATGAGGCGGGATACGCTTTCTCACTCGTCAAAACCTATAACAGAGACAAAATCAAGGCGTCTAAGCTCCGAATAAAGGAGTGGGACTATTATTACGTCGGTAACGCCCACCGCGGCTTGGCTATGACGATTGACGACAATGGATACATGGATTTGTGCTCATTGACCATTCTTGACTTTGACAAGCCAGGTTACATCGAAAAAAGCGAAATGCATGCCTTCAGCCTGGGGAAAAGAAATCTGCCATTATCATCAAAAGAAGGCGACACGGTTTACAAAGACAAAAAAGTGGAAATGAATTTCATCCATGAGGATGGGAAACGCCATCTTAAATGCTATTGGCGGGAATTCGGAAAAAACAAAGAAGACCTCAGGGTTGACGTGGTGCTGGAAGAAACGACAGGCGGCAATTCCATGGTGATAGCCACCCCATTCGAAAAGAAGGGGCATTTCTATTACAACCAGAAGATCAACAACCTTCGTTCGAGCGGTTATGCCAAATTAGGCGATGAGTTCATCGACTTGAATAGGGATAGTTATGGTGTGCTTGATTGGGGCAGGGGCGTTTGGACTTATCAGAACACTTGGTATTGGTCCTCATTAAATTCTTTCGATGGAAAGCACACGATTGGCTGGAACCTCGGCTATGGATTCGGCAACACGAGTGCCGCTAGTGAAAACATGCTGTTTGTCGATGATAACGTCTATAAATTAGACGATGTCAAATTTGATATACCGCTCGATTCCAGAGGACATGATGAGCTTATGAAACCATGGGCTTTACAGTCAACCAACGGTGACATTGATCTTGTTTTCACACCGAAGATCATTAGGGCAGGAGGAGCCAACGTTTTGCTCATCAAGAGCATTCAAAACCAAGTTTTCGGGACTTTTAAGGGCCTGATTAGGATAAATAATGGGGCAAAAACCTTTGAAATCGTCAACCTCCCCGGCTTTGCCGAGAAAGTGTTTAACCGCTGGTGAAGTGGTAATTGATTTAGTCAATTATCTAATGGTAAAATATAACAACAAAGACTAAGGAAGCTTGAAACAATGGGTAGAATCGCCGACCCTGATGCTGAAGAAAAAATTATCGACGCCACTATTAAAATTGGTGGAAGCAGTCCTGCAAACGTCAACTTTTCGACGAAAGACATCGCCAAAAAAGCCGGTGTTTCGGAATATTTGATTTTTTCTCGCTTCGGAAGCAAGATAAACCTTATTCATTTTGCCTGCCTCCGAGCCTCTGGTCTTTGCAACGCTGAATGCTTGCGGCTTTCCAAAAACGTCAATGATCCTCTGGAAATATATTCATCTTTGCTCTCTTATCTCATAAAGCATAAAGAACAGACCCTCTTCCTTTTGAATTATGGGGAAGGGAACACCAAGGTCGGGAAGCCTGGGCCCAATTACGAGGCTTTCAAAAAGGACGCGATAAAGAAGGCGAAGCTTTTCACGATGTTTTCATTCGGCGACGATGATGCCTGCTTTCTCGCTTACTCAACATTCGCAAGAAACGTGCTGATTGATGCCGAGCTTGTTTTAAACGGCTCGTACAAAGACAGCAACGAATATCGTCGTTTTTGCGCGAAATTGGCATTTAGGGGCCATTTAGGAGACTGATATGGCACGTCCAGCATTAGAGAACATCGAAGAAAGGATCATAGAAGCCACAGTTATTGTTGGTTCCCGTAACACCGCGAATCACCTTTCGACAAAAGAGATTGCCTCAATCGCCGGCGTAAGCGAAGGCTCTATTTATGAGCATTTTCATACAAAAAGGAATCTCATAGTCCAAACCGGCAGATGGTCAGACGCTCCTTTTAGGGCCGAGTTTATTCGCCTAAAGCGCGCCTATCCGGACAATTTCCACCTCTTGTTCAACGGAATGGTCGACTTTTTGTTAACTCATCCTTCGATTTGCGGCTTTGCAGTCAATTATTCGCGCTCGTTCCCACGCTTTGACGAAGATGATGGTTCCTTTAACCGTTTTAAGAGCAAATGCGTTGACCTTTTGAAACAGCTGAACATTGCCACGATAAAAGATCAGGAGCATATCTTTGAATATTGGAATCATTTTATCCGGGAACTCTTCTCTTTTTCAGAGCTCCTGATTGATGGCAAAATTACCGACACTCCAAAGAACCGATTAGTCATGGAAAATCTATTACATGACGGACTTTTCTATTACCTGAAATCATAAGGAAACCCGATTACTAAATCGGTTTCCTCCGATTAAGAAAGCGTTTACATTCATCGGCATGTCGACTAGACTAATTTATGAATTTTTAAACAAAAGGAGATAATTCTATGGCAGAAAAGCAACATAGGGGTTTAACGGCGGGAACTTATTCCGGCGACAAGATTCCTAAGTTCACCAAGTGGTACTATCCGTTTTCGGGCATCTTCCGTGATGCTTGTTACGCGCTTGTCGGTACCTTCTTGCTCCAGTATACGATGTACGCCGGCGTTCTCTCGAGCGACCCGGCGACTTATCAGAGCCAAATTAGCGTCATCACCATTGCGTTGGTGATCGCCTTGATCTGGGACGGCCTCAACGACCCGATCATGGGCATCATCGTCGAGAAGGTCCATTTCAAGACCGGCAAATTCAGGCCATGGATCCTGATCGGCGCCATCGGAAACGCCATCGTCGTCTCTTTGATGTTTAATGCGGTGCAGCCTGGCGGAGATGGCTGGCTCTACACTGGCATGATGATCTTCTTCTATTTCTTATGGGATTTCTGCTTCACGATGAACGACATCGGCTACTGGTCGATGCTTCCTTCGCTCACGAGCGATGAAAAAGAAAGAAGCACGATAACAACCTTGGTGACCATTGCCACGACAATCGGCGGCTTCGCCATGAACATCGTCTGTTTCTTGCTTCCTGGATTACTGCCTGTTTCAACAGCTCAGTTCTATGGCGGCACAGCCTTGATCATCTCTGCTTTGTTCCTCATTTCTCAAGCTTTGGTCTTCTTCTTATGCAAGGAACACGCACGCGATCCTAAGCAAGACGAGATTTCTTCCAAAACCAAATTCAGGGATCTCTTCAAGATTCTTCGCAACAAGCCTTTGAGAATCTCTGTCATAACCATGCTTCTGTATTACATGGCTGGCGGTCTTATCACGACCATTGGCGTCAATTATTTCTATTTCGCCTATGGTTATGGCGGCAGCAAAGGTGGCTTCATCGCGACCATTCTCTCGGTCATTTATGTCGTTGCGACCTTAATCGCCCAGAGCCTTTATCCGCTTCTGATCAAACACTTTAAGAAAAGGACGATTCTCACGGCGACGACGGTTGTCATCATCGTTTGCTATCTCGTCTTCTTATGCATCGCCTTCCCGATTTTCGGAGAGCACCCTCTTGCCTATAACGATCCTTCGCTAGTTGATACCGTCGGATCATTCGGATGGTTCTTCGGCGGATCGCTTTGGACCCTTATCATTCCGGCTTTCTTCTTCTTCGGGGCCCAAGGCATCTTCTATTTGGTCCTTCTTGTCATGTTCCAGAACTCCATCGAGTACAATGAATGGAAATACGGTGAGAGAAAAGAGTCGGTCGCCTTCTCATGGAGGCCTCTCGACGCCAAGTTCTCCAGCGCTTTCCAAAAGGGCATCATGAATGTGACGTTCATGATCTCTGGGCTCTATACGACTGCCGTTGTCGGCATCTCGACTCAAGAATCCTTATATAACTCCGGCTATTACGGAACAGGTGAGTCGGCTCAGACTTCTTATCTAACGGCCATCAACAACATCCTTTCGGGAATCGAAAGCTGGCAGCTTGCGACCGTCGGTTACATCACGATTGGCATCATCGTCGTCTGCTTTGCGGTCGGCTATTACCTCATCCGCTTCAAATACGGGCTTAGCGACGATGAATACACAGCCATCTACAAAGAACTCGAAGTCCGTCATCAAAAAGACATCGCCGAAGCTTCAAAGACCAACGGCGGCGTCCAAGCCTAATCGATTCGGCTATAACATCAAAAGGAGGCGGTTGGCCGCCTCCTTTTTAATGTCGATTGTCTATTGAACGTTGAAGTCGATCGGATAGTCGCCTTTGTCAGTTTTGATGATGAGGCGGGCTTCGCTCGGACGCGAGACCGCCAAGGAACGAACGTAAACCGAGATGTCACCGCCTGAGAGAGCGACGGTGGTCGGCCCGATGACTTTGATCGGGCCTTTCGTCTCGAACGAGATGACGTTGTTGGCGTAGTGGATCTGACTGCCCCATTCATCGACGAGCTTGATGCTGACACGGGAGACATCATAAGTCGAGTCATTCAAAAGACTTTGGCTGTAGGTTTCAAAACGATATGAGAAGCTGGTTGAGGGACCGTATGATTTCTCACAGACCTTTTTGCCATCCCTATAACCCTTGAAGTTGTAAACGATGGCTTTTTCTCCCCAGCCTGACATGTACTTGTAGTAAAGGGAGAGCATTTTCTCCATGTTCATGTGGTTACGCAAGATGCAGGGGATGTATTTGAGGAACTGGCTCTTCTTGATGTGGGCCAGACCATTTTGACCAACAAGGTTGAGGGCTTCCCTCAATATGACTGAATCTTTTTTTGAATAGCCTTCCTTTTCGAAGAGAGCGCCGATGAAATCATCGATCACTATCGGAGGATGCGGTAGGTGGGGGAAGTCTTTCCTATCCGGTTTGAAAACCTCGATGAAGCTACCGTTGCGATACATTTCGACATAGTCACAGTTCGTGAAGACGTAAAGCGGCTTCAAGAGGGCCTCGTCATAATCGCCGGGGGTCGGCGGATTGGCAATCCACATGACTGGGGTCGCCGAGTGTTGGGAAGCATAAGCGAAAGCCGCGGCCTTGGGGTTGCGGTAGATGTCACTCACGCCATGGTAGCAGATGTGATCCCCGCTTCCGAAATCTTTGTGGGTGTTGTAATCAAAAGCACACCAGCCGATGGAACCGGCGATGCATTCATATTTGTAGGAATCATCGATGACGCGAAGATGCCTTAAGGCTTGCTCAAGACGCTTGGCTGGCTCATCGAACTGTTTGGTTGGGAACATGTGGCCGTTGTGTTCGCTAATCAAGATCGGCTTCTTCTTGGCTCCCCTGATGGTCTTGGGATCGTCGAGACCATGGGAGGTAGAAGCGCAGGAGAAATCGTTATAAGCGTAGATGTCCTCAAGGCAATGCGACGTTTTGAAATTTCTGACGCCTAGGCACTGCCTATCAGGATCGTTCTGGTGAATGAAATTGACGGCTTTCTCATAGAGCTCGTCATCATCCGGAGACTCATCGATTCTCGTCCCATAGGCGATGAGACATGGATGGTTTCTTTCTTTCTCGACCATTTTCTCTAAGAAATATTGGAAGTTGTCCCTCCAAGCCTTGTCTTTTCCGATGTATTGCCAGCCCGGGACCTCGTCGATGAGCATCAAGCCGAGCTCGTCGCAACGTGAAAGGAAGGATTCACTATCGGGATAATGCGAAGTCCTCACGACGTTGCATCCTAGTTTAAGCTTCAAAATATCCGCGTCGTCGACCTGAGCCGAATCAGGCATGGCCGGTCCGACGTAGGGATAGTTTTGGTGGCGGTTCAATCCGACCAACTCGATCCTTTTGCCGTTCAAAAAGAAACCTTTGGTGGTAAAACCGGCATCTCGGAAGCCAAAACGATAGGTCTTTTCGTCGATTCCGGAAGGCCCTTTGAGCTTAACCCTCAAAGTATAGAGGTTCGGGGATTCGACGTTCCATAAGGACGGATTAGGAACGAGGACCGAGTCGACGGCAAAACTCTTCACGAGTTTCCCGCCGAAAAAGAGGTCATAAGATAACTCGCAGGCTTTTTCATCGCCATGGATCTTCGCTTTGATATTCAACTGGCCTGAGGCCTTTGCGGAAATATGTACGCTTTCGATGAAATCCTTTGGGACGGATTCCAAATAGACCGGGCGATAGATGCCGGCAAAGGTGAGATAGTCGACCGCTTTCCCAAAAGGAGGGACTTTTGGGTCCTCGTTGGAGTCGACGACCACAAGGAGGTGGTTGTCTTTTTCCTTGATGATCTCGCTGACGTCATAACGGACCTCGACCCAGCCAGAGATTTGCTCTCCTAAGTCGACGCCGTTGAGGTAGGGGTGGACCTTGAGCATCACACCTTCAAAGCAAAGAAATACTTTTTCTCCGGATTTTTGGAAGTCGAATCTCTTCTCATAGGTGAAAAAACCTTGATAAGAAGTCTCGTCAAAATAGTTGGCTGGAGTCTCGACGGGAGCGTGTGGCAAATCGACAAGCGAAGCGGAGCCTGGAAGGCCCTCATTAAGATAGTTGCCAAGAAAACCTGGCATATACTTCCACTGGAAGCAAAGGTATTTTTTCATAACGATATTATTATATAATAATATATAATAAAAAGCATGATAACTAACAAAGACGGCTACTTCCTTCTTTCGAGCAAATCGACCTCTCTTTTGCTACATGTCAACGAGATCGGGAAACTCGTTTGCGAATACTATGGCAAGAAGATTGTCTCCATTGAGGAGGCCCCTTCGCTCACCAGGGATTACGCCTGCATCCAAGGCACTTCGATCGCCATTGACGAAAAACATCAGAACATTTGCCTCGATTACCTGAAAAACGAGGTTTCCACTCTTGGGAAAGGCGATTATGGCGTTCCATCTTTGCTCTTAAAAAACAAGAAAACGGCCGTTTTCGATTTCACATACAAGGATTTCACCATCCGGAAACCAGAACCGATAAAATGGCTCCCGACGCCTCATGGGGCGAGCGAAGAATTGCTGGTCAATCTCCTCGACGAAAAAGCCGCCGTCAAAGTCGTTTTGCATTATTTCGTCTATGAGGAGAGCGATGTCATCGGCCGCTACCTTGAGATAGTTAATCTCGGCGATGACGATTTGACGGTCGAAAGAGCCATGTCACTCCAACTAGTTTTGGTGAATGAAGGCTTTTCGATGGTCTCCTTATATGGCGGATGGGCCAACGAGAACAACAAAGAAGAGACGAAACTTGGAGTGGGCCGTTACGTCAACTCAGTCAGCTCCGGTCTTTCAAGCAACCGCCATAATCCTTTCTTCGCCCTCAAGAGCCAAGGATCTGATTATTTCCACGGGCATGTCTATGGCTTCAATCTTGTCTATAGTGGCAACCATGAGGAAAGCGTTGAAGTCGATAGTTGGCAAAATGTTCGGATACAGCAAGGGATTTCGCCTCTTTTGTTCAAAAAGAGCCTCTCAAAGTCCGCCTCTTTTGCCACCCCTATGTGTGTGATGAGCTATAGCGATGGGGGTTTGAACGGCCTTTCAAGACATTTCCAGTCTTTTGTTAACAACTCAGTCATCCCCGCGAGATGGAACAACGCCCCACGCCCAATCGTCTACAACAACTGGGAAGCCACGATGTTCAACTTCACCAAGGGAAAGTTGATCTCCTTGATGAAGAAAGCCAAAGAGATCGGCGCGGAGACATTCGTGCTCGACGATGGCTGGTTCGGAAAAAGAAACGATGATAGCCATGGCCTTGGCGATTGGAGCTGCAACCTTAAGAAAATACCTGGTGGTTTGGCTTCCTTGGCAAAAGCCGCCAAAAAAGAAGGTCTTAAGTTCGGCATTTGGATGGAACCAGAGATGGTCAACCCCGATTCCGATCTTTATCGCGCCCATCCAGAATACGCAATCAAAGACAATGTCCACGAACCGTCTCTCGGCCGTCACCAAATGGTCCTCGACCTTTCAAAAAAAGAAGTTCAGGATTTCGTCTACTCTTCCGTTTCAAATGTCATCAAAAGCGCCGATATATCGTTCCTCAAATGGGATTGCAATCGGACTATCACAGATTTTCCTCTTCCGGAATCATTCTTTCATGATTACGTCCTCGGGCTTTACGCGGTCCTTGAGCGCTTAATCAAGGACTTCCCAAACGTCCTCTTTGAAAACTGCGCCAGCGGCGGAAACCGTTATGACTTAGGCATGCTTTCTTATTTCCCTCAGAGTTGGATGAGCGATGACACCGATTCTTACCAAAGGCTCTTCATCCAAAGTGGGGCTGCTCTCGGATATCCTCTTTCGAGCATGAGCAACCACGTGGCCGCCAAGACCTCCAACCAGTTATTGAGATTGACTGCCTTGGATTCCAAATTCGATGTCGCCAGCTTCGGAGTCCTTGGCTACGAGCTGGACCTCAATGATCTGACGCCTCTGGATCTGAAGACCATCAAAAAACAAACGGCCTATTACAAGAAACATCGCTTGCTTTTCCAGTTTGGCTCTTTCGATCTTCTGAGCGACTTCCAAAATGACGGAAAGATGGTTTTCGAATCGTCTATGGCCGATGAGGCGGTGGTGGGACGTTATAACGCCATCCAGTCCCCGGCCCCGAAAGAGGATCATTTGTTCGCGGTCAATCTGACGCCAGATTCTTTATACGATTATGAAGTGCGACCCGAGGTCATCTCCTTCAAGAAATTTGGTCACCTCGTCAACATGATCTCGCCCGTTCATATCAAAGAGGACGGCTTCATCATCAACACCCTTTCCAAGTACAAGGCTTTTGACAGCGAAAAAGACAAAGGCTTGGTCTCTGGATCAGCCCTAGAAAGCGGATTGGTCCCCCTCAGCCAGGAATGGAGTGGGGTCGGCCTCAACGAAAGAATCCGCCTAATGGGCGATTTCGGAGGTCGAATCTACTATATCCATAAGCATCAAAAATAAGATATACATTAGTTCATATCGCATGATTTCTTATTTTTTGATGCTGAGAAATATCTTGCCCTTGCCTAAAGGGGACGAAACGACTAATATAGTCAAGCCGCAAGTTATCGCGGGGTAGAGCAGCCTGGTAGCTCGTCAGGCCCATAACCTGGAGGCCGGTGGTTCAAATCCACCCCCCGCAACCAAACGGCAAAATCCCTAGGCTAGTCCTAGGGTTTTCTTATAATTTTTAGAGTATAATGCACTCATGAAGAGCCTGTTGTGGGCGTCTTGTGCAAGCAAGGATTCTAGGAGATAATATTCAAAGATGGACATCAATGAAAAAACCAAAAAAATAGATTATGCGACCAAGGTTGCTGGTCTGGTGCTCCTTTTCATAGCCACGTTTGCGGTCATCGGATATTTCATCTATGGCACCTACCTTCACCTTCATAACGTCGTCTTCTCATTGACGGCTTTTTCCGGGGCTGGAATCGTCTTCTTCTTGGCCATGGTGATCTCCCTTCTTCTGGACTTCCATAAAGACAAGAGCTTTGGCAATTGGAGCTTCTTCCTTTCCTTATTCCTCGCGTTCGCCTTTTTGACGGTCTGCCTCATCTACCTGCCAAGTTTGGAAAGCAAGGATTCTTTGCCCATGAAAATCATCTCGATTTTGGGTCTTGTTTCCTTCTTGCCCATCCTCGTATCCGCGGTTTATCCGATCTGCGGGCTGGCCAAACGGAAAGTCAGCCTTTGGTTCTTGTTCGCCCCATATCTTGTGGAGATGGGCTTAGGCCTTGCGATTCTCTATTTTTCGTTTAGTTTGGCCAGCTCCGTCGTGAGCCTTTTGGTCCTCTCCTGTCTCGCCTATCGCGCTTCCCAATATCTTTTCATGCTGCGAATCGGGAACGAGATCGAATGAGACATTCTACTTTTCAACAAGAATGAATAGAATTACCGCCCCTTTTAAAAAAGGGGCAATAGTGTGAAAATATAGCGGCAATGAAAGACAACAAAGAAGAAATAAACCAAGCCTTCAAAAAAGAAGGGGAGGTCCTCAATACAGAAGTCAAAGGCATCCTCCATCGTGATTCTCATTATCTTGAGGACTATGCCGAAAGACTCAAGCAAGAAGACGGGTATTCCCATATCCGCGTTGATTTAAGGCACGGAAACAAAATATTCGAGCAATACTCATCGGCCTCCTCGTTATCAGACGGCATCTTCGAATACATCGAAGGAGTTGCCAAATATACAAAAATATATGATTCTCTCGCGATTGATTTCATATTGACCCCTGAAGACACCAAGATGGAATCCCTCATTGAAAGGGAATTCAAAGAGAATTACGCCTTCGAGCTCGACGACTCAAGCGAAGAGCTTCATCGCTGCAGCCTTCATTCGCTTCTCATGACCGCTTTCGGGGTTTTGCTCCTCAGCATCTACATCGCGATGTCCGCGGCCACCCAAATCAACTCCAGTTTGCCTAAATACCTCGTCTTGATCGCCGAGGTCATCTCCATCGCCAGCTGGGTTTTCATCTGGGATGCGGTCGATAAGTTCTTCTTCGAAAGGCCATCCATCAAAAGAAAACGCGTCCGTTTCGCCCAAATAGCCAATTCCGAAGTCAACTTCGTGATCAAGGATGAGAAAGACCCTTGGCCTCTCGTCGACGAAAAGAAAGGTGACTTATGATAGTCACGATCGTCGCTGACGTCTTTGGCGTCCCGAATAATGGCACGACCATCGCGGCCATGAATCTCATCAACACTTTGACCGCCCATGGGAACACCGTCCGCATCGTCTGCCCAGACGCCGACAAAAAAGACAAGAAGGGGTATTATGTCGTCCCAACCCTTAACGTCGGCCCTTTTCAAAGCATCGTCAACAATAACGGCGTCGTCCTTTCAAACCCTGATTTCATGACGATCGCGCGGGCTCTTAAAGGATCGGACGAAGTTCATATCATGATGCCTTTCATGGTTGGGCGTTCGGCCGCCAAACTAGCCAACAGGATGGGGATCCCGGTTTCCGCCGGTTTCCATGTCCAGGCCGAGAACGTCACCGCCCATTTCTTCAACTTCATCAAAAACCAAAAGATCAACCACATGGTCTACATGAACTTCTGGAACCATTTTTACAAATACGTGGACGTCATCCATTATCCGACCGAGTTCATCCGCGACACCTTTGAAAAGAACATTCACCAAAAGACTCCAGGCGTCGTCATCTCCAATGGCGTCAGCGGTGATTTCCATCATATCGAGATCGAGCGGGAAGAAAGCCTTAAAGGCAAGTTCGTCATCCTTTGCACCGGCCGTTACTCCAAAGAGAAGAGACAGGCCCTTCTTTTAAAGGCCGTGGCCCTTTCCAAATACAAAGACAAGATCCAAATCGTTTTGGCAGGCGAGGGGCCAAGGCTCAAAGAACTTCAGAAACTTTCCAAAAAGCTCGGCGTCGAGCCGCAATACCGTTTCTTCAAGCGCCCAGAGATGGTCAAGATGATCAATATGTGCGACCTCTATGTCCATACCTCCGAGATTGAGATCGAGGCGATATCCTGCCTTGAGGCCCTTTCATGCGGCCTTGTCCCAGTCATCAACGATTCGCCGAAGTCGGCGACCAAGTATTTCGCTTTGGAGGAGAACAACCTCTTTAAGCTGAATGATTTCCATGACCTCGCCAAAAAGATCGACTATTGGGTCGAGCATCCGGAAGAAAAAAAGGAATGCTCGAAGAAATACGAGGCTTTCTGCGGACAATTCAACTTCGATCTCTGCATGGAGAAGATGGAAAAGCTCATCGAAGACACCGCCAAAATAAAAAAAGAGCCCCAAAGAAAAGAATGAGAACCCAAAAGACCCAGTATTACAAAGACCCCTTGAATGACGATTTCACCAAGGCCCAGGTCAAGATGAAGCATCTTCCGGAGAACTTCCGGTATCTCCATAAGGGCCTTGTTTATTACGTCTTCTCGTGCTTTTTGTATTACGTCATCGCCATACCTGTTTTGTGGCTGGTTGGCAAAATCGGCTGGAGTTTCAGGGTAGTGGGGGCCAAGAAGATCAGAAAAGCCCACCTTAGGCATGGATATTTCCTCTATGGCAATCACACATCCGTCGGCGATGGGATGTTTGCCCCGACCGTCATTACCAACCCCCGAAAGAGCTTTTTGGTCTGTTCAAGGGAAGCCGTTTCGATTCCAGGAATCCGTTACTTAGAAGTGATGCTTGGGGCCATGCCGCTTCCGGAGACCCCAAAGCAAACCGAGAAGTTCATCGAGGCCATCAGCCATCGTTATTATGTCGGGAACCCCATCATCATCTTCCCTGAGGCTCACATCTGGCCTTATTGCACGAGGATCCGCCCATTCCCCGAGACCTCTTTCACCTATCCGGCTCAGCTAGGGGCTCCGGTTTTCGCGATGTGCACGACTTATGAGGAACACTGGATCTTTAAATTCCGCAAACCTCGCCCCGTCGTCCATGTGAGCGACCCGATCTATCCTGATATGTCCAAGACCTTAAAAGAGAGAACGAAGCTTCTTCGCGAGGCCGTTTATGGCTACATGGTCGATGTTTCCTCCAGCTTTGAGAACGTAGAATACATCCGTTACCTTCCTTTGAAGGATGACGAAAAGAAATAAAGAAGGCTCTTTATAAGAGCCGACCAAACAAATTATGGTGCGTTGTATTTGCTAACTGCTTTTCCTAATCTATAATAATTGTCATTAAGGAGGAATCCTAAAACCAATATGGAATTAAAAGGATCCAAGACCGAGAAGAATCTTCAGACGGCTTTTGCCGGTGAGAGCCAAGCCACCAACAAATATCTCTATTTCGCGAGCAAGGCCAAGAAAGAAGGCTACGAGCAAATCGCCAGCATCTTCGAAGAGACCAGCGGAAACGAGAAAGAACACGCCAAACTTTGGTTCAAATACCTTCAACCGAACGGCGAGATCGGCAGCACTGCCGAGAATTTAGCCGCGGCCGCCGCCGGCGAAAACTATGAGTGGACCGACATGTATGCCGGGTTCGCCAAGACCGCCCACGAGGAAGGCTTCGAGGAAATCGCCTACAAGTTTGAGATGGTCGCCAAGATCGAGAAGACCCATGAGGAGAGATATCGCAAACTTTTGGAGAACGTCAAAGGCGGCGTCGTTTACATCGGAAATGACCTTTCCGTTTGGAAATGCCGCAACTGCGGTCACATCGTGATCGGCAAATACGCTCCTTTGAAGTGCCCGGTCTGCGGACATCCACAGAGCTATTTCGAGCTTCGCGCCGTCAATTATTGATCGAGCGGACACACCAAGGCCTTCCCTCGGGAGGGCCTTTTCTAAGCCCCTTGCCATTAAAGGAATAAAGCTCCTTAAAATACTTGCAAAGGCTAGGTGCGGTGTGGATAATAGTTAGGCGTGCCAATTGGACCATTGGTGTAGCGGTCTAACATGTCTCCCTGTCACGGAGAAGATCACGAGTTCGAATCTCGTATGGTCCGCCAATTGTGGCCCGGTAGCTCAGCTGGTAGAGCACAGCCCTGAAAAGGCTGGTGTCCCCGGATCATCCCCGGGCTGGGCCACCACAAACGCAAAAAAACCTCGCGGAATCCGCGAGGCTTTTTCTTAGCTTATTTGAGATTGAGGAAGCGGTTGAGCCTCTCGTCATCGCTTTTTTGGAAGAAAGTGGCGGGGCCGCCTTCTTTGCGGATGAGGCCGCCATCGATGAAGATGACCCGATCGGCGACGTCATGGGCAAAACCCATCTCGTGGGTCGCGACCATCATGGTCATCCCTTTTTCAGCCAAGTCTTTCATGACGCCGAGGACTTCGCCGACCATTTCAGGATCGAGGGCGCTCGTCGGCTCATCGAAGAGAAGGATGTCTGGGTCCATGCAAAGGCTTCTGGCGATGGCCACCCTTTGCTTCTGACCGCCGGATATCTCGCTGACTTTGCAGTGGATTTTGTCATATAAGCCGACCATCTTCAGCTTTTCGATGGCTATTTCCTCAGCTTCTTTTTTGCCTCTTTTGAGGACTTTGCGTTGAGCGAGGACGCAGTTGCCGAGGACGTCATAATTGGCGAAGAGGTTGAACTGCTGGAAGACCATCCCGATTTTGGTACGGATGGCATTATGGTCGCTGCCTTTTTTGAGGATGCTTTCACCATTGAAGAGAATATCCCCAGAAGTTGGGCTCTCCAAAAGGTCCAGGCAGCGTAGCAAAGTGCTTTTGCCGCCTCCAGATGGCCCTAGCAAAGCGACGCATTCGCCTTTTTCCAAACTGAAAGTGATGCCATTGAGGACGTTATTGCTCCCAAATGATTTATGAAGGTCTTTGATTTCAAGGATGCTCATGCGTTCACTCCTTTCTGACGGTTCCTAAAATAGGAGAAGTGGAACTCTTTGCCATCGAATTTTCTTTCGATCAGCTTTAGGGCGCCAGTAGACAATAGAGTCAACAAAAGGTAAATGATGGCGACGATTATGTATGATGCGATCGTCATATATCCTTTGTTGGCGGCCGCGCTGGACATGAAGTAGAGCTCACTGACCCCGATGACGTTCAAGACGCTGGAGTCCTTGATGTTGATAATGAGCTCGTTGCCGATGGTCGGAAGGGAGTTACGAAGAGCCTGAGGAAGTGCGATGAACATATTCGTCTGAAAACGAGACATTCCAAGGCTTCTGGCTCCTTCAATCTGCCCTTTGTCGATGCCATTTAAACCGCTGTTGACGTCTTCGCACATATACGCAGTGGTGTTTAATGAGATGACAATGAGGCCGGCAATGGTCCAACCATCAAAGACATCGACGCCCGGAAGGATCAAATTCCAATTGACACCCATGGCCTGGAATCCGTATTTGAAGATCATGGCCTGAACCATCATCGGGGTTCCCCTGATGATGATGGAATAGGCGTGGCAAAGGCCTTTGACGAGATAACGCCAGGCTTTGTCGAGTCCTTTGGCGTCATTTTTGATTTTGATTCTTTCGCCGAAAGCTAGGAAAGTTCCCAAGAAAAGACCAACTCCGGTGCCGACCAAGGCCAAGATGACGGTGGTGGCTAAGCCTTTGAGAAAGAAATCGCCGTAATTGGAAAGCAAATATCCGATTTGTGAAAAGAGATCCATCTTATTCCTCCAAAGCGCTGGCTCTGGAGAGAGCGGCCTCCATCGTCGATAGCTTCCATGATTCGCTCCAGCCGTCAATCACGGAATTGATTTGGCTTTGAAGCTCGCTGTTGCCTTTCTTCAGGCCAACCGAAACACCTAATTGATATTGGTCTTCGCCCAAAATGCTTTGATCGATGTGGATAATGCCTAATTCCGAGATCGAAGAGGTGATGGAATTGGCGACGGGAAGTTCGGCCGTCATGGCAAAGGCCGAGCCGTTCTTGACGTCTTGGGCCGCTAAGGGGAAGGTCGAGACTGGCGTGGCATGAATGGCACCATAGGTGGTTGAGAAGATATCGATCATGTCATCGGTTGCTGTGGATTTCTGAGAGACGATGATCTGTCCGTTCACGAGGTCCCCGAATTCGGTGGCGCTTAAGGCTGTCGGATGAGCGTCCGCGATGCTTTTTTTGACTATAAGGACCAACTCTGAACGATAGTACTCATCGGAGAAATCGATGCTTAGTTCTCTTTCGTTCGTATCGGTCATTCCAGAGATGATGCAATTGATGTTCCCGGTTTGCAGATCGGCGATGAGACTCTCCCACGGAGTCTGGACGATCGTCACTTCTTTGCCTAATTCCTGGCCGAGCTGTTTGGCGATTTGGACATCGAAGCCATCGGCATATTGCCCTGAATGGTTGGATATCGGCATATTGTAGGAATTGCTGGTCTTATCGATCCAGTTGAATGGGGCATAGGCACACTCGATACCGACGATCAAGGAGTCATTGCTCATTGTGGTGGAACAACCCGACATTGCGAACATCGACAATAATAATAGACTGCAAAGCGCTTTTCCGTTTTTCATAATTACCTCCAAAAAAGAAAAGTAGCAATGAGCCCATTGCTACCTCAAAACGCAAAAATGCGCATTTAGTAAGCAATAGCTCTCCACCCGTTTCGCGGGTGACAGTCGAACGGATGTTCTCCGTTCGCCCAAGATCCTCCTTTAAGGGAGTTCTTTCGGCGGTCGGCCCCTCGCTTTATTCAAGCTATTGGCTGTCCGCGCCTCTATTTTGCTTTATCGCCCAAGTTTCCTTGGACACATGAATTAAACAAGAATTCGTCAGGATGTAAAGGATTATTTTCATTATTTGTTAAGACCCTTAAGACTCATATTGATGGTTTAAAAAGCAACCACTAGTTCAAAAAGATAGATATGATGGTTAATTTTCCACTAATAAAACAAGGAAAGTAAGAGACATTTTCTCTTTAAAAATATTCTTCAAACCCTATAATGTTTTAAAAAGAGGAAGGCTTATGGAACACGTCACTTTGATAACAGGGGCTTCGACCGGAATGGGCTTTGCCTTGGCTGAGGAATTTGCTAGGCATCATCATGACCTTGTCTTGGTTGGCAAAGATGGCGGGGCTCTTTCTTCTGCCAAAAAGAGATTGGTTGATTCTTATGGCGTCAAAGTCGAGACGATTGAGATCGACCTTCGTGATGGAAACTCGGCTGAGAACATTTACTCGTTCTGCCGTGAACATAAGATAAACGTCGAGGTTTTGGTCAACAACGCCTCAGGCGGAACCTTTGGCCCGTTCAAGAATTCCAGCGCCGTCGACAATGAGACAAACGTCCAGTTGGATATCGTCACGCCGCTCGATCTTACCTATTTGTTCCTTCATGACATGAATGAGAAACATCATGGCTATATCATGAACGTTTCCTCGACCGCGGCCTTCCAGCCCGGACCAAACCTCGCGGTTTTCTATGCCTCAAAATCCTTTGTTCTTTCTTTCACCGAGGCCCTGGCGGTCGAAGAAGAGAAGAGCGGAGTCATCATTTCCTGCTTCTGCCCCGGCCCAATCAGGACCGAGTTCCTCGAAGAGAGCGGAATGGACAAATCCAAGATCGTCAAGAAGTTCAAGCCAATCGACCCCCAAAAGGCCGCAAACGAGGCTTATAAAGCCCTCATGAAAGGCAAAGTGGTGGTCATCCCTGGCTTCAAGAACAAACGGAGGGCCTTCGACGTCCGCATTCTTTCAAGGAAGTGCGTCCGTCACCTCATGAAGAACATCACCTCGCCAATCGTCGACGAGAAGTGAGCCGCTAGACATTTGAAAGGGCTTTCAAAGAGTTAATGAAGCCCTTTTCTTTTTATTTGTTTTTAAAGGCTTAGGATATCCATTGCATGGCTAATCCAAGCGAAAAGAAAAACGGGTTCTGGAGTCGCGAGATAGACCTTACCACAGGCAATCTCTTCAAGAAGATGATTGTCTTCACCATTCCTATTCTTTTGCTTTCTTTGTTTCAGCTTCTTTATAGCTCAATGGACCAGTATGTCGTCTCCAATTTCGGGGGCGGTCATAACTCCTTCGACGCTATCAGTTCCAACAGTTCGCTCATCAACCTATTGATAGGCCTTTTCGTCGGGGTTTCGGTTGGGGCCAACGTGGTGGTGGCAAAAGCCAAGGGACAGAACAATCCTGAGAAGGCTCACAAGGCCATCGAAAGCGCGATGATCCTCAGCGTCATTTTCGGCATTGCCATGGCCTTCATCGGATACTTTTTGGCTCCGACTCTCTTAGAATGGATGCAGACCCCAAAACAGTACATCGCCTATTCGACGATTTACCTCCAATGGTATTTCATCGGCCTTCCGTTTCTCATGGTCTTCAACTTCGGGGCTTCTTGCCTCAGGGCCATGGGCGACAGCAAACGTCCTTTATACGCTTTGCTGGCCTGTGGAATCCTTAACGTGGCCCTCAATTTTCTTTTCGTCATTGGCTTCCATATGAATTCCAATGGCGACGATGTCTCCGCGGTGGGCATGACGACTGTCATCTCCCAAGCCGTCGAGGCCATCCTTATCGTCCTTTTCCTCATGAAACACGATAAATCGACCTTTGCATATTTCACCTTCAAAGGCGCGAAATTATACAAAGATGAGACAAAAGAGATTTTGATCAACGGCATCCCAGCCGGCCTTCAGTCATTCGTTTTCTCAGTCAGCAACGTCTTCATCCAGTCGAGCGTCA
Source organism: Caryophanales bacterium UBA4951 (assembly GCA_002397465.1). Lineage (GTDB taxonomy): Bacteria > Bacillota_I > Bacilli_A > RFN20 > CAG-826 > UBA4951. The sequence continues at coordinate 29,259 of DHAP01000001.1, read as the reverse complement.
ATTCGTTCTCGATTCCTGGGGTTTTGAGCGAGGATGTCGCAGTTTCCGGCAATAGCGCCTCAATCCAGATCGAAGGATATATCTATATCGTCATGAACTCTTTTTCGACCGCGGTGGTGGCCATCGTCGCCCAAAACTATGGGGCCGGAAACAAAGAGAACATCAAAAAAGCTTTGTGGATGTCGTTGGCCTGCTCTGGCGTTTTGGGGTTGAGCCTTGGCGGCATCTGCGTGCTTTTGTATCAGCCTTTGCTCAGCATCTTCATCCCTGAGAGCTCTTTTTTAAGCGAGGGCGTGAGCGTAGAAGAGGCCCATGCGATGTATGAACAGGCCCTGGAGGTAGGAAGGGAAAGGCTTCTATTGGTCGGCCTTACTTATTTCCTTGATGGCTGGATGGACAATACCTCGGCCTTCTGCAGGGGTCTAGGCCATCCGAACACGCCGACCGTCATCACCTTTTTGGCCGTCACGGTTTTCAGAATTGTCTTCATACTTACCTTATGGAACAACGTGGAGTTCTTCCACACGCTTCCATGGCTTTGGTCGACTTGGCCCATCAGCTGGGTTTTGGCCATTTCCTGCTACTACATGTTCGTGCCTTCGTATATCAAAAAAGCCTTCAAAGAAATCGATTTGCGCAAAACAAAGCTAGAGCCTGTCGAAACAAAGGCTTAGACGCTGTATAAAAAAATCAATAAATAATTGATTGGGGGTTTACTTTTTTAATAACGTCGATATGATGTCCTTGTTATCGGTGGCGAACTCTATAGTATGCGCCAACAATATTTGGATGTTAAAGAAAAACTGAGGCAAAGCGTTTTCAATGGCTTTAACTCCGAAAAAAACTTTTTTCGTATTTCGGATGGACTACTATTTTATTGCAAAAAGGCAAAAACAAGCATGCGAGAGATCTTCACTCCAAGTCACGCGCGGACAAGGGGAGTTGTTCACTCTTTTTAAGGCTTGCATATAGCCCGAATGCCATTCAATGAGGGGATCCCTCAAAAGGAAAAACAAATGAGAAAAAGTCTGAGTTTCTTTGTGCTGGGCGGGCTCGTAATGTCAGCTGCCTTGACTGGATGCGACGGCTCCAGTTCTACCAAGACTATCCATCTTCAATTAGTACCATCTGTGGACGCCAGCAAATTGACCCCGCTTGCCGATTCGCTCGTTCCATTCCTCAATTCCTATGTCAGCGGCTATGAGTTCGAAATCGATGTCGGCGCCTCTTATAGCGCCACGACCTCGGCCCTAGTCTCAGGACAGGTCGACGGAGCTTTCTTACCAGCCGCCAACTACGCTCAGGTCTCCTTGGAGAATCCTGGCAAAGTCGACGTCTTGCTCTCTGCCGCCCGCGCCGGATACAAAGTCCAAGCCGATGATTTCCCAGGATTCACCGATGATGCCAAAGAGACTCAAAGAAAAGCCATGAACGGCGAAATCACCTCGAGTGGTGCTGCCGTCACGAGCGCCAATGCCTCCGAAGCCTATTCATATCACGGCGAGCAATCGACGACCACCGTCAGCTATTACTCCGGCGTTGTCTATTGCCTCAGAGACGAATACCGCGAGCAACTCGGATTGACCGATCTTGATTTGGACCATGACGGAACCGTCACCCTCAAAGAGGTTCATGACAGCAAAGCCATCGTCGGAATCATGGAGACCGGCTCTTCCAGCGGATATGTCTATCCTAACAAGCTTTTCTATGACGCCGGCTACACCAAAGGCTTTGTTGACAAAGACACTTACAACAGCCTTTCCGACAGTGACAAAGACAAAGCCATCATCTCGACCAAACAGGGCACCTACAACGAAGCCGTCACCAAGATCATGGATGGCACGATCGACGTCACCCTTGGCTACTTCGACACACGTTACGGCGCAGCCTATGTCACCGATACCTCGGCCTACCACAATGATCCGGCAGTCTTTGACAAGACCTATACCATTGCCATCACTGACCCAATCATGAACGACACCGTCTCCGTCTACAAAGACACCGACGACGGCATGAGGAACGCCATCAAGGTCGCTCTCAAAGCCGCGGCCGCCGATGGTGACAAAAACACCGAAGGAACCGCTGCCTATTATCTCTATCAGATCTACAGCCACACCGGATACAAGGATGCTTCTGACAGTGATTATGACAAGGCCAGAGAGATGTATACCTGGACACAGGAACACACCAATAGCTGATCTCTAGTCTAAATTTTGATTTCAACCGCGCACAGAAAGGCATCATCATGATCGAACTCAAACACGTAGACAAGGTTTACTCCAATGGGTATAAAGCCCTCTCGGACGTCAGCCTTACCATAAACGATGGGGAGTTCGTCTCCATAATCGGCCTTTCTGGCGCGGGCAAATCCACCCTCATCCGCTGCATAAACAGGATGCATGACATCCAAGCGGGTGAGATTTTGGTGGATGGGGTCGATATTTCAAAGCTCAAAGGCAAGGCCTTGCGCGAAGAGAGAAGGAACATCGGGATGATCTTCCAGTCCTTCAACCTCGTCAAAAGGTCAAGCGTCTACAAAAACGTCCTCGCAGGGCGTGTCGGCTACCACAATACCTTCGATACGATATTCGGGATTTACAGCAAAGAAGAAAAGATGCTGGCCCTTCGTTCTTTGGATAAGTTCGGCATTCTTGACAAAGCCTATGTCAGGGCCGACCAATTATCAGGCGGTCAGCAGCAAAGAGTCGCCTTGGCAAGAAGCCTCACTCAGGAGCCAAAACTGATTTTGGCCGATGAGCCGGTCGCCTCTCTCGATCCGGTCACAACCCTTTCAGTCATGAACGATTTCACAAGAATCAACCGCATGGGCATCACTATTTTGGCCAATATGCATCACGTTGACCTCGCGAAGAAATACTCTTCGAGGATCATCGGCATCAGGGCTGGCAAAATAGTCTTTGACGGAAAGCCCGAGGAAGTGACTGACGAAGTCTGCATCAAGATTTACGGCCGTTCATTATCCAGCAACGAAAAGCTTGGAAACATCGACGAAGTTCAGGAAATACCTGATGAGCCGGCAGGTGAATAAGATGAAGAGAACGAAAGAAGAAATAATCGCGGCCAAACTCGAAAGAAAGAAAAAATGGGAGTCTGGCCCTATCTATAAAGGCTTCTCCAGCTGCAACGCCAGAGTCAAGGCTTTCGACGCCAAAATCTCCTATAAAGAAGTGAGCGTCGACATCTCCGAAAAACAAGATGGCAGCATGATGAGGACGATAAGCAAAAAGCGCCCGATCAAATTCTGGTTTTGGGTCGCTTTGATGGCGGTGGTCCTCCTCATTTGTTTCCTTTCGATCAAGCAAAGGACAATTCGTTTTACCTGGTCGGCGTTCTTTGAGGCATTCGCTTCCCTTTTCACCCCATCGCCCCTTCGCACAAAAACCATCGCCGGGTGGTGGGCCTATAGCTGGAACACTTTCACGACCAGCTTCTGGCACCTTTTCGAGATTTGCTTTCTTGGCACGCTTCTAGGAAGCTTGATTTCCATCCCCGTTTATTATCTATGCGCCCGTAACGTCACCTCCAATCCTTGGATCAGGACCCCAGTCCGTTTGATAAACGACTTGATCAGAACCATCCCGATGTTCCTTGTCGGTCTATTGATCTCCCAGATTTTCTCCATCGCCAACAACATCGATGGCGTCCTCACAATCGCCGTTTTCACAATCGGCATCATGTACCAGATGATGTATGAGTTCATCGAAACATTGGAGATGTCGCCATTTGAGGCCATAAGGGCCAGCGGTGGACGCTCCCTCCAAAACGTGAACCTGGGCCTGCACCCAGAAGTCAAGCCGATGTTCTTCGCCTATTTCATCTACACCCTTGAGATCAACATCAGGGCCTCAGTCATCCTTTCTTATGTTGGTTTCGGTGGCTATATCACCATTCTTCAGGACAACATCTCGGCCGGTTATTTCGACTACGCCGGATCGATGTTACTACCGTTACTATTGGTGGTTGCCGCCTTGCAGTTCATCTCCAACTGGATGGTCAGGAAGCTCAGGTAAAAGACATGGAACAAAGCGAAAAGAAACCATCAATATTCCGCAAAGCCTCCAATTATTTCACCGGAGACAAAAAAGGTCTGACCCATTATAAGGACCCGGTCAGCGCCTATCAGGCTCGTCCCCATATGTGGATCGTCACGATAATATGCGGGATCGTCTTCATTCTTTTGGTCCTATACATGAACAACGACATTTCCATTTTGGATTGTTTTGACCGTCCGATTCCTTGGAACACGCTAGCGACCAGAATGAAGAACTTCTTCACTCCGGACTGGGACTATTTCTTTGGAACCAGCAACAATCTAGGTGGTTTTGAGAACGGTGTCGTCTATAACTGCTTCGTGACTCTTTGCCTTACGATAATCGCGACCTTCATTGCCTTCGTTCTTTCGATTCCGCTTGGACTATTGGCTTCCCATCGTCTCTTTGGCAAATGGGCTTTCATCAGCGAGATCTTCCTCATCTTGATCAGAACCTTCCCGGAGATTCTCTTGGGCTTGTTCCTCATCAGGCTTTCTGGGCAAACCTCCTTTACCGCGATTCTTGCTTTGTCGCTCCACTCACTTGGAATGATCGGCAAGCTCTACAGCGATCAGATTAACGAAGCCGACCTCACGAGCATGGAGGCTCTTGAAGCCTCGGGAGCCGGCAAGATTCAAACCGTCAGGCTATCGGTCCTCCCTCAGGTCTTCCCTTCCTTCCTCTCGGTCGGGCTCTATCGTCTAGACATCAACATCAGGACCGGGACGATGCTCGGCATCATCTTGGGCAAGTACGCCGGCATCGGCTATTACTTCAACAACGACTACGGAAGCGGCGATTTCACCCGTATGGGCGCGGATACCCTCGGCATTGTTTTGATGATTATAGTTGTTGACCTATTATCAAGCTGGCTCCGCAAGAAGCTTGTCTAATCTATACACTGTATGAAAACATTGATACTCATGGCTGGCATTCCAGGAAGCGGCAAAAGCCGCTGGGCCAAAGACTATGCCAAAAACCACAGGAACACTTTGATCGTGGACACTGACGAGACCAGGAAAAAGATAACTGGTTCTTATTTGGTTTTTCCTTCCGACATGAAGGTGATTTTCGACGAGATGATCAAAGAGGGCAACGATTTCCTCTCTTCCAATGAAAGCGAATGCACCCTCATAGAAGACTCGATATTCTTGGATGACTATCGGAGAGAATATTACATGAAGCGCCTAAAAGGCTACGACAAAGCCATCCTCGTGATGCTCAAGGCCCACGATTATTCCCTGTGCTATCTTCAGAACAAAAGAAGGGAAAGGGACAAGTGGGTCCCGGACAACGTGATAGACGGGATGATAAAGATGTATAAGGACCCATCAAAAGAAGTGGCCGCTTATTTCGATGAAATCAAGGAAATCTATATCAATTGAAGATGTCAATCTATCGGAAAATCCCTTTACTGAACGTAGCTTCAACAAACGCTTCTTTTACTCTTCATTCCCATGTGCCTTTTAGCGGATGCTTTCTAATGAAAGGAAAAAGTTCCCTCTTCCATTTTTCATGGAAGCACTTACAATCGTAATCAATATGGATAAACAAACAGTTGCCGAAAGCACTGGCGTCAACGATGCCACGCTTTCAGGCGGGGACAAGAACCCTGCCAAACCTCCGTTGAAGCTGAACTACAAGAGGACCTTCCTCATCGGCTTCGCTTTCTTCGGAATCTTGCTTCTCTGGTCGATCTACAACACGTACTGCTCGAAGTTCCTGACCATCTCGTTTGCTCAGATGGAGTTCGGGAAAACCTCAAGCGAGCTTACCAACAGCGAGAAACTTGACGTTCAGTATCTCGTCGGCATCGTCATGGCACTTGATAACGTGGCTGCTTTGTTCTTGATGCCGATCTTCGGAAGGCTCAGCGACAAGACCCATTCGAAACGCTGGGGTCACAGGATGCCGTACATCATGATAGGCACCATCATCTCCGCCATCGCCTTCCCATTCATCCCAGTCTTCTATTATTACAACAACATCGCCGGCATGATCGCCATGATGGTGATAGTCCTCATCTTCATGATGGCCTACCGTTCGCCTGCCGTCGCCTTGATGCCTGACATGACACCGAAGCCTCTTCGCTCAAGAGCCAACGGCATCATCAACATCGTCGGCTATATCGGCGGTGGCGTCGCCGCTTTGCTCGGCATCTTTCTCCCATTCTCGAAATACCTTAAAGAAGGAAGCTTCTATATCATCTTCGTTCCGTTCCTCGTAGCCTCCATCGTCATGGTCATCGCAGCTTTCGTCTTGTTCTTCACGATCAATGAAAACAAGGTTTCCAAAGAAGTCGCCGATGATATGAGACGCGGCGAAGAAGAGGCTGAAGTTATCGACAAAGTCGAGGACGACAAGCCGATGAGCAACGCCAACAAGAGAACCTTGATTCTCATCTTGGCCGCCGAAGTCCTGTGGTTCATGTCTTTCAACGCCATCGAGACCTTCTTCGGCAATTACACTTTATGGTATTTGGACGCCAGCGACTCCAGCTCGACGATTGCCACGACGATTTCCGGAGCCTGCGGAGCCATAATGTTCCTCTTTGCTGGAAGAATCGCCGACAAAATCGGCAGAAAATGGACGATATTCATTGGGCTATGCGTCGTGACGCTTTCTTATTTCGGTTTTTGTTTCGTCACACCTACGGGCGTTGCTAGCGCTACCAGCGGCTACAACACTTTCCCATGGGTCCTTTACCTGATATTCGCCTTTGTCGGATTCGGTTCTGCCATGATCCATAACTGTTCTTTCCCGATGGTCGTCGAGCTTTGCACCGGCAAAAACATTGGCAAGTTTACCGGCTACTATTACGCGGCATCCATGATTGCCCAGTCGATCACCCCGATCGTCATCGGCTTCATCTTCAGGGCAACCGGATGGCAGGCTTTGCCGATCTATTCATGCTGCTTGATGGCCGCGGCTGGCATAGTCTTCGCCTTCGTCAAAAACGCGAAGTCAGTCAAAGTCAAAAACAAAAAGGGCCTAGAGGCCTTAGGGGATGATGACTAGATATGCCAGCCATCATAACCCACTACACATGCGCTAAAAAAGCTCTATCCAGAGGCAAGGAATATTCCGATGAGTGCTTTGAGTTAGGCTCACAGGGACCTGATCCCTTCTTCTTCTATGGGCAGCTTCCTTGGAAAAAACGGAGAGACGTCAAAGGAGTCGATTCCTTTGGACGCGACCTCCATCACATCGATGTGAGCGACATCTACTCCAAACTCATCGAATACGCTTTGAAATCATCTTATAAAGATAGCCTTATCTCCTACATTCATGGCTTGTTCCTTCATTATTCTCTTGATAGGTCATGCCACGCCTACATCTTCCCAAGGTCTGGATTCGCCCTTAAAAAAGAAGATGAGAAGAAGTACGCCGCCCTCCATTGTTTGTTTGAGACCTATCTCGACATGGAGATCGGCAAAAACGAGGACACATTCACCTATTCCTGCTATAAATATCTCAAGGTTCCTTCAAAAGAACTGAAAGAGATATCCAGGATGTGGTATGAGGTCAACCTCCAAACGCTCAAGAACCCCGCGATCAGTCCGGACAGTTTCTATTTCGGAGTCAAAGACTACATGTCGATCGAGAAGTTCGTTAACGTGAACCACTCATTCAAGAGATGGCTTCTTAAGAAGATAATGGGCGAGAACTCTTTGCCTTTCGCCATGAACTTCCCGAGCAAGATCCCAGCAGAGCACGCCTCCCTTGATTTCCTTAACGAAAAGAAAACTGGCTGGCCCGATGCCTCGACTGGCAAGATCCATAACGAGAGTTTCATGGAACTCTTCGACAAGGCTTTGGAAGATTATGAGTCGCTTCTTCCAACTCTTGAAGAAGGCGAAAAAGGCCTTCCGATCGTTGATAAGCTTCATGAATTCGTCGATAACCGGAACCATGACGGGGGTCAGATCGGGGCCAAAAGGACCCATATGGACTCCATCTGGGGATAAGTTTTCTCAAATTAAACCATGAGCCTATAAAATAGGCTCTTTTTCGTATACAATAGGCGCGATGAAAATGTTCAAGAACGGCTATTGGCAGAAGATGGTCATCATCCTCAGCATCCTTGTTGAGTTAGGACTGGTGATCGCCTTCGTTTATTTATTGACGGCTGGCTTTTTGGAAAGCTCGGCTGGGGGTTGGATTCTCTTGGCTTTATGGCTCGTCTCCATCGCGGTGGCAATCTTTGCGGTCAATAATGACTCTGGTGACGAATACAAAATAGTCTGGCTCTTCATGATGGCGGCCTTCCCTGTCTTCGGGCTCATTTTCTACATCATGTTCGCCCATAAGATCAGAACCAAAAAAGAAAGTCGCTTCTTGGCTCGTTATTATGCGGCTTTGTCCCACGATCCGACGACCGATGAAACGGCAAGGAAACTAGAGGCCGAATGCCCGGCCGCCGCCGATGTCTCCCATTATATCGAGCAAGCCTCCGAATCAGGGGCCTACACAAACAGCAAAGTAGAGTATTTCCCCTTGGGGGATGTGGCTTTTCCGGTGATGCTGCGTGAGCTTTCAAAAGCCAAACACTATATCTTCATCGAATATTTCATCATTACTCCTGGCTTATTCTGGGATTCGATCCTTTCGATTCTCAAAGAGAAAGTCAAAGAGGGAGTCGACGTCCGCGTCGTTTACGATGACGTCGGCAATCTTGGCTCGACCCCAGTCCATTACTACAAGAGACTCCGCGAATACGGGATAAAAGCCTATTCATTCGCCAAGATCAAACCAGTCCTCGACGTCCGAATGAACAACCGTGACCACCGAAAGATCATGGTCATCGATGGGCACACTTGCTTCACGGGCGGCATCAACCTGGCCGACGAGTACATCAACCACGTCCAAAAACATGGCCATTGGAAAGACAATTCCATCATGATCAAAGGCAAGGCCGTCTATGGCTTCACCCTTCTTTTCCTCTCTAACTGGGTTACCTCATTTGAGCCGAAAGAAAAGATCAACTATGACCATTACCGCCCAGAGACCTACATCGATGAAGATGGCGGCTTCCCAGTGAGCGATGGCTTCGTTCAGCCATATGGCGCCATGCCGTATTCGAATGAAGAGGTCGGCGAGGGCGTTTATCTCTCGATCATGGGCAAGGCCACTAATTACGCTTATATCTCGACTCCGTATCTCATCTTGGACGAAAAGCTCCGCGAGGCCATAAGAATCGCGGCTTTGCAGGGGACCGACGTGAGAATATTGGTTCCGGGCGTCCCTGATAAGAAACTCGTCTTCCAGCTCACCAAGAGCAACTATGGGCCTTTGCTTCAGGCCGGCGTCAAAATCTATGAGTACACTCCTGGCTTCGTCCATCAGAAGATGGTCATCGTTGATGACACGATGGCGACTGAGGGGACGATAAACATGGACTATCGAAGCCTTTACCTCCACCTTGAGTGCGGAACTTTCTTGGCGAAGAACCGGGCAATCGGGACAATGAAACAAGATTTCTTAGACACAATCGGGGTTTCTCATGAAGTGAGCTTCGATGAATGGAAGAAATGGAGAAAGAAAAGATTCGTCTTATGGACTTTATTGCGCTTGGTAGGGCCGCTATTATAGAGTAAGAGGGATAACACAATGAATTTCTTTGTCCGCGGCTATTGCCGCCTCTATCAAAAAATCATCAACTTTGCCTCTTACTTCCTTTCATTCAAAGAACCAGAGGTCATCCAAGGCGAAGGCGCCAGCGCCAAAATACCGGCCTACCTTCATAAAAAAGGCTTCTCTCGTCCTTTGATCGTCACCGATCCTGGCATCTACTCGCTTGGGCTATGCGACCCGCTTCTTAAGAAACTCGACGAAGAAAGCCTCACTTACATAGTTTACAAAGACGTGGTGGCCAACCCGACTTTTGACTGCATCAACGAAGCCTTTGCGATGGCCAAAAAGAACAACTGCGATTCGATCATCGCCATCGGCGGTGGTTCCAGCATGGATGTCGGCAAAGCCGTCGGCGCCCTCATGAGCAATCCCAAGAAGTCCCTTTCGAAGATGCGTGGCATCCTCAAGGTAAGAAAACGTCTTCCTTTGCTCATCGCCATTCCGACGACAGCCGGGACCGGCAGCGAAGCCACTTTGGCGGCTGTGGTCGTCAATTCCAAGACACATGAGAAATTCGCAATCGAGGATCCTAAGCTCATTCCGGCAGTGGCCGTTTTGGATTCTTCTTTGCTGAAGAAATTGCCAAAAAAGATCATTTCTTCGACGGGAATGGATGCTTTGACGCATGCCGTTGAGAGCTACATTGGCCATTCTTTGACAAAGAAAACCAGAAGCTACGCCATCGAGGCGGTCAGGCTTATCTCCGACAATCTCTATGCTTTTTATAGCAATCCCGAGGACGAGGCTCCACGAAGCAACATGCAACGGGCGGCTTATTTGGCCGGCGTCTCCTTCACAAGAAGCTATGTCGGATATGTCCACGCGATCGCCCATTCCTTAGGCGGCGAATATAACGTGCCACATGGTTTGGCAAATGCCATCATCCTTCCTTATGTCCTTAAAGCCTATGGGGTAAAGGCCGAAAAAGCTTTGGCCAGGCTTTCTGATGCCATCACCCTCACCAAGAGCGGAGCGTCAACCCATGAAAAGGCCGTTGCCTTCATCGCTTGGATCGAAGACATGAACGAGAAGATGGGCATTCCAAAGAGCTTCGACCATCTCATCAAACCAGAAGACATTTCTTTATTGGCGGCCAGGGCAAACAAAGAGGCCAACCCTCTTTACCCGGTGCCTAAAGAAATGAACAAGAACGAGCTTATCGAAATCTATAAGGAGATAGATCCACAATGATCATCGAGAACGTCGAAAAAGAAAACGCCAGCTTCATCACTCTGACGAACTCAGCCGGCCTGAAACTCACGCTTTGCGATTACGGGGCCGGCATCTATTCCATCTTTTACGATGGAAAGAGCATGAATGTGGCACCGACCGACAAAAAGAGCTGGCTCAACGAAGACACTTACTTTGGAAAAACCGTGGGCCGCATCGCCGGAAGGCTTTCCAAAGGACGCTTGAATTATCTAGGCAACGAATATCAGCTAAGCGTCAATGAGGGGGAGAACACCCTTCATGGCGGCAAAGAAGGATTCTCCTTCCGCCATTTCAAGATGGACGTCGTTCATCTCGGCGATTCAGTGGCTGTTGATTATTATCTAGTCAGCCCAGCCGGCGATATGGGATTCCCCGGCGAAATTGCCCTGAGAGTCAGATATATCGTCAAAGAAGATGAGCCAAGCTTCAAAATCGTCTACCTTGCCAAGAGCAAGAGCGAGACGCCGCTTAATTTGACCTGCCATGCCTATTTCAACCTCGGCGGGGAGGATGACGTTGAGAAACAGCTTTTATTCGTCAATAGCGACGAGACCATGTCCTATGATAAGGAATTGATTCCTTTGGGCTTCAAAAAGAGCCCATCATGCCTAGATTTTTCCACTCCCAAAGAGATTGGCAAAGACATCGACGATCCTTATCTCACATCCATAAGGACCCTCGGATACGACCATTGTTTCCTTTTTAAAGAAGCAAATGCCGAAGAAACGCAAATCAGGATGGAAAGCCAAGACTACGTCATGGACATCAAGACTTCTTTGCCAGCTGCTCAGATCTATAGCTACAACTATCCCCATATTGGAGAGGAGCTCGTCAGCGGAAAGAAGACGAAGCTCCATTCAGGGCTTGCTATCGAACCGGTTTATAAGCCGGGGGACTTCCATTCCATGAGCGTGATTTCCGACACGCCGAAGAGCGATTTCATCGAATATATTTTCAAGAAAAAAGGAGAATAAAGATGATAGAAAAGACTCTTAAAGAAGCGATTGCCTACGCCAAAAGCCATTTGGGCCTAAAAGACGAGGACGCCATTTATTTCCAGAATTTCCTTCTCCACGAGTTCGGCTTGAAAGAACCTTATCAAGGCGAAATAGACGAAAAGAAAATCGCCGCCTATTCTTTGCCGGACCCAATCGTCGATTCCTTGACCGAAGATCTTGTTTCATCGGGTATGGGGCCAGGCGAAAGCCAAAGAAAAGCCACCTACGTGATGGGCTTATTAAGCCCGACGCCGAGCCAAGTCGATGAAAAATTCGCTTCTTTGGACAAAGAAAGCCCAGAAAAAGCGACCGAGTATCTTTATGACCTTTCGATCAAAAACGACTATATCGCCAAGAGCAAAGTCGACAAAAACATCCATTGGGTCGCCAAATACGATCATGGCGATGACTTGGAGATTTCAATCAACCTTTCCAAGCCTGAGAAGAACAACAAAGACATCGCCAAACTATTGAGCAAAAACGTTGCCGTCACTTATCCTAAATGCCTCTTATGCGAGGAAAACATCGGATTTGAGGGCACCGACAGCCACCCAGCCCGAGAGAACATCCGTTTCGTCCCGCTTAAGCTAAACGGCGAAGACTGGTTCATGCAATATTCGCCTTATGTCTATTATTCTCATCACTGCATCGTCTTTTATAAGAAGCATGTTCCGATGAAAATATCGGGTGAGACGCTTAAAGCTTTTGGCGACTTCGTCGACCAATTCCCGCATTTCTTCATCGGCTCCAACAGCGATCTTCCGATTGTGGGCGGATCGATTTTGAACCATGAGCATTTCCAAGGCGGCGGGCATCTGCTTCCTTTGTTGATCAGCAAGGACAAGGAAACCGTCTATACAAGCAAAAAGGGAAGCAAGGTCTCAATCCTTGACTTCTATGTGACGTCCATCAAGATCATGGGCTCCGACAAGGATGACGTCTTGTCCTTAGGCACCAAAGTGATCGACAAATGGAGACACTATAGCGATCCTGACAATGAGATCATCAGCGATGACTCGGATGGCAACCATTCGACTGTCACGCCTTTCATGAGAAAGATCGATGGCCAATATGCCGTCTATCTTGTCTTGCGTAACAATCGTTGCAGCAAGGCTTATCCAGACGGCATCTTCCATGCACATCCAGAATATCATCACATCAAAAAAGAAGGCATCGGCCTGATCGAGGCCGCCGGATTGTTTATCCTTCCGGCTCGTTTGAAGCGTGAGAGCGCCGAAGTCGAGGAAGCCGTCTCGATGGATAAAAAAGATTATCTCGCCAAATACCCAGACCTCGTTTCTTTCGAGGGGATGATCGACGAGATGAAAGCCACCCACGAGACCAGTGAGGCCTACATCAACAAAGTCTGTCAGGGCATTCTTAAGAACGTCGCCGTTTACAAAGATGATGAAAAGGGCCAAGAAGGCCTTCATAAATTCATAAAGGAGACATTCCATGAATAAGGAAGAAGAGGATTTCTTGAGAGCTGAGGCTCTTTATAGGAAAAACTATCATGATGAAAGCGAACATCGCTTCATCTCCTATGGACGTTTGGAAATCTTAGGCAATCACACCGACCATCAGCATGGCCATTGCTTAGTGGCTGGCTGCTCCTTGGGAATCAAAGGAGCCGTCAAGAAGACCAATGATGGCTTCGTCAGCATTTCGAGCGATGGGTATGGCACTTTTGTCTTCCCTTCAAACGATCTTTCGATGAAAGAAAGCGAAAAAGGGACATCCATCTCCTTGACGAGGGGCGTCCTCTCCGCGTTGAAGGAAAAGGGCTATAAAGTCGGGGGCTTCAGGGCCGCTATCAATAGCGACATCTTCTCCGGCGCCGGCGTTTCCAGCTCGGCTGCTTATGAGCTCTTTATCGCGGAAGTCATCAATTCTCTTTATAACGATGACAAGATTTCGCGCCTTGATCTAGCCAAAGCCGGCCAGCACGCCGAAAACGTTTATTTTGGGAAAGCCTCAGGGCTTCTCGACCAATGCGGTTCCTCTTTCGGCGGAATCCAGTTCTTGGATTTCAGCGATTTTTCTGCCGTCAAAGTGACTCCAATGCCGTATCCGAAATGGGATATGCACATCATCTTGGTGAACCCAGGCGCCTCTCATGCTGGACTAAGCGATCTTTATAGCGAGATGCCTTTAGACATGAAACACGTGGCCAAAACGATTTTCGGGAAAGAGGTTCTCGAAGAAGTGAGCCATAAAGAATTTTACAAGAAGATATACGCCGCTAACCCCGAGATCAACGAAAGGCAAAGACAAAGGGCCCTTCATTTCTTTGGGGAAGACGAAAGAACGATCCGCTGCAAAGAGGCCTTTGAGGAAGGCAACTTCCCTCTCGTTTTGGAAATGGAAAGGGAAACCCAGCTTTCGCAGGCTTCTTTGTTGCACAACGTCATGGTTCCCGGACATTACGAGGGCTCTCCTCTAGAAGCAGTCAATAGAGCCAACGAAGTCTTAAAGGAAGGAAGCTCACGCGTCATGGGCGGAGGTCTGGTCGGGACAACTTTGAACATCGTCCCCGAAAAAGAATACGAGGCCTTCATGAAGCTCATGAGCGCTTATTATGGCGCCGAGAAAGTGGTGGAAGTCGGGATTCCTTCTCAAGGCGCCCACAAAGTTAGATAAAGGAGAACGAGAATGAACAGATGCTCAGGTGTTTTGATGCCAGTCAGTGCCCTTCCGTCCAGATTCGGAATCGGCGATTTTGGTGAAAAAAGCAAGGAATTCGTCGATATACTCGCTGATTCCGGCTTTCACTTATGGCAGATCTTACCATTAAACCCTCTGGGCTATGGGCATTCTCCCTATCAACCGTTTTCCTCTTTCGCCCTCGATGAGCTTTATGCCGATTTGGATTCTTTATCCGCAAAAGGACTCATCAAAAAAGCCCCTTCATATAACGAGTTCGCCTCAAAAGTCCTTTATGAGGACATCAGGAAATTCAAGGAGCCTTATTTGAAAGAGGCTTTTTCCAACGAGATGAAGAAAGACCCGAACTGTCTGAATTCGTTTGTCTCCTCCCACCCGTGGGTTAACGATTGGTCTATCTTCATGATGAACAAGCGAAGGAACGATTTGCGGAGTTGGGATAACTGGAGCAAAGAGCAGCAGGCGATGATTGAACGAGAAAAACCTCTTACTGCCGAAGAAAAAGTTCTATCTACTTATGAAGTTTGGCTCCAGAAAACCCTTTATGAGGAATGGGATGCCTTGCATTCGTACGCAAACTCCAAAGGCATCAAAATCGTTGGAGACGTCCCTTTCTACGTTGGCTACGATTCTTGCGATGTGTGGGCCAACCAAGGGTGCTTCTTGCTCGATAAAAAAACCAAACAGCCTCTTTGGATTGCGGGCGTTCCGCCTGATTATTTCTCTGCGACCGGCCAAAGGTGGGGCAACCCGATTTATGACTGGGATGAACTTGAAAGAAGGGATTTCAGCTTCATCATCAACCGCTTGAAACTTAATGGATCCTTGTATGACATCATCAGATTGGATCATTTCAGGGCTTTTGACACTTATTGGAAGATTCCTGCTTCTTGTCCAACCGCGATTGAAGGCAGTTGGATTGAAGCCCCAGGATACAAGTTCTTCGACACTTTCTTACGTAAGGTCCCGAATCTTGAGATAATCGCTGAGGATTTGGGTGATTTAAGGCCTGAGGTTCTGACGTTGCGTGACCATTATAATTTCCCAGGCATGAACGTCATCGAATTCACTTTCTTCGATGCTGAGATAGCCCATAAGAACGGTTATGACCGTGAGAACATGGTCGCCTATCTAGGGACTCATGACAATCAGCCTCCCAAGGCTTTCTATCAGGCTTTGCCGCTTAAGGATCAAAGCGAATGGGATCGGGCCCTGGATATCAGGCAGTTCCCGAAAGGAAACATCAATGAGAGGTTCATTAACTATGAGATGTCCCTCAAAGCCAAATACGCCATCTTTGCCTTACAGGACATTTTGGGTCTCGGAGATGAGGCAAGACTTAATAAACCCGGCATCATCGATGACGTCAACTGGACTTGGAGAATGACTGATTATTCCTCATTAATTGGGCTCAGCAAGCATTTGAAGAGCCTAAACGAACAATATAGGCGATAATTAAACAATGAAAAAAATAGGACTTGTATCTTTAGGTTGCGCGAAGAACCTCGTCGACAGCGAGATGATTTTGGCGATGTTCTCGCCGGAAGAGTACATTCTATCGGATGATCCGAGCGATAGTGACCTCATCATCGTCAACACATGCGGATTTATAGAAGACGCCAAAAGAGAGGCCATTGAGACGATTTTGGAAATGGCTCAATACAAAAAGGCCAAGCTTTGCGTCGTCGGCTGCTTCGTCGAAAGGGACTTAGAGGACCTTCGTAAGAACATCCCTGAAGTCGATCTTTGGATTCCTCTTAAGGACTATTCGCGCATGAACGTTCTTTTGGAGAAACTGCTAGACGAAGAGAAGATCGCACCGATGGACCCATTAAAGCGCGTTATCTCAACGCCTAAATATTCGGCTTATCTCCGCATAAGCGAGGGCTGCAATAATTTTTGTTCCTTCTGCGCCATACCTTATATCAGGGGCCGTTTTGTTTCGAGGCCCTATGATGAAGTGCTTAAAGAAGCCAAGATGCTGAAGGAGCGCGGCGTCAAAGAAGTGGTCATCGTGAGCCAAGACACAACGATGTATGGCTTCGATTTCCCAGAGCATAAGCCAAACATATTCTCTTTGCTGAAAGAAATAGACGACATGGGCTTTTATTCAATCAGGCTCTTGTATTTATACCCCGATGAAATCAGCGATGAACTCCTCGCTTTCATCAAGGGAAGCAAATCCATCGATCATTATTTCGACATACCAATCCAGTGCGCCAGCGACCATCTTCTCAAACTTATGAAACGCCACGGGACCGCTGAGCAAGAAAGAGCGCTTTTCCATAAGATCAGAGAGATGATGCCAGAGGCTATTTTGAGAACAACCCTCATTTCCGGCTTCCCAGGCGAAACCGAGGAAGATCAAAAAGAGACCTTGGAATTCATGGAAGAGGTCCGCTTTGACCACCTTGGGGACTTCCCATATTCACGAGAAGAAGGGACGGCCGCTTATTCATATCCAGACCAACTTTCCGCCGAGATAAAGAACGAAAGACATGACGAAATCATGTCGCTTCAAAGAAAAATCTCCCATTCTCAAAACGTCAGGCATGAAGGCGAAGTCATGGAGGGATTGGTAACCGGCTACGATCCAACCAAGAAACTCTATACTTTAAGAAGCTATTGGAACGCTCCCGATGACATCGATGGCAACATTTATTTCTCGAGTGAGAAAAAGCTTAACGATGGCGACATCGTCAAAGTAAAAATTACTTCGGCCTTTATCTATGATCTATTAGGGAAGTTGGTTTAATACTTCTGATCGTCTTTAAGATGCGACCAAAGGATGGCGGCGATGGTGGTGGGAACTCCCAAAAGGAAGAGCATCCACAGCCTCCATCCGTCACCATTCGGCATGTCAAATCCAAGTTCGAGATATAGAGCAGTCAAGGCGGTCCAAGCGAAGCATGTTATGTAAGCCGGACGCCTTTTTTTATCGCCCCAAATAGCATTGAAAATAGTGAGAATCATAAAGGAAAAAGGAAGGGCCCAGACGAAGGACATCCAATAGGCGTAATTAGTGAACATCTGCGTCGAGATGCAGACGATGATGGCGGTTATCCACACTAAGGAGATGGCTAATCCGGAGATGACGCTGCGGTTGATTCGATTGCCCTTTTCAGCCTTGCTCAATATCTTTGCGGAATCAGCATGTTCACTGACCAAATAGTTGAGATCGATATTATAAAAATCGCAGATGTTTGCCAAAGTCTCGATGTCAGGCAAAGCCTCTCCGTGCTCCCACTTTGATATAGATTTATCGGTGTAATCCATTTTTTCAGCAAGTTCTTGTTGGGTTAGTTTTTTGTTTTTTCTTAAGGCCACAAGATTTCTTGCAATGTTGTCTTTTATTTCACTCATGTCAAAATAATAGTCCAATAGAGCAAAAAAATAAAGATAATATCTAGTTATTCTAATTTCATGAGAATTGTCATTTTACTATAGTGTCAGTAGAAGGGGCTCTATTTTTAGTCTCTTGTAGAAGAGAGAGACTCGGATTAGTTCTTGCTCTAGACTATCGTGGCTATGAAAAAGAAAGAAAATCTAGGAAAAACCGTCTACTACCAAAATGAACTTGAAGATGAGTTCTCTGGAATCGCAGCCAGGAACTTTTATATCCCTTCCAATTATTCTTATATCCACACGAACCCCTTCTATCGTTTCTTCACATTTTTGTCCTATCGTCTTATCCTGACCCCCATCGCTTATCTTCATAACAAGATAGTTCTTCATCAAAGCTTCAAAAATAAGAAGGCCCTCAAGAAATGCAAGAAGCAGGGCTATTTCATTTACGGTAATCACACCAACCAGTTCGGTGATGGTTTTACGCCGTCGCTCATGTGCTTCCCCAAGAGCGTCTATCTTCTCGTCAATCCAGATAACCTATCCTTCAAAGGATTCTCCACTCTTTTCAAGATGGGCGGAGCCATGCCGCTTCCCAGCGAATTAAAAGGGATGCTTCCGTTTTTGGACGCGATGGAAAAACGTCTTAAGCAAGGCGGGGTCATCTGCATATATCCTGAGGCCCATATCTGGCCGTATTGCACCTGGGTCCGGGACTTCAAGAATTCCTCGTTCAAATACCCAGTCAAATATGACGCCCCAGTCTATGCCTTTACCAATTGTTACAAAAAGCGCTTATTCGGAAAGAAAGCTAGGATGGTCACTTACATTGACGGTCCGTTCTATCCCGACAAAAGCCTTCCGGCTGCCGAAAGGCATATAAAGCTCCGCGACGAAGTATACGAGGCCATGAAAAAGCGGGCGGAAAAAGAAAGCGATTATTCGCTTATCGATTACGTCAAGAAAGAAGAAATAAATGATTAATATATGTTTTTGCGCAAATGAAGGTATCTATAAAGGGCTGACTATGGCTCTTCTTTCCGCCGTGGAATCGACCAAAGAAAGCATTCATTTTTATATCTTGACCGCCGACCTTGAGACGATGGATCCACGCTACAAGCCATTCCCTAAAAAATATGCCGATTATCTGGATTGCTGCATTAAGAAGAGTAATGCCGACAGCAAAGTTTATTTGATCGATTTGAGCAAAGAGTTCCTTCGTGATTTTAAAGATTCGCCAAACATAAAAAGTTCCTATACGCCTTACTCTTTATTGAGGCTCTATCTCGATCAAATTGATGAAGTCCCAGACAAGATGCTCTATTTGGACAGCGACATCATCGTCATGAAAGACATCTCGCTTCTTTATAGCCATGAGCTTGGCGACAAGATGATTGGGGCTGTCATAGACCGTTACGGCCGTTTTTTCATCGGCCCCCGTTACGTGAATGCCGGGGTTATGCTCCTTAATCTCAAAGAGATAAAGAAAGATGGGCTCTTTAAAAAGTGCCGCGATTACCTGAAACATAAGAAAAAGGCTTTCCCCGATCAAGACGCCATCAACAAGTATTGCCATGGGAAAAAGCTATATCTTGGCCATGACTATAACGAGCAGGGACATTTAAGAGCCACGACGATCATCCGCCATTACTGCAACAAACCCAGAATCTTCCCGACAATCCATGCGATGGTCGCTAAGCCATGGGACATCGAGCGGATTCACGACGTCTATAAGACGACGGCCCACGACGAGTTGTACCGAAAGGCCAAAAGCCTTTGGAGGGATATGGAAGAATTATGAAAAGCGTATTTTGGATTATTTGGCTGGTTCTTGCTAGTTTGATTGTTTTGTTTTTGATTTTGTATTCACCAAGAATCGTCGCCTACTTCGGCGGTTTTAAGAAAAGGGCGCGTCTTCATAATGAGAAGCACAACCAAATAGCCGTTCTAGTGCCAGCCCGCGATGAAAGCGCGACGATATCATCCTTGCTTTCGTCGTTGAAGCGTCAGGACTACGAAGAGTTTGACGTCTTTGTCATCGTTAAAAATCCAAAAGACCCGACCATAAAGATGGTTGAGGATGCGGGTTTCACCTGTTTTGTCGACGTTGAGCAGCATGCCAAAAGCGACGCCCTTGATTTCGCTCTTTCGAGGATATTAAGGAAAAACAGGAACAAATATGATGCCTATCTGATCCTTGATGCCGACACGGGAATCAAAGATGACTATCTTTATCAGATGAATGAGGCGATGGCTTCTAAAAGAGATGTCATCGTCAGCAAGAAAATAGTCAAAAACTATTTTATGGGCAAGGGTTCTTTGAGCCTTCAAGGCGCTTGCAATGGTTACATCTGGTCATTTTTCGATGACATGGGCAACGCTTATAGAAGCGACCATAACATAGCGCTTTTCACGGTCGGGAGCGGTCTTTTGCTCTCAAAGAGAATCATTTTGGCCAACAATGGGTGGGCCTATAAGGACACCATCACTGAGGATTGCGAGCTTTTTGGCGACATGATTGCCAACCATTGGACCAGTTATTACGCCGCCTATGCCCCGATCTATATGGAAGAGGCGCCGACTCTCAGCATGACGAACAAGAGAAGGACGAGATGGATGACCGGCCTCACAGACTCCCAAAAGCTTTATCAAAACAAGGCTTTTGGTATGGGCAGTTTCTGGGACTTATATTTTGACTATTCGATTTATCTCGTTTATTTGTATTTTGGGGTCCTTGGCTCAAGCGTTTTGTTCCATTTGGTCTCCGCGGTTGTTTTGTTTTTCATGGGCTCAGGCGAGTTGACCTTGGCTTTGTATGGTTTGCTAGGGAGCCTCGGCGTGATTTATCTGTCGTTTTTCTTCCCGTCATTCATCGCCTTTTTGCTTTCCTTCAAAGACATCAAAGGCCATTTCTTCTTCCGCCTTGCCGTCTGCTTCCTGGTCCCGCTTCATTATTTAGGCTATTACTCGATAATGGGCAAGGTTTTCCTCGGAGTTTCCTCCCATAGTTGGGATTCGATTTCCAGGGTCAAGGAGAACAAGAATGTCTAAGGAGAATCTGACCCGCGAAGAGGTTAGGGAACGCTACTTGGCCCTCGAAAAAGAAGGCAAGTTCGATCAGCATGTCGACCCTATCGATATGTCGATCGTGATCCCGGTCACCAAAGATTACCATTATTATCCGCAAAGCATCGGCGAGTCATTATCGAAATGGTTACGTTACAACTTTGTCGTCAAACCCTATTCCTTCTACGTGAACCATCATTATTTAGAGACCAAAGTGGTGGGAAGAGAGAACCTAAAAGGCATCAAAAAGGCCATCGTTACCTCCAACCACGTTCAAATGTTTGACTGTTTGGCCCTGAAAAAAGCGATGCACGGGCACTATCTCAACATCGTTGCCGCCTCTTTCAACAACTTCAAAGGTTCTTTGGGTGATGGGATGCGTTCGGCGGGAATGCTGCCGCTTCCTGAAAGCCTTGAGGGGATGCCAAGCTTCGAGAAAGCCATCAAAAAATCGTTCGACAAAAACCATTATGTCCTCTTTTTCCCAGAGCAGTCCGAGTGGTGGTACTACGAGAAAGTCCGGCCCTTTAAGGACGGAGCCTTCCACTTCGCCCTCAAGAATGACGTTCCAGTCGTTCCATGTTTCATTTCCTTCGAAGAGAGAAAAAAGAAAATCAAGGACCCGATCGGGATGTATCCAAAAAGAATGATCATCCACATCCTTAAACCGATTTATCCTTCAAAAGAGGAAATCCCATACTTAGAAAAACGCTCAAAATTAGCCGAAGCGGCCTTTAACGAAACCAAAGAATGCTATGAAAGCGTTTATCATAAGCCGCTTTCCTATAAATGAGTTCCTTATTAATAAGGAATGGCGTGCCTTTTTCCCGTTTCGATAAAAGAGAACTTCTAGGTTGCAAGCCTTCATTCAATAGCCTATAATCTTCCTCGCAGCCTAGGCAGGAGAGCGGAACTTCCGGTGGCGTAAGCCATCTCAAAAAGGAAAGCTCGAAAGCCGAAGCTCACGCGCAATTGCCCCGCTAGTTAAGCGGTATAACGGGTCCATGGTAAGGACCAATTCGTAGTTCGACTCTGCGGCGGGGCACCATTCAATTTAAACAGCGACAATACGTAAGGTTGTCGCTTTTTTGTTGCACCCGTTTAACTTGGTTTAACATTCATTAGACCTCAATTAACCGGTTTAAGCAAAACAAAAAAGCACTGCGATTTACGCATGTTTTCACTAAAAATGAGAAAAAGAAGAAAAACAAAAAGTTTGAATAACCAATGCCGGTATGGTTATTCGAACTATTAATACGCACCTGATTAATTAACAAAGAAAACACCTAGATTCCTCGCGGGACCTAGGTGTTTTTTTCTTGCTTTTAACGGTTAATGTAAATGCCGAAATTGCAGATGAACGTCGTCTTCCTAATCTTGTATTTGTAACAGCAAGTGAAGGAAGGCTCTATCTTTCTTGGAAGTTTTGACATGTTCTCGTTTCCAATAATGAAGACCAACTTATCTCTTTTGTAAATAACGACCCTTTTGAAGAGCTTTTTGAACTCGTAATCGCCGATCGATTCATCATCCGGACAATTCCTCAGTTCAGTTATTATGTTTTTCGCTCTGGCTTGAGGATTCATCTTTGTGATTATCTCGTTCTCTATAACCATTTTTTCTTTCGCCTTCAAGGAGATGCTCCTTTTGATTTCTGCTTTTAAGTCATCGAATGCTGGGTCCTTGTATCTAGAGAACTTGATGGACTTGGCGCGCAGGGCCTCCAACTCGCCTTCTAAGGCTTTTATTTGGTTGCGTTGGGTTTCCGACCGATCCTCTTCAAAAACCTTCAACAAAGCCTCTTTAAACAAAGGCTCGTTGTCCTTGAGTTTCTTGATTTGAATCGGGATTATCCTGTCGAGGTCTTCTACGAAGACGGATTCGCTGTTCTTGCATAGCTTCCTAGTCCTGTTCGAACCGCAATAGAGCATTCGGACGTCTCGGTTCCATTTTGCGCTGTAGTTCCCGTGGCAGTAGGGGCAATAGCCGAAATGCGTATACTCGGTCACGAAGTCCTGCGAGTTTCCTTTGAAGATTTTATATTTCCTTGCGTTCGCGCTAATCATTTCTTGGACCTTATCCCAAGTGGACCTGTCGACGATTCCTTCATGTCCGTCTTTCACGTAGTATTTATCTTTCTGACCGCTGTTTGTGACTCGCCTATGGGTAAGGCTGTCCTCGATGTAGAATTTCTGCATCACGGCATCGCCCACGTATTTCTCGTTGCGGAGGATGGCATGGACCGAGCTTGAGGACCACTTTGGGTTCCCGACCCCTGTTTTAACATGGTTTTCCTCCAAGAATTCAGCGATTTCGGCAGGGGGTTGCCCGTCGGCGTATCGCTTGAATATCTCCCTTATCCATTTGGCCCCGGCTTCGTCGATGACGACTTTTCTGTTCTCGTCGTAGCGGAAGCCGAGCATTTGGCTGGCGTTGATCTTGTATCTTCCGTCCCTGAAGTCCTTTTGATTCCTCCAGTTGACGTTCTTGCTCATCGAGACTATTTCCTCTTCGGCGAATTTTGCGTACATCGTTAGGTAAGAGTCGCATTTGACGTCTAGGGAAGACAATCCTTCTCTTTCAAAGAGAACCTCGACTCCGTTCACCCTTAGCTCTTGGATTATCGAAAGCAGGTCGATGACATTTCTGGCGAACCTCGATATCGATTTCACCAAGATGATGTCAATCTCTCCCGCTCTGGCCTTTTCAATCATCGTTTGGAATTGGACCCTTCCTTTTATGGATGAGCCGGAAATTCTGAACTGATACCAAAAAGTTGTACTTTGATATAATAGAAGTATATGCAGGAGGTATCGAATGAAAGACAAAAATAAAAAGAATAGATTATGGAGTGGAGAATTCAAACTAAAGGTTGTATTGGATATTATTGAAAATGAGTTATCATACAGTCAAGCAGCTAGAAAATATGACATGTACTTAAGTAGCGGAACGCTAAATGATACATTGCCTGCAAGATGGGTGTATCAATACCGTCTCTATGGAAAAGAACGTTTCTTTCAAACGCCAAAAGACTACAGAAAGAATTCAATCAGGCAATTCCATAAACCATCAAAAGAGGTTGAACAGGATTTGGAACTCAAAGTAAAACATCTTGAGATGGAGCTTGAATACGTAAAAAAACTTTCCGCCTTAATTCAGAAACAGGAACAAACAAACAAAAATATCAAGTAGTCAAAGAATTAAGGCGAAAATATGCACTAAAGGATCTACTTGGGATATCGGGATTACCGAAATCCGTATACTACTATTATGAACATCAAAAAGGAAATGATAAGTATCAAGAAATCAAAATACTTATCACAGAAATCTTTGAAGGCAGTAATAGGACATATGGATACCGCCGCATTAAATTAGCATTACAAAACTTCTATAATGTGAATATTGCGTATAAAACGGTCAGAAAACGGATGAAAGAGTTACATATCATCTGTAAAGTAAGAAAAAAGAGATATCGCTATATCTCTCAAATATCGAATAAGATTACGCCTAATATTCTTAGGCGAGACTTCAAAAAGGAAAATCCAAATCTAGCTTGGGTAACAGACGTTTCAGAGTTTAGAATTAATCGAAAGAAACTATATTTATCTGTCATTCAGGATTTATATAACGGTGAAGTTAAAGGATATCAAATATCAAGAAGTCAGAATCAGGACTTGATTCTTAAAACGCTCAAAAAAGCAATCAATCCAAATGAAGACCTATCAAAACTACTCATTCATTCCGATCAAGGTGTATTATATCAATCGCCTAAATATCGTAATTATTTGAAGAAAGCTTCTTTTATTCAGTCGATGAGTTCAAAAGGAAATGCTTACGATAACGCGGTAATAGAAAGTTTCTTTGGTACACTTAAATGCGAAACAATTTATCTTCAAAAGGTAAGAACACTATCCAATCTAATTAAGACAATTGATAATTACATTTACTGGTATAACAACGAAAGAATCAAGCTGACTTTGGGAGGTTATTCTCCTGTACAATATAGATTAATGAACAATGAAATGATATAATAACTACAAAGAACAAAAAGTACAAGAAAATGGTATCAGTTCAAAAAAACGAGGAAACTGCGATGAATTCTCGTTTTATTTTATGAAAATGTATTTCTTGCTGCAAAAGTCAGGTATTATATATTACAATTTACTTAAATGGAGGATTTATAAATGTTAAAAAAGATGTTTGTTTGTATAATTTCTGCTCTTAGTTTATGTGCAACTAGTATAACTATTCAGCCAAGTGAAGAAAAATATAACATAAATAATATAACACAGCAGAAACAGACTATTAGGCACAAACAGTATCAAGAAGTAAATTATAAAGAAGATGATCAAAATATTTTTTATGATGATTTATCTTATGATGGATTCGATGCATATCATTCCCAAAATGACACAGGTGCAGTAAACGATATTGAAACTAGAAGTGCAGATGCAACTAAAGATCAATATGAAAACAATGATTCTATTTCAGCTGCTAGGATTATTTCTCCTTCATATGATGGAACATATTCTCCTACAAGTTATTCAACTTCTCTTAATGCAACACTACATAGAAATGAATGGTTATGGGGGTTAATTAAACGAGAAGTTGATGTAGATTATTATGAATTTCATGTTTTTGGCAAAGCAGATTTAAATATTGAGCTTACAAATATACCTAGTGGATGCGATTATGATCTAGAACTTCTTGAACACAACAATAATAGATATGCTGATGAAGATGACGCAACCTCAATAGCATCATCTAGGAGTGCGTCTAATTATCAGGAAAAAATTTCCAAGTTTATATTCCCTAGCGTTTATTATATAAGGGTTTATTCATACAATGATTCTTTTAATGCGCAAGAAAAATATCATTTATCATTAAGCGTAAGTTATAAATCAGAAAATGTTAATATATCAAATTTGAGGTATACTAAGGGAGCTGGTGCAGCTCTTTGGGTGTCGGATTATGATCCTTTTAAAATTCAAGCTTTTACCTCATACGGCAAATCAGAGGTTGGATTTTTTACAAGTAGCCAATACTATTCAGCTTATAAATTTGGAAATCCAATGTTTCATTATATTAGGGGAGACAAGAAGGTTCTTCATGCTTCTCTTTATATTTGGGATTTAGAACTGAGAAAGCAACTTTATGAAATCGTTAAAGATTCTATTGAAATTTTAAAAACTGAAATAGGAAGTAAAGAAAGAATAAAAGCAAGTTTGGACATAACTAGTGACATCGTTAATGGCGTTAGCGTTGTCACAGGCATAGTAATGACTTTTGTTCCTGTCGCAAATATAGGTGCAGCTATTTCTTTTGCAATAAGTATCGTTTCTTCAGTTGGCCCATCTCTTTTGGATTGTTTATTTGAAACTATTATGCCTGGAAGTGAAATTGCTGAGGCAAAAGATTATCTATCTTATTTACAAGTTTTAGCTGTAGCACTTGAATGTAATTCATCTACAAGCGATCAAGAAGTAATTAAAATAGATTCTTTATACGATATAAAGACCGAAAGTATGCCTGGTATTGTTCACATGAATTACGATATTGATTTTACTCCAACTATTCAAAATGAGTATCTATATGATAGTAATATAATACCTGCATTTTCGAGCGAAGCAAAATTCAATGGAACAGTTTATCCACTAAAAACTCTTGATGACATACAAAAAGCCAGATTAAAAAATCAAAATCCAATCGAAGATGTTAATACGGGAGGCGACACTGAACTTGTTTTGGCTCACTCTATACCAAATCAATTATCAGAAGGAGAATATCATTGGTACCATTTTATTGCTCCAGAAACAGCGACTTATGAATTTAAAACTGACTCTTCTATTGATACTTATGGTGAATTATTCTCAAATATTGTCCCTGGAAAATCTAATGAAGGATTTTTGGCATTTGATGACGATGGTGATTATACTAATGGAAGAAATTTTTCACTAAAGTATGATTTGTTTAAAGGAAGAAAAGTTTATTTGAGAGTTAGAGGATATGGGTGGAAATCTTCAGGTTTATATTCTATAACGGTTAGCCAGACAAATAATATAACTCCAATAAGCGAAAGCATTAATGGAGTAGATTTTGGGTTTCATAATGAGTATGTCGATAATGAAAATAGAACTAACATTTCACTTGATTCTGGTTTTTCGTTTACTACGCAAAGGATAAGATGTGGATATATTAATAATCAATATCTAGCGTTATCAGCTAAATGTAAAGGTGCTGGAACCGCATATTTGCAAATGGATTTTTCTCAAGATATAAACGCTTTTAATTTTGGTATTGCCATTTGGAGTGAAGAGGAATATTTGAACACTAAATCTTCAATAGTTCTTGAAACTAAATCTAAAGAAGGAATATATAAAGTTTTTTATCAGTTTAATATTGCCACCATGTCGAAAAATAAAGATATTTTAGATTCACATAGCTTTACATTTCCAGAAGAGACTTACGGAATAAGAATAAGAGTTAATACTAATCAAGTTAATTACGAAAAAAATAAAGGGAGGGTAGTTCTGGGTGATATGTCTCTAATTCATCTAGTCTAATATGAAATTATGAAATTAAATTACAAAGACACTCTACAATATAAAGAGGACAAAAAATTATTTAAATTGCTTTTAGGATCATCTATTACATTTTTTATGATTTTCTTTCTATTATTTTTAGGGCTTTTTTTCTTCCTAAAAAGAGAGTCATTAGAAATTGCATCAATTGTTTGTTTAACTGGCATATTTCTTTATTTACTATTTGATTTACCATTCATTATTAAAACAGTAATGGTCAAACATAATATGAATTCAATTTTAAAGAACATGGATGATATATATATATTCCAAATTATGTTTAAGGATTATGCAAACCATTGTTTTTTTCAAAGCAAATTTACTTTGTCGTTTAAATATGGAAACGAGACAAAAGAGCTTACAACATCTTGGATATATGATTCAAATAATTTGGTAAATTCACTTGTCGAAGTTGGATATATTGAAAGTTTAAATAAAATAATTGTGATTAAAAATACTAATTAATCCATTGTCAAATTTGAATATATAAAATGGCTCAAACTCATTGCTTGGGCTTTTTTTGTTCAATTCGATCCTTTCTATAAATGCAAATACTGTTAAGAGTCTTTTCTTTTGTGGAGAAGCTTTATTAATTTCGATTTTCTGTATTAAGAATAAGTCAGTTCTATCGATGATATGACATTACACTTAGAAACGGAGTGGCAAAACACGAATTATATATAAATGGTGAATAATGCGATGAAATAGTGATTAGATTCAACAAAGGCTACTTGGAAGGGAAATTAAGCGATGATTCTATGATATAAGTTTCTGGTTTACATATCTCATTCTCTAACGGTTATGATGCAATAGACTTATAAATTTCAATTATCGTTGAGTTTTTAATGCGAAATAATCTGTGTTACTTCGGTTTGTGTAGTGCGCCCCAGAAATTGGACCTATTTTAATTAACTATAAATTGTTCTGATTCATTTTTCTATAATCGACTGGGCTATAACCTCCCAGTTTTTCTTTTATGCGATAGAAATTGTAATAAGAAATGTATTTATTGATTTCATCAATCATCTCAGACATTGACCTAATGTGATAAAGATAGATTGTTTCCATCTTCATCTTACCAAAGAAGTTCTCCATGACTGAGTTGTCTAGGCAGTTTCCTTTTCTGGACATTGATTGGGTTATTCCCCGATGTCTTAAACGAGCTTGATACTCTGGGTGTTGATAATGCCATCCCTGATCCGAGTGTAGAATTAATTTTTGATGTGGTGGAAGCTTTTTGAATGCCTTCTCCAACATATCGAGAACAAGATTCATGTTTGGCGATGTACTTATCGAATAAGAAATGATTTCTTCGTTATACATATCAATGATAGGAGATAAATATATTTTGGAACCATTTATGTTGAATTCAGTAATATCTGTTGCCCATTTTTGGAACGGCGCATCAGCGGCGAATTTCCTTCTTAGAACATTAGGGGCAATCTTACCAACAGTGCCTCGATATGAAGAATATTTCCTATGCCTTCTAGCCTTATAAACTAGACCATATTTCTTCATGATTTTTCTAACTAATTTATGGTTGACTATAAGACCGTATTCATTTCTTAAAGCGTAGACTATTCTTCTATATCCATACCTGCCCTTATTTTCTTTGAAAATATTGACTATCATTTCCTCTGTTTTCTCATGTTTATTATGCTTATCTTCATTTCGGAAGTAATAGTAATAAAACTCCTAGGTGCACGT